>NZ_JAOQKC010000006.1:0-192835 GCF_025567165.1 Laedolimicola ammoniilytica
GTGTTTATTATTGATCAAGTACACACTTTTTGAACCCAAAACAAGAAAAACGCTTCTGGAGTGCTGACCAAAAGCGTTTTGTCTACAGTCTGATGTTCCTTGCGGAACTGTTTATTCTGTTCAAACTTCACGCCGTTCTCAGCCACACCGACCGCTATGCAGACCATACCGTACTCGATACCCCTGCCAGTATCAAGACCGCTGACGCGCAGTGTAAATCCGTCTTTTTCTCCATAAGCCACACAGAATTCCTCGTTAAAATGCAGGCCCAAGAACTGAGCAATCTCCGCGTAACGCGCTGTTACCTTCCTGTTTGCTGTCATAACATTTTCCCTCTTATTGTCTTTCTTTTGTTTTTTGAAGCTAAGGGGTATTATAGGACATCTTCTTTCCGTATACAACCCTTTTTCGTGATTTCTATCTGTTTTTGTGCAATCTTAACAATTTAATCTGTTAATTTTCTATTTTCTTACATTTTATATGTTCACGAACCAGATCCGTCGTTTTTTATCTCCAGCTCTCGATGACTGCCTGTACGGTTCTCCGGCCCTGGAATTCGTTGATTTCCGGGTCGTAGAGCAGGCAGACGGTATCTTTGCTTTCTATGTAGTTCAAATCAGCTTCCACGTCGCCGAAGCTGATGCCCTCCAGTCGGCTGCCCTTGGCATCCTCCAGAACGGTCTTCAACACATTGCGGTTTTTGCCGATGATACGGGCGCTTTTCACCCGGACGTTCGCCGCCGCGAACAGAGGCTTGTCGTTTTCCTTGCCGAAGGGCTCCAGAAGCTCCAGCTCCCGGATGATCTGCTCGCCTGCGTACTGAATGGGCAGGACCGCGTCGTAGGGCAGCTTCGGAACCAGATCCTCGTCGGTCAGACGGCAGTTTTCATTGAGGCGTTTCCGCAAAATCTCCACGTTTTCGGTGGGAATGGACAGGCCCGCCGCCATGGGGTGGCCGCCGAATTTGGTAAATAATTCCGCCACCTTCGTCATTTCCTCAAACATATGGTAGCCCGGAATCGAACGGCCTGAGCCCTTCACACCCTCCTCCCCGTCGGTCAGCACAAAGCAGGGACGGAAATACCGCTCCCGGATCCGTCCTGCGATAATCCCTGCCAGACTTTCGTGACAATCAGGTAGATAGATCACCAGCACCCGATCCTTTCCCAGCTCTGTCTCCTCCACCAGACGGATAGCCTCTTCTGTTCCCTTCGCCGTCAGATCCTTCCGGCTATCGTTCAGGGCTTTCAGATCGCCCGCTAGCTTTTCTGCTTCTGCGGCGGTTCCGGCGCCCAGAAGCTCCAGGGCTCGCTTCGCCGTGTCCAGGCGTCCGCTGGCGTTGATACAGGGGCCGATGACAAAGCCGATATGGTAGGCGGTCAGCTTCTTCCCCTCCAGGCCGTTGACCGCCAACAGAGCCCGGTAACCGGGGTTGTCTGTCTGCTCCAGCTGCCGCAGTCCATATTTTACCAGAATCCGGTTTTCCCCGGTCAGATCCATGATGTCGCCGATGGTGGCCACTGCCGCAAACTGGGCCAGTCTCAGAAATTCTTCCCGGGGAACCCCCGCCTCCTGATAGAGTACCTCCACCAGCCGCCAGGCCACGGCCGCTCCGCAGAGCTTCTTATAGGGATAAGGACAGTCTGCCTGCTTCGGATTCACGATCACGTCCGCCGGAGGCAGAATCGTGGTGCGGGTGCCGTCCGGCTCCTCCCGGTAGGGGATCTCGTGGTGGTCGGTGACGATAACGGTCATGCCAAGTTCTTTTGCATAGGCGATTTCTTTGGCTGCGGCGATACCGTTGTCGCAGGTGACAATGGTGTCGATACCTGCCTCCTTCGCCTGTTCTATCAGGTGCTCATTGATGCCGTAGCCGTCCTTCAGTCGGTCGGGAATCACCGTATCTACCCTTGCGCCGGCTCTTCTTAAGCCTGTCACCAGAATGTGGGTGGCGTTTACGCCGTCGATATCATAATCGCCGATGATACGGATCGGCGCGCCCTCCCGGATCTTCCGAAGTAGCAGCTCCACGGCCTCCGTCATGCCTTTCATCCGCCGGGCGTCCGCCAGATCGTCCAGAGTACCGTAAAGGTAGGCCCGGACTTCCGCTTCACTTAAGCCCGCCCGGCTGCGGATCAGACGCATGGCCATGGGACTTACCCCGAATTTCTCCGCCAGCTCCTGATTGCCTTCGATTCTGGGGGCTTCGATCCACTGTTCCTTCATATATGCACAATCTCCCGTAACTCATATTTCGTATGTATCATCGTCTTCGCTTCCATTCTCATCCGATAATTGTTCTTCCAACAGTTTTTGCAAAGCTTCCTTACTCGGCAGGACTGTCTCGTATTTGCTTGCAAAAATCTGCGTATTATCCTCCGGCAAAGTCATTTCTACAACAGCATTGTTCTTGTCTCTACAAAGTATAATTCCTATCGTTGGATTCTCATCCGGCAGTTTCACTCTCCGGTCATAGTAGTGAACATACATCTGCATCTGGCCAATATCCTGATGCTTCAATTCGCCGATTTTCAAATCAAACAGAACAAAGCAACGCAACAGACGGTTGTAGAAAACCAAATCCACCATGAAATGCTCTTCGTCGAACGTAAACCGTACCTGCCTTCCGATGAAGGCAAAGCCGGTGCCAAGCTCCAGCAGGAACTGCTGCAAATGGTCGATGATACGATTCTCCAACTCGCTCTCGGAATATTCCGGCAGTTCCTTCAGGCCAAGGAACTCCAATACATACGGGTCTTTGACCGCCTCTTCCGCTTTCTCAACCTTCTGTCCTTCCAGCGCCAAACGGTAAACCTTGTCCTTATCCGTACTAAGGGCAAGGCGCTCATAGAGTGAACTGCCATATTGCCGTTTCAACTCAGCAAGGCTCCAATCATTTTTTACGGATTCAATTTCATAAAAATGGCGCTCGTCTATGTTGTCTATCCGCATGAGCTTGAGATAATGAGACCAGCTCAGATAAAACTTTCTGCCGGTGCTGACCGCAGGAAGGTTCTTGAATTGGTCAGACAGTGTCTGACTGATTTGATCCTGCGAATAAACCGTGTAAAACTGCCGCATTTGCTTCAAATTTGTCGTTGAAAATCCCTTCCCGAATTTCCCGTTAAGATATTGGGACAGTTCCTGCAAAATCTGCTTTCCATAGGCGGCTCTGTTCTGACCGTTCTGTTCTTCTTCCACAATCATTCTGCCAATTTCATAGTAAGCATAGACCATAGCGAGATTTACGGCAGTTTTGGCATTCTTTCTGGCCTGTGCCAGAACCTCGGAAACATTTTCCAGAAAACTTTGGTTAATCGAGGTGATTTCGTTTTTGCTCATACTCTTCCCCTCCTTACAGCACTTATTCATCCGTCCCATTGTCTGAACTATCCGGTATAATTTCCAAGATATCATCCTCCGTGCAGTTCATATCAACGCTTGCAATTATAAAAACTCATTATAAAATTATAGCACGCTCGTTTTGTTAAGTAAACCAATCCTGGTGACTTCTCACAAGTGCCATTGTAGGATTATAATACAATAAGTTACAATACATGGGCAAGTAGGGTGCAGGAAGTTCTTTCGTGACACGAAAGAAATTGTTCGAAAAAAGGGGATGTAAAAAACTCAATTAAGTTTTTTCACATCCCCTTTTTCCTCAATATAAAATTCCCGCAAAAGTTTAGTTCTTCTTACCCAGCTTCGTCTTCATCACATACCACAGCGCGCCTGTAATACATACAGAGGAGTACGCGCCGCAGACGATACCTACCATCAGGGGCAGGGCAAACTCACGGATAGACGCGACGCCCAGCACATACAGCACTGCAACGGTGATAAAGGTCGTCACAGAGGTATTGACGCTTCGGGACAGGGTCTGGGTGATGCTGCGGTTTACCAGCTCCTGCAGATCCGCCTTCCGTCCAGCTACTGCCAGATTCTCACGGATCCGGTCGAAGATGACGATGGTAGCATTGATGGAATAACCTACGATGGTCAGCATGCAGGCAATGAAGTTGCTGCCCACAGACAGTCTTGCCACTGCATAGAAGGCCAGTACCACCAGCACGTCATGCAGAAGAGCCGCCACCGCGCTGGTCGCGAACCGGATATCCTTGAACCGGAACCAGATGTACAGCAGCATGAACAGGGCTGCCAGCAGTACAGCGGTGATGGCGTCGGAACGCATCTCGCTGCTGATTGCCGCACCGATGTTCTCGATAGCGATCTGATTCTCATCTACGTCAAACTTCTCCACCAGAGCCTGGCACAGGGCCTCTCGGGTCTCCAGATCCAGGGCTCTGGTCTTCACGATGACATCGTTGCTGCCGTCTACCTTCTGGGCCTGAATCTCATTGCTTCCGATAACCTCGCTTACCACCGGCTTCACAGTCTCGTCGATCTCCTGAATGGACAGGGCCTCATTCATCGGAATGGTAATGCTGGTACCGCCCTGGAACTCCAGGCTGTAATTCAGCGCGCCCTTACCCTTGGATCCGTTCACGCCCATCACTGCCAGTCCGCCCAGAATCAGCACTGCGGAAATCACAAAGCAGATATTTTTCTTGCTGAGGAAGTTTATGGTCTTACGCTCCTTCTGAATACCGTAAAGCTTCGCATCCTGAAGACCCAGCGCGTAAAACGCGTTCATAACCAGTCTGGTTATCACCAGGGCCGTAAACATGGAAACCACGATACTTAAAGCCAGCGTATGGGCAAAGCCCTTAACCGATCCGGAGCCCTTCAGGCTCAGGATAATCGCCGCAATCAGCGTAGTAATGTTGCCGTCCAGGATAGCGGACAGCGCTTTCTGGAAGCCCGTCTTAATAGAACCCTTTACCGACTTGCCTGCGCCAATCTCCTCCCGGATACGGGCAAAGATAATAACGTTGGCGTCCACGGCCATACCGATACCCAGGATAATACCTGCGATACCCGGCAGGGTCAGGGTAATCTCAAAGGCATTTAAAAGTCCCAGTGTCAGACCCACGTAAGAGGTCAGCGCAATACCGGCAGCCACACCCGGCAGACGGTACATCACAATCATGAAAATTACAACCAGCGCAAAGCCGATGATTCCGGCCAGCAGACTGGTACGGATAGCGTCAGCGCCGAGCTGCGCACCTACTACCTTGGACTGGATCTCCTCCAGCTCCACCTTCAGGGAACCGATGCGGATGGTGGAAGCCAGCTGCTCAGCCGCCTCATAGGACTCCATATTGGTGATGGCTGCATTACCGTTGGTGATAGCATTCTGTACGGTGGGCGCGCTGATGGTCTCGCCGTCGTATACGATGGCAATGCGGGAACCGATATTAGCCGCAGTCGCCTCCGCAAACTTCTCGGCGCCCTCGTCCGTCAAAGTCAGAGCCACTTCATAATCGACATTGTTCAGATTGTCCTTGTAGGTTTTTGCCTCTGCCGTCTTGATATCCGTTCCGGACAGCAGTTCGTTACCGGACATATCCTGGAAGGAAAGAGAGCCAGGCTTTCCAAGTTCTTCCAGGATCGCGTTGGCGTCGGTCACGCCCGGAATCTCTATGTTGATCCGGTTGTCTCCCTGGGGATAAACCTGCGCCTCGGTGCTGTAGCCCTCCACACGCTTCTGCAGCTTGTAGATGGTGTCGTTCATCTCCTCGGCGCTGGGCGTCTCTCCCTTTGCCTGATAGGTAATGCTTACGCCGCCTGCCAGGTCAAGACCCAGCGGAATGTTCTTTGCGGCTCCTGTTTTGTTCTCGCCCACTCCTACGGCAGCCAGTGCCAGCAGTCCCGCTGTCACTGCCACAGTCAAAATCAGGCTGATGATTCCTGTATTCTTCTTCATGATTCTTTATTCTCCTTGTCCAGCCGTAGCTGCCTTAATCATAATCGCGCATTCCACACGCTTTCTCTGAAGCTCGCAGCCAATGTCATAAGCGTCGTTGATACTTCCATGGAAATTGTAGGAGTTGGCCGCGCAGCCGCCGCTGCAGTAGAACTTGGCGAAGCACTTCTGGCATTTCTCCTTTGCGTAGACATTACAGCACTTGAATTCATCGCGGAGCTCCTCATTTTTCACGCCGTCCCAGACATTTCCCATGAGGAACTTCTCATTTCCCACGAACTGATGACAGGGGTACAGATCGCCCCAGGGAGTCACAGCCAGGTACTCGGTTCCGGATCCGCAGCCGGACAGACGCTTGTATACACAGGGGCCTCCGGTCAGGTCAATCATGAAGTGGAAGAAGTTGAAATCATTTTCCTTGCCGTGACGCTTCACCATCTCAGCCGCCAGCTTATCGTACTGCTGGCAGATAAAGGGGATATCCTCCTCGCGGATAGCGTAATCCTCCTCCGGCGGCGCTACAACCGGCTCTACGGACACCTGCTTGAAGCCTAAATCTGCCATATGCAGCACGTCCTCACAGAAATCCAGGTTGTTGTGGGTAAAGGTACCGCGCACATAGTAATTCGTCTGGTTCCGGCTGTCCGCCAGCTTCTGGAACTTGGGAACAATGATATCGTAGCTGCCATGCCCGTTCCGGAAAGGACGCATCTTATCGTTGACTTCCTTTCGTCCGTCGATACTTAAGACTACGTTGCTCATCTCTTTGTTGACAAACTCCTGCACCTCGTCATTTAAGAGGATGCCGTTGGTGGTCAGCGTGAAACGGAACTTCTTATCGTGAAGCTTCTCCTGCTCCCGTCCATAGGCCACCAGATCCTTTACCACCTGCCAGTTCATCAGCGGCTCGCCTCCGAAGAAGTCCACCTCCAGATTCCGGCGGCTTCCGGAATTGGCAATCAGGAAGTCCAGCGCCTGCTTTCCTACCTCATAGGTCATCAGCGCTCTGCGTCCGTGGTATTCGCCCTCCTCCGCGAAGCAGTAGCGACAGGCCAGGTTACAGTCATGGGCAATATGCAGACACAGGGCCTTCACTACGGTAGAACGCTTCTTGAAATCAATGATCTTGTCCTTGTATGTATCTTCTGTAAAGAGGACACCCTGTTTTTTAAGATCCTCCACATCTTCCAGTACTTCGCGGATATCGCTCTCGGGCCAGCGGTCCTTTAACCGAACCACAATCTCCTCCGGCTGACAGGCCTCGTCCACCAGGCCAATCACCTCATATGCCAGCTCGTCCACCACATGAACCGCGCCGCTATTCACGTCCAGGACGATATAATATCCATTGTTATAATAACGATGTATCATGTTTTCTCCTTAAATATCTTTGAGCGATCAAATACCCCGCCGTCAGCGGCGGGGTATTCTAAACGCTTTTTTTAATGCCTTATTTATGCTGCTCGCATGTCTGGTTTCCTACGGTGCAGGATGTCTTACATGCTGACTGGCAGGATGTCTGGCACTCTCCGCAGCCACCTTTTTTCACGGTATTCTGCAGAATCTGTGTGTTCAGTGTCTGAATATGCTTCATCTTGGTTTCCCTCCTGTCTCTCTATCGTTACTGCTCACTCCGTTCTCAGTAACACGTTTCGCGATGCACAGAAATTACGCATTTGCGTAATTTCGCGCTTGCACAACTCGGGATTTTGGCATATCCATGCCAAAACACCTCGCGGAACAGCATCTGTGGACAGTAACTTTATTTCTTCCAGGGCTTATGGATATCATGCCCTGTAGTTACAGAACAGTATAGCATAAATGCCGTGATTTTAAAAGCTTTTTTTTCTATGCATGGATGAAAATTTCCTCTCATATACTGAACCAGAAAGGCGGCTCCTGCAGATGCCGCCCGTGGGGAGGTATTCATATGGATAAAATGAAGCATTACCAGGGCGCGGCCCTACGGCTGTTGAAGGCCCTGCTGGCCGCCTATATTGTCACCGGGCTGTTGCTGCTTCTGCTGGCTCTGCTGCTCTATAAGCTGCGTCTGTCCGAGGCGGTCATAAATCTTGGGATCACTGCCATTTACCTTTTGGCCTGCTTTCTGACCGGCTTTCTCCTGGGTAAAATGATGAAAACCCGCAAGTACCTCTGGGGTGCGGCAGGCGGCCTCCTGTATTTCGCCCTGCTGGCTCTGATCTCCCTGGCCGCCCGCCAGGGCTTCTCCGGAACGCCCTCCAGCCTCCTGACTACACTGCTGCTCTGCATGGCCGGAGGGTGCTTCGGGGGGATGTTGTCGTGAGAGATTATATGCCTGCCCCGGGGGCCGGGTGCTCAACCGGGGAACTTCTGTGGGTTTTTCGAAGCGACAAGCAGATTGGCAGCACCTGAAGGAGGCACTGTTTGAGGCCCTTCAGGGCCGAGTTTGCCGGTCAGGTGCGTATAGGCCATCTGCGAGGAGCAGAAAAACCCACACAGTTCCCTGGGAGAGCATCTGGTTCCCGGGGCACCACATAATTCTCCTACCGTATATAGCAGTTCCCTGCCCCTTACTCGCACTTGCAGCGGAACGTAGCGCACTCCGTCTCCCCACACTCGCAGGCTGCTCCGCCCGCGATCCCGATGTGCTTCGCCGTGCATCTGCAATCTTCATTGAAGGTACAGTCACAGGCTCCGCAGGCCACCTCCGTATTTTTCGTGGGGATGTCCACCGCGCTCAGGGCCTGTCCCGCGTCCCGCTCCCGGAAGCTCCGGCAGCAGGTTTCCCGGGAATGCTTCGCATTTTGGCCGGATACCTCGATATTGTCCTTGCAGCAGCACCGCTCCTTATTGTAGAGACAGCTGCTCACCGTACAGTCCAGTTTTGTCATCGCACACATACCTCCTGAAAGTTATCATAAAGCTTCTTCGCTAGTATGTGTGATTCACCTGATTCTATGCGTTCTTTGTGTTCTTTTTCCGTCTGAAAATAAAAATGCAAAGGCCTGCCAAAGCCGTCAGGGAAACCAGCCGTCCCCCCTGGATATACCAGGGCTCCCGGTAAACAACCCGCACCGTTCCACTCGTCTGCTCCGGCAGGTACACCCGCAGCACGCCGCCGTCGCCCACGCCGGTCTGAAGGGCTGTTCCATCCGCAAGCTCCGCCTGATAATCCGGGTACCAGGTCAGGGATACGTCCACAAAGCTCTCCCCGTCGCCCGCCTTCTCATAGGTAAAACCGGCCGTCGGCTTCTCCGTTCTCGTACAGTCGGAAAGGGTCACGCCCTCCGAAGCCACAAAGATATTCTCCCGGTTCCACATACGGAAGCTGTTGGAGTGCTCCACATCGATAAAATACATCACATCCACCTGGGCCTGCTCCCGCTGATACTGATTCAGACAGGTATATCTGGGAAAGGCCTCCTCGTTATAGCGGTTGACATAAATCAGACTGCACGCCAGACCTAAGCTCCCGACGCCCAGATACAGAAGCTTCCGAATCTCCCGCCTCTCGCCCAGCCGCCAGACTGCCTCCGCCGTCACCGGACACAGCAAAGCCGTGGAGATGGCCAGGCAGCGCCAGGGCAGCTGCAGTGTGGTCACCGCCCTGCTGACAAGACCGATGCTCTGCACCTTATCCCAGGGGAAATAACTGGTGGAAGCGTAGATTCCAAGAAGTGCCAGCACAAGCGCCATCATGCAGGTACGAAGTGTCTTATCCTGCTTCCGCTTTTCCTCCTGCACCCACACATAGAGGAAGGCCGCCACGCCCAGAAGCAGCACCAGCCCCACCGTACAGGGCATCTCCCCGCTATTTTCCAGGCCTGCGTACATCCGCTCGGTGGGATTCATCATCAGCACATCAAAAAGCTTCGGCAGCGTGGTCGTCCACCAGCTCAAGGTACTCTCCACTGAAAATACATGGAACGGATACGCGCTGTGCTGCAGAATCGGCAGCATCAGCCCCAGATTCAAAAGCACCGTACTGCCCGCCGCTGCAAGAAGCGCCCGGAACCGTCCCTTTTCCCGGAGTCGTCCGATATACAGAAGGCCGAACAGACCGCCGAAGCAGACCGCCAGCTCTGTGGACAGAATGTGGCACTGCATCACACCGGTGAAGCCAAGGGCCGCCAGATACCACTTTTTCTCATTTCCCAGGAACAGCTCATACATCCCCCACATCACAAGAGGGAGGAAAATCATAGCCATGCCCTCGCCCAGGGCCGCCCGGGTGTACAGATCGATGAGTCGGTAGATGGACAGTGTGTAGAGAAAGGCCGCCAGAAGTCCCTTTTCCTTCGAACGGAATACACCTGAGAAGGAACGGTAGCTCACAAAGGCCGTCGCTCCGTGTACCAACAGCAGAAGCAGACGGTAACAGCCAATCAGCGACATGCCGAGGCACCCGAAGATCGCCGGGATATACAGAAACAGTTCCGGATAGAAAATCGAGGATCCATAGCCATAGCCGTGTAGGAAGGTGCTGTGCAGCTTCACCGGGAACTGCCCACTCTTCATTGCCTCCTGAATGCCCTGAATCCGGTTGAACTGGTAATAAAGATCGTTTCCGTCCAGCACATAGGGGAAGCAGAGCGGCAGTGACGCCGCCAGCACCGCCACGCCCAGCACCAGAAGAGCCCGTTTTTCCGCCCGATCCGGCTCGCCCCATTTCATGCGTCCCAAAAGAATCAGCAGAGAGGCAAGAACGATCAGTCCCATCAAAATGAACGGATCCTGATACATCCGCCCGGTGCTGGTCAGATAGAGGCTGGTAATATTGAAGTCCCCCTCCCCATCGTACCACACCCGGAAGCTGATATCCTCCAGAGATTCTGTGACCTGAAAGGTAGTCTCCAGTAATTCGCCGTTCTTTCCGAGAGCACTTTCCGCCACCAGCTGTCCCTCGGTGTTATCCTCATTCAAATGTCTGGGGCTGTAGATCTCCAGTCGGTTTCCGTCGCCCTCCGACCAGGCCACCGCCTGAATCCGATAGGTACCCCGCTGAAGGGTTACACACTCCGCTGCAGCCACGGTTCCCTGAAAACCCGGTTCCGCCTTAAGCACCGGATCCTCGTCCTCCGTCAGCTGCACGCTCTTTTCCGCCTCTGTGGGGATCTCCAGATCCGGCGCTGTGAATTCCCGTTCATAATAAGTCTGCATGGGCGCTGCGGCCACCAGCAGAAGCAATACGACCGTGGCCAGCAGCTGTCCCCTGTATTTCATCCAAAAACCTTTCATCCTCTTTCTCCCGTCTTACCCTTTTGTCCGGTCCGGCACTTTGCCATGTTTTCGAAGCCAGCTGTTTACCCGGTCAGACAGCTCCGACAGTCCCGCGGCCGCCATGGGCAGCATCATCACAAAATAGGGCAGGATATACCGCCCCTTGGCCTCCCAGAGCATGTGGAACAGAAAGCCGCCGAAGATGACGGTTATCAGCACCAATACAGACAGATCCTTCTTCCGCCAAAAGCCGTACAGCAGCCACAGAAATACGCCGCCGTAAATCAGGCTCTGATACTGATTCATAAACCATTCAAAAACGGTGTGCAGTGTTCCGTTAAAAATGCTGTCCGCCACCGCCCCTCTGGGGTCATCCCCACCGATGTGGGTCATAGCGTAACATTCATAAGTGGGATCGTTCCACTCACTGGCAAATTTCCCCACAAAAAAGCGGAGCGCGTACTTGGGATGATGCACAAATTCTGAGGCCGAAGTCCGGATGTCCTGCTTCGCCATGGCCTCCGAGGCCGCATAGTCAAAATCCGATACACCCCAGTAATTATGTAAGATATAACCGTTGGACCAGCCGGGCGCTCCCTCGCCCTGCTGCATACCCATGGCCACATAGAGCAGCATGGGCGCTCCCCGGTTCAACTCTATGCCGGAGCGGGCTTCGTAACTGCTGCGCAGGGCTGTCCGGGCTCCCCCGAAGGTCAGCACCAGAAGCAGCGCGGCCACCAGCGGCCGGATATTCCGCTCTCCCAGAGCCGTCGTCACCAGAATCAGCACAAAGGCCAGCAGGAGAATGAGGCAGTTATTGCGGACCAGGCAGGCCAGGGCGCAGGTGACGCAGGCAAAGGCCAGCCACAGCAGTCTCTTTTGTCCCACCCCCTGCTTCCGGTATTCCAGAAAGCCCAGAATCGCCAGTGCGGAAAAGGTGATGGACGGAATCTCACCGTACACAAACACCACATAGAACAGCAGCGGGAAGCAGGCAGCCGCCAGCAGCAGGTAATATATCCAGGCCTGCTTCCGATTCGTCAGCACCCGGGTAATCCGATACCCCGCGTACAGGGTCACCGCCGCACCCACACAGTTCAGATATTCAAAGGCCACATAATTGCCATTGCCAAACAGAGCGAAGGTCAGCTCGATGAGCGCGGTCAGTCCCAGCTGATGGGGATGAATAAACAGATATTTCTCATAGGAATCGATGGTGAGCATCTCATAATTGCCCTCCCGGAACTGGGCCGCCGCCGTGCAGACTGAATTCTGATCACCCAGGGGCAGGCACTTGGCCGCGCCCACCCACCAGATACCGAAAACCAGGGCGTACAGGCACACAGCGCCTGCCAGAATACGGATGCGGCGCTCCTGCCCCTCTTCCTTTTTCAGCATCCAGCCGGAAAAACGGTACATCAGAAAGGTCAGTAATCCACAGATCAGCAGAACCAGTGGAAAGATATCCCCCTTTGTGTGGGGGATTTCCTCATAGGTCAGCGCAAAATACGAGGTCAGAAACAGGCTGAAGCCTGTCAGAACTCCGAACAGAATCAGTCCCAGAACCGATACGGTCCTGTCAGCCAGCTTTAACAGCTTCATCCTTCGTCCTCCATCTTCCCACCGCGTCGCCCAGCTCCGAAAGCCCCGCCGCGGCCATGGGAATCATGATAATAAAATAGGGAAGCACATAGCGGGATTTCGCCTCCCAGAGCTCATGGAACAACACGCCTCCCAGTACGCCGATCAGGAGAATGTACCATTCCACCGACCGCTTTTCCTTCCGCCGATACAAAAGCAGAAAGAGGATGCTGCCGTAGATCAGCAGCTGGTAGGGATCCATGAAATGCTCCAGCAGCTTCTTGATGTTTCCGTCATACATACTGATACCCAGGGCATTTCGTTCCAGATCCGTAGCGTGAGTCATAATAAAACAGCCATACGTCGGATCATTCCACTGACTGGTGAATTTCCGGAAATAGAAATCCACCGCGTAGAGCGGATCCTTCAGAAATCCCTTGGCACGCGCCTTAATTTCTGCAATTCCAAGCACTTTTGCCGTCGGGCCGTGATACAGGCACACATCCTGATATGTATACATGGAATATCCATTATACCAGCCTGCCTCTTTATCCCCCTCCTGCATACCCATGGCAATCCAGAGAACCGATGGCATGCCATCATTTAATTCCATCCCTGATTTTTCTTCATAATACCGATATAATGTCTCGCGGCTTCCCAGAATCCCAGCGCCCATAAGCAAAATACAAAGCAGATAAATCCATTTCTTTTCTGAAATTGCTTTTACCACAAGTACGCAGCAGACCGCAATCAAAATAATCAGACTATTGCTGCGCAGCAGCACCGCCAGACTGGCCGCAAGAATCATTCCCAGAATATAACGTTTTTTCCCTGTTTTCAATAAAGACAGGGTCTGCCATATCAATACTACCGACATAAAAATGGCAACCACATCACTGTATACATAAGCGCTGAAAATTAGAAACGGAAAGCAAACCGCTGCCAACAGCAAATAGCTTACTTCTACTTTTCTTCTGTCAAAAAGCAATGCTGTAATCCGATACCCTGCATAAACTGTACCGGTAATTTCCAGAACATTTAGTAACTGAAACGCCGTATAATTATTAACCCCGAACAGATAAAACACCAGTTCTTCGAAGGCTGCCAGACTAATTTGAAACGGATAATAATACAGATATTTACTGTATCCCAGTCGTCCATAATCCCCTTCCAGGAACCGTTCCGCACTGCTTGTCACCATGGCCTGATCGGACACCGGCGTGCTCACAGCCAGCAATACCCATGCCGTTCCAAAAGCTATACACCACAGAAGAACGCACGCCAGTATAAACTGCACCTGTTTTTTCCCACGTTGTCCATCCTCCGATACCCTGTCTGCAATCGCATAAATGATGCCGCCAATCAGCAGCGCCGCCAACAGTGTCAGCGGAAAGCATGCTATTTTCACATACGGAATTTCTCCATTATAATCGGCCGCAAAATACCTGGTAAAGATCAGGCCCGTCCCCGTAAGCAACACAAAAATCACCGTGCTCAGGAACCAGACCACCTTACAGGACAGGGTCTCCAGTGTCCAATGTATCTTTTTCATGTCATTCCTCTTTTTTCACTCTTTTTTCTGCTTTATCGCAGATGGCTGCCAGTCCTTCTGCTGCTGCCGGGAGCAGGAGCACAAAGTAGAACAGGCCGTAGCGTCCCTTGACCTCCCAGGCCAGATGGAACAGGAAACCGCCCAGCAGAATCAGCATGGGAAGGCTCTGCTCGATACTCTTTTGCCGTCGGAACCAGAGGATGGCAAAGCCTGCCGCCCCCAGGAAAATCAGCGACTGAAAGCCGTTCATAAAGAAGGCCAGCGCCGGTGTCTCCTGACTGCCGGAAGTCACCTGACAGCCGTAGCTGGGATCGTTCCACTGACTGACAAACTTCCGCACAAAGAAAACTGCGGCTGCCTTCGGATTCTCCCTGAAGCCCTCCAGGGATACAGATATGGCTGTCTTTGCCAGTTCGTCCGCCTTTTCCGCATCGTAACCTGCCTCGTCCTTATAGACCTGATCCGGAAATTCGTTCCACCAGCCGGAGCTCATGCCGTCGCCCTGCAGACCCATGGCCACCCAGAGAGATTTCGGCATCCCCTCCGAGAGGGGCCAGCCGCTGCGTGCCTCGTAGAGCTTCGTCATGGCAGGTTGGGCCAGCAGGATGACTGCCGCCAGCGGAACCAGCCACAGGGCCAGCCGCCGCTTCCGCTCCCCGATGGCTTTCACCAGCATCACGATGCCGATGGCCACCACCGCAATCAACGCGTTATTTTTCATATAAACCGCGCACACCAGCGCCAAGGTCATGCATACAAACTGCCACAGCTTCTTCTCCTGCAGCCACGTAAGGAACATCCAGAGGGCCAGCGATACTGCCGCAATGGCCAGCACCTCGCCGTAAATCACGTTGGTATAGATGAGCACCGGGATGCAGTCTGCCGCCAGCAGCAGGTAGTTCACCTTCGCCCGGTCATTTTCATACAGAAGGCCGGTGATCCGATAGCCGCAGAATACCAGCAGCAGGACGCCCAGTGTATTCAGGGTCCGGAAAGCCAGGAAATTCTCATAGCCGAATATCCGGTAAACCAGCTCCAGAAGCAAAGCCTGGCCTGCCTGATGGGGATAGGTATAGAGATAATCCATGGCGCTCTCCCCCACGTCTCCGGTGGCAAAACCGCCCGCGATGGCGTGAATATACAGGGGATCCGCCCGGAGGGCGCTCTTCGCCAGCAGATTCCAGGCTGTACAGAACACCGCGCAGTGTATCAGTACCGCCAGAAGGAGCAGATTCAGGTTCCGCTTCCGGTTCTCTTCTTTTTTCAGAAGCTGCTTTCCTGCGAAATACAGAACCGCCAGACCCGCCGCCACAAAAAGCAGAATCAGAGGCGCCGGATCCATTTTCTGAAGGGGTACCTCCAGATCGTTGCTCTCATAGACAGTCGTAAAGACCAGGCTGTACAGGAACAGAAATGCGCTGGGAACGCCGGCCAGCAAAAGAATCGCCTTGCCGCCGAAGCCCTCCAGATGACTGGTCAGTCCTTTTACCCGCTCCTGCGTCCGTCCCTTTTTCCACCACTGGGACAGCTTCTGAATGAACAGATCCCAACCGCAGCAGGCGCAGGGAAGCATCATCATAAAATATGGGAATACATACCGGGATTTTGCCTCCCAGAAAATGTAAAAAATGAAACCGCCGATAGCCACGATGATCAGGCCCAGCTTCTCCACCGGAATCTTCTTTCGAATCATCAACAGTAGGAACAGCAGCGCGCCCCAGTAAATCAGGGACTGGTAGATGTCCATCACCCGCACGAAGGGCTTCCACAGGTCGCCCTTGTACAGCCGATCCATGAAAGCGCTCCGCTCGGACCAGCGGTGGTTGGTCTCCACCTGGCAGGCATAGGTCGGCTCACTCCACTGGCTGACAATCTTGCGCTTATAGAAATCCAGCATATAGGCGGGATCCCCCTTGAACCGTTCCATGGACTCCGCGATGACCTCTTTCGCCATCTCAGTGGCCACCTCCTGATCCCGGCCCGCTTCATCTACGAACAGATCCCAGGCCAGACCGTTGTACCACCCCGCCTCCTTACCGTCCTCGCCCTCCTGGGTCGCCATGGCCACCCAGAGAATGGAAGGCATGGGATGGCGGAGATCTACGCCCAGACGGTTCTCATACACCTTAATCAGGCCCATATGACCCACGAAATAGACTGCGATACAGCAGAACAGCGCCAGCACGTGGCGGATCTTCTTATCACCGATGGCTTTGACCACCAGCACGCAGGCCATGGCCGCCAGCACGATATAGCAGTTGCTCCGGATCAGGCAGGCTGCCGCGATGGCCAGGGCCATGTACAGGATATCCCGTTTTCTCTGCTTCCGGAGATACAGGAGCATCGTATAGATGGACAGCATGGAAAATAAAATCGAGAGTACCTCGCCGTAGATAAAGGGTACATAAATGATCAAAGGCCAGCAGCCCAGTATCAGGAGTAGGAAATAAACGCCGGTCTCTTCCCGTCCGGAGATCTCCCTGGTCAGCTTGTACCCAGTCAGTACCAGACAGGACGCCGCCACCGCGTTCAGCGCCTGGAACATCCGGTAATTCTCCCAGCCCGCGATACGGTAAAGCGTCTCCAAAACCGAGATGATGCCCAACTGCTGGGTGTAAGAGGTGATGTAGTCGATGTCGTGGGCGCTGATATCATTGATGCCGTTGGCGAACTGATTGCCGAAGAAGGAAATCATCTCCCCGTCCCACATCATATGATAATGGCATAAAAAGGCCCAGATAAAACCGAAGATTCCCACATAGGCACAGGAAAAGACCAGTAAAATCCGGGTATTGCGCTTTCTGTGCGCCTCGTCTTTCAGGATGATTTTCGCTGCATAAAACAGCAGAAAAATGACGACCGCCATAGACAGCAATGACAGAACAACCGGATCCTTTACAAGCTCCAGTTCCTCTGTCCTGTTGGCGGTAAACTCTTCTGTGTAAAATAAGCTGTAAAGGGACAGGAATCCCAAAATGAGGATTCCTATCCCTGCTGCCACGCGGCTGCAAAAATATTCAAACTTTTTTGTATCCATAAATTATCCTTTATTTAAAATATGCTACGCCGGACTCGAAGATCTTCAAATCCTGCTCTCCGTAAATATTGATGGCAACGGAGTCGCCGCGGCGCTCGGAGTGCGCCATCTTGCCAAGGATACGTCCGTCCGGGCTGGTGATTCCCTCGATGCTTGCGTAGGAACCGTTTACGTTCCAATACTCGTCCATGCTGGCTTCGCCATCCGGATTGACATACTGAGTCGCTACCTGACCATTCGCGAAAAGCTTGTCGATCCACTCCTTGCTTGCCACAAAACGTCCCTCTCCATGGGAAGCCGGGTTTACATAAGTCTTGCCCAGTTCTGCGCCAGCCAGCCACGGGGACTTGTTGGTCACTACCTTGGTGTAAACCATCTTGGAGACATGGCGGTTGATGGTGTTGAAGGTCAGAGTCGGGGAATTCTCCATCTGTCCCACAATCTCACCGTAGGGTACCAGTCCCAGCTTAATCAGGGCCTGGAAGCCGTTGCAGATTCCCAGCGCCAGACCGTCCCGTTCATTCAGAAGCTTCATAACTGCCTCTTTCATCCGGGCATTCTGGAAGGCTGTCGCGAAGAACTTCGCGGAGCCGTCCGGCTCGTCGCCTGCAGAGAAACCGCCCGGGAACATAATAATCTGCGCCTGGTTGATGGCCTTTTCAAACTCCTCTACAGACTCGCGGATATCCCCCGCGGACAGGTTGCGGAATACCTTGGTAATCACATCCGCGCCTGCGCGCTCAAAGGCCTTTGCGCTGTCATATTCGCAGTTAGTTCCCGGGAACACCGGAATAAATACGGTCGGACGCGCCACCTTGTGCTTGCATACATAGACACTGTCTGCCTTGTAAAGCGGACTTTCCACCTTCTCGGCTCCTGACACTGCGGTGGTGGGGAATACCTTCTCCAGCGGCTCTTCCCAGGTCTTCAGCGCTTCTTCGGTATCGATCTTCATATCGCCGTAAGCGAAGCCGCTTTCGGTCACTTCACCGATTACGGTATAGGTTACGCCAAGCTCGCTCACCTTATCCGCCGGAACCTCCGCTACGATATCGCCGAAGCCTGCGGTAAACAGGTCTCTCTTATCTACGCTGTGCTCAATCCGAACGCCCAGTTTATTACCAAAGGACATCTTGCTGACAGCGGCTGCCAGACCGGAACCGTCCAGAGCGTAAGCGGAAACAATCCGTCCTGCCTTTACGTCCTCGAAGAAGCGGCCATACAGGCTCTTGATCTCCTCATAATCCGGCAGATCGTAAGCGTCTCTGTGAATCTGTACCAGAATCAGCTTATGGCCGGCTTTCTTCAGCTCCGGCGTAATGATGGTCTTATCGCTGGCCACATCCACCGCGAAGGATACCAGTGTAGGCGGTACGTCAATCTCGTTGAAAGTACCGGACATACTGTCCTTGCCTCCGATGGAGGGCAGGCCGAAGCCCAGCTGCGCGCTGTAAGCGCCAAGGAGTGCCGCGAAGGGCTGACTCCAGCGATGGGGATCCTCGGTCATTCTGCGGAAGTATTCCTGGAAGGTGAATCGGATTTTACTGTAATCGCCGCCTGCCGCTACGATTCTTGCCACAGACTCAATGACTGCGTAAACAGCTCCGTGATAGGGGCTCCAGCTGGACAGATAGGGGTCAAAGCCGTAGCTCATCATGGTTACCACGTCTGTCTTACCCTTCAGCACCGGCAGCTTCGCTACCATAGCCTGGGTCTCGGTCAGCTGATACTTGCCGCCGTAGGGCATAAGGACGCTGCCTGCGCCGATGGAGCTGTCGAACATCTCCACCAGGCCCTTCTGGGAGCATACGTTTAAGTCTTTCAGGGTATCCAGCCACTTGGCGCGGACATCCTCGACGTCATTTCTTACAAAGTATTTATCCTGCTCAGTGGGCAGGTCTACCGCTACGGTAGTCTCCTGGTGAGCGCCGTTGGTATCCAGGAACGCGCGGGAGATATTGACAATCTCCTTTCCTCTCCAGGAAAGCACCAGTCTCGGATCCTCGGTTACCACAGCTACGGTGGTAGCCTCCAGGTTCTCCTCTGCAGCGTATTTCAGGAATTCTGCCTCGTCCTTTTTATCTACTACAACAGCCATACGCTCCTGGGACTCGGAGATAGCGATCTCCGTACCGTCCAGTCCCGCGTACTTCTTCGGAACCAGGTCGAGGTTTACCTTCAGGCCGTCTGCCAGTTCGCCGATGGCTACGGATACTCCGCCTGCGCCGAAATCGTTACACTTCTTAATCAAACGGGTTACCTCCGGACGACGGAACAGTCTCTGGATCTTACGCTCGGTGGGAGCGTTACCCTTCTGTACCTCAGCGCCACAGGTCTCGATGGACTTCTCGGTATGGACCTTGGAGGATCCGGTTGCGCCGCCGCAGCCGTCACGGCCTGTCTCGCCGCCAAGAAGAATGATCAGATCTCCCGGATCGGAGGTCTCACGAATGACGTCCTTTCTGGGCGCCGCGCCCATCACCGCGCCAATCTCCATTCGCTTTGCCACATAGTTGGGGTGATAAATCTCTTTTACATAGCCGGTAGCCAGACCGATCTGGTTGCCGTAGGAGCTGTAGCCGTGGGCTGCGCCGCGTACCAGCTTCTTCTGGGGCAGCTTGCCCTTCAGTGTCTCCTTTACTGATACGGTGGGATCTGCCGCGCCGGTTACACGCATAGCCTGATATACATAGGTACGTCCTGACAGCGGATCGCGGATCGCGCCGCCCAGACAGGTAGCCGCGCCGCCGAAGGGCTCAATCTCCGTCGGGTGGTTGTGGGTCTCGTTCTTAAAGTTTACCAGCCACTCCTCGGTCTCCCCGTCGATTTCCACGGGAACTACGATAGAGCAGGCATTGATCTCATCGGATTCTTCCTGATCCTGTAATTTTCCTTCTGCCTTCAGCTTTCTCATAGCCATCAGCGCCAGATCCATCAGGCAGACAAACTTGTCCTTTCTGCCTTTAAAAATCTCCGCCCGGTCTGCCAGATACTGCTGGTAGGTGGCCTCGATGGGCTTCTTATAATAGCCTTCCTCAAAGCTTACGTCAGTCAGCTCCGTGGAGAAGGTGGTATGACGGCAATGGTCGGACCAGTAGGTATCCAGTACGCGGATCTCAGTCATGGACGGATTTCTATGCTCCTCGCCCTTGAAATAATTCTGGATATGCTGGAAATCCCGGAAGGTCATGGCCAGATTCAGGGAGCTGTACAGCTCTTTTAAAGCGGTCTCGTCCATCTCGCAGAAACCGTCGAAAATCTTCACATCCGCCGGCTCGTCAAATACCGTTACCAGCGTCTCCGGCTTCTCTACGGCTGCCTCGCGGGAATCCACCGGGTTGATGCAGTAGTTCTTGATGGAAGCCAGTTCTTCATCGGAAATGGCGCCCTCGATGACATAGGTGGTGGCGGTGCGGATCACCGGCTGCTCGTCCTCCTTCAGGAAGCGCACGCACTGTACGGCGGAATCTGCTCTCTGGTCGAACTGTCCCGGCAGGTACTCCACGCTGAATACGTGGGACTCCGGCGCTGTCTCAAAGCTCTCTTCATATAACATATCTACCGGCGGCTCGGAAAATACCGTCCGGCAGGCACGTTCAAATACCTCGTCCGAGATGTTCTCCACGTCGTAGCGGATCAGTACCCGCACGCCCTTCACATCCCCGATCCCCAGGAAGCTCTGAATTTCCTCCTGAAGCTCCTTCGCCTTCACGGCAAAAGCGTCTTTTTTCTCCACATAGATTCTTCTTACGTTGCTCATAACCGACCTCCTAAAATTATTTTCAGCACGGTATAACGTACATAGTTTGTATTATTATACCACATTATCCCTTTCCTAACAATTCCTGACTTTATCATAACACAAAAGATTCCATAAGTATAATTAATAGATTTAAAATCATTTATAACTTTATCTAATAGCTTTTTGGGATAAGCTATGATATAATACATTTATCTATGGAAATTTTTCGATACAGGAGTGAAGCTTATGAAACATCTCAGCAAATGGAAAACCCAGGGTCTTATCACCCTGATTTTTGTTCTTTTACTGCTTCTGATGCCCTTTCAGGACTATACGGAGCGGACTTTTCTCATGGATTCCATGAACTATCCGGAGGATCTCATCGGAACCCTGAATACAGACGCAGGAACCATCCAGGTTCCTGCCGGTCTGGGCTCCTTTGTGCTGGACACCGGCAGTCACTATTTCCGGCACGGCACCTACGAAGTCACCTTCAACGTGACATCCTCTGAGCCCGGCAATACAGTGGATGTGTACGATCCCCTCTATGTCAATGAGGACAACACTACCGGTAAGATTCTGGCTTCCGCCGAAGTTCCCGTGGACGGTGAAAACATCCATCTTGACTTCACCATCGAGGACTACGCGGAGAGCATCCAGTTCCGGGTAAACTGCCAGACGCCCATGACCTTCGAAAGCGTCTATCTGCTGTCCCAGCGGGGACTCTATCAGGATCCCTATATCTACGCGGGACTGGTGGTTCTGGCATCCGCGCTGTTCTTCTTATACCGCAGAAAGCATAAAGTGCGCCCGGAGCCGCTGGCCCTGCTGGTCTTCGCAGCTCTCTGGGCTTCCCTGCCCACCTGCTTCCCCTGGCTTCCCTACGGCCACGATATGTATTTCCACTATGGACGCCTGTTCAGCCTGTCGGAGGAGCTGGGTCGTTCGCTCCTGCCCATCCGGTTCCACGCCAGCATGGCCCGGGGCTTCGGATACTGCGTCCCCATGATGTATTCCGAGTTCTTCCTGTATCCGTTTGCCCTTCTGATCCGCCTGGGACTGTCCCCCATCGGCTGCTGGCATCTGCTGATTCTGGCGGTCAATCTGGCTACAGCCTGGGTGGCTTACTATTCCTTCTCCCAGCTGACCCGCTCCCGCAGGATCGGTCTCATCGCGGCCATGCTCTATACCCTGTCCATGTACCGGCTCATCAACCTGTACACCCGGGCAGCCATGGGCGAGGTTCTGGCCACGCTTTTCCTGCCGCTCCTTATGCTTGGCATGTACCAGCTCTTTCTCGGCAATTCCCGGAAATGGTGGATTGCGGTCCTGGCCTTCACCGGCCTGTTCCAGTCCCACGTCATTTCCACAGAGCTCGCTCTGGGCTTCTGTGTCCTGTTCGCTCTCTGGAATATCCGGAAACTGAAAGCCGTAGATCGGCTCATTCATCTGATTCTGGCCGCCGTGTCCACAGTTCTTCTGAACCTGTGGTTCATCCTGCCGTTTCTGGATCATATGCGCTATCCCATGTTCGTCATGGGTGAAGAACGAAACCTCTATGCCTATTCCGTGTACCCGGCCCAGTTTTTCGATCTGTCCCTGAACAACCCTTCCGCGGACTCTCTGGGACGGACCAGCTTCGCCGGTTCGATGCCCTTCTCTGTAGGCCTGCTTCTGCTGATAGGCATTCTGCTCTTTGTGCTGCTCTGCTTCCGGAAGGAGCATAAGAACACCTTCCATATGAATATGGGCAAATGGTGCCTGGGCCTGGGAGCCTTTTCCCTCTACGCTTCCTCTGTTTATTTTCCCTGGGAAGCTATTCAGCGCATCTCATTTTTGAACCTGTTTGCGGAAAAGATTCAGTTTGCGTCCCGCTTTCTGCCCTTTGCCTCCCTGTTCTTAGGCATCACGGCGTCTATCGCCATCTATTATTTCTTTGAAAACAGGGAACAGCGCAAAATGCTGTGTCTGCTGCTGGGCGTGCTGCTCCTCTACACCTCCGGCAAATATATGAGCGACTTTGCCAACAGCGCCAATACCTTTGTGGACTGGGACAATCAGATGGATCACGCCCGGGATACGGACATGCTCTATCTCATCAGCGACAACGGGGCTTATGTCAGCGTCCGTCAGATGAACGCCCAGGATACGGCCTTCCACGGTTCCGAGGGGCTGGAGCTTTTCGACTGCTACCGGGACGGCACTGACGCCGGCTGTTCCTACCGGAATACCATCGGTGGCGACGCTTACATTGACGTTCCCCTTTATTACTACCCGTATCTCCATGTCTATGATCAGGATGGCAATCAGCTCGCCACCAGCCATGGCGACCTGCTGCGGCTCCGGGTGGCACTGCCCGATACTTCCGATGGAAGCATCACAGTCCGCATGGAAATGCCTGCCTTTTACCGGGTGGGCGACTGCATTTCCCTGACTGCGCTTCTTCTGCTGGTTGGCAGCGCCGTCTATCTGCATCGGAGACATAAGGCCGGACAGGTACCGGCACAGGAGGTCTGAAGATGGATATTAATTACGAGCTTTATAAAGTCTTTTACCATGTGGCGGTGACGCTTAGCTTCTCGGAGGCTTCCAAGCAGCTCTTCATCTCCCAGTCGGCAGTGAGCCAGTCCATCAAGGTTCTGGAGAAGAAGCTGAACCAGAACCTGTTCATCCGAAGCACGAAACGGGTGCAGCTGACCCCCGAGGGCGAGATTCTGCTGCGCCACATCGAGCCCGCCATCAACCTGATAAAACGGGGTGAAAATCAGATCATGGAAGCCAATTCCCTGGGCGGCGGCCAGCTGCGCATCGGCGCCAGCGACACCATCTGCCGGTATTTTCTGGTGCCTTACTTAAGCCGATTCCACAAGGAATTCCCGGGCATCCATATTAAGGTTACGAACAATACCTCCATTGGCTGCGTAGATCTCCTGGAGAGCGGACAGGTAGATTTGATTTTTACAAATTATCCCAATTCCCGTTTGGGTAATACGGGACACATGACCAAGGTTCGCTGCTTTCAGGATGTCTTTATCGCCAACCGGAATTATTTCAATCTGGAAAACCAGAAGCTAAGTTTCAAGGAGCTTCTGAACTACCCGATTCTGATGCTGGACCGCAAGAGTACCACCAGCGAGTACCTGCACACCTTGTTCCAGCAGCATCAGCTGGATCTGGTTCCGGAAATCGAGCTGTCCAGTAATGACCTGCTTCTGGACCTGGCGGCTATCGGACTCGGCATCGCCTTTGTGCCCGATTACTGTCTGCCGAAGCATTCCTGCGATCTGTTTCCGCTGACGCTGGCAGAGGAACTGCCCAGCAGACAGCTGATGCTGGTGCATAGTGAGCAGCTGCCCTTGAGCCCGGCGGCAAAGCAGTTTCTGGAGTACTTTACTGCATCGTAAAATGAGTTGCATTTTTGCTGTATCTTTCTGATTCTTATACAGGCAATATACAAAAACACCGATAAGTAATCTCCAAATAAAGTTACTTACCGGTGTTTCTTTGATTCATGTCCGTTCTTTCTTTTCCTGTTGACACCAGAACTTTTCTATCTTTTCCCCCACATCCCGGCTCCGGCACCCCTGTACGCCACTCCACTCCAGCGGGAACAGACGCGTGTACTCGGCGGTCCCGAACCGGTCGTCCAGGAGCATCACCACGCCCAGATCCTCCTCTGTCCGGATGACCCGGCCTGCGGCCTGCAGAACCTTGTTCATACCCGGATAGCGGTAGGCGTAGGCGAAGCCGTCCATCTGCCGTCCCTCGTAGTACTGCCGCAGAATCTCCCGCTCATGGCAGATCTGGGGCAGGCCTGTCCCCACGATGGCAGCCCCGATGAGACTCTCCCCCTTCAGGTCGATGCCCTCGGAGAAGATGCCGCCCAGCACACAGAAGCCCAGGAGGCTCCGCGTCCCGGCTGGCTCCTGATAGCGGCTTAAGAAAGCCTCCCTCTCTGTTTCCCGCATACCACTTTGCTGAATCACGCATTCGGTCCGGCCCTCATCCAGCTCCAAATAGAGAGCATAGACGTCCTCCATCATCCGGTAGGACGGGAAAAAGGCCAGGTAATGGCCGGGGCGCGCGCCGCTCATTTGCCGCAGATAAGCGGCTATCCGCTCATATTCGCTGCGATTTCGGCGGGTGTAGCGGCTGCTCACATCCTGGCCCAGCAGAAGCAATCGCTTCTCCGGCCGGAAGGGCGACCGGGCGTAGACTGCGTAGTCGTCCTCCGCTCCCAGCAGGTGCTTGTAATAAGGCATAGGCAATAAGGTGGCTGAAAAGAAAATAGCCGCCCGGCCCTTATCGAGACAGGCCCGGATATTTTCTGCCGTCTCCACGCAGTACAGTTTCAGGTAAAAATTCCCATTTCCCCCGATTTCACTGTAAATCACATAATTTTCATCCAGCAGATCCGCTGTGTTCAAAAAATTCCGCAGGGTAAACCAGAATTCCAGCACCTTCTCATCCAGCTCCGGCTCCAGCCCTTCCTCCCGCAGGCGATCCAGCTCCGTCGATAAGGACAGCGCCAGCAGAATCAGCGGATCGAGATTCTCATGAAGCTGCCAGGTCTCACACTCCCGCTTCAGGCCCAGCAGATACTTGTTACAGCGATCCAGCAGCCGTTCGGCCTTTCTATCCCGGCCTTTCAATGCCCGCTTCAGCTCCAGAAAATCTTCTTTACAGAGAGCCGCACTGAACATCTCCCTTCCCCGCTCCACCAGGTTGTGGGCCTCGTCGATGAGGAACAGGTAATCCCCTTTGACGCCCTCGCCGAAGAAACGCTTCAGCCGCACGTTTGGGTCGAAGACGTAATTGTAATCGCAGATGACCGCGTCGGTCCAGGAGGCCGTGTCCAGGCTCAGCTCAAAGGGGCAGACCCGGTGCCGCTCCGCCTGGGAGAGCAGGGTCTCCCGATCAAGGGCGTCCGGACCCGCCGTCAGCAGCTCGTAGACCGCGTCGTTGATTCGGTCAAAATGTCCTTTGGCATAGGGACAGGCGTCCGGATTACAGTCCGGGGTCTCGCAGATGCAGAGCTTCTCCTTTGCTGTCAGAGTGACCGCTTTCAGGCGCAGGCCCTGATCCCTTAAGATTCCGAAAGCTTCCTCAGCCACGGTCCGCGTCACAGTCTTGGCTGTCAGATAAAAGATGCGGTCGCCCAGCTCCTCCCCCACGGCCTTCACCGCCGGGAATACCGTGGAAATGGTCTTGCCGACGCCCGTGGGAGCCTGGATAAAGAGCCGCTTTCCCCTGGCAATGGTCCGGTAGACACCCGCTGCCAGCTCCCGCTGACCCTCCCGGTAGGCGAAGGGGAATTCCAGGGGCTGAATGCTGGCCTTTCTTGTCCGCTTCCATTCGTACTGGAATCTGGCCCATTTTTCATAGCGGCGCAGCAGCCCATCGAACCACTGCTCCAACTCCTCCCGCTCCCGCACAGACCGGAAATAGCGCAGCTCCCCGGTCTCCAGGTTGCCGTAGGTCATTTGGATACCGATCCGGGGCAGATCCTGCTGTCTTGCGTAGATGCCAGCGTAGCAGAGAGCCTGAGCCAGGTGCACGGGAATGGGTTCCTCTATCAGGGCCACATCCCGGTACATGCCCTTAATCTCGTCGATGTAGACCTCCCCGTCCTCAGTAAAGATCCCATCGGCCCGCCCCTCCACCAGGCAGTCGAAGTCGCCCATGGAGACCAGATATTTAAGACTTACTTCGGCGGTATAGTGTGCGCCCATCCGCCGTTGAATCTTCCGGTGCAGCCGTCCCCCGGCCTGCATGGCTTCCAGATCCGACTTCGTACCTGTTCGATTGTCCAGATCTCCTGAACGGAGAATAAATTCCACCAGATCCCGCACGGAAATGCGGATCTGCGGCCGTATCTCTTCCATGTGCCGATCTCCCTGTCTTTTCTCTGACGGCTCCTGTCGTCTTGGTTTCTTTTTGTATTGTAACACAGCAGCACGCTCCTGTAAAATCGCCTGAAGCATCCCCGCTTTGCCACAACACCCGGCAACAGGTGTTTACAACAGAAGAAGGAGTCTCCGGCATCCTTCAGACGCCGGAGACTCCTTCTTCTGTCGCCGTATTTTACTTTTTATCGGTCAGTTTTAAGCCACTGCAAATTTTGCCAGCACCTGGTCGAACTCACCGTTCTCCCCGTGACATTTCACGGTCAGGATCTGGTTCAGGTCCATGCTCAGCACGCCCAGAATGGACTTGGCGTCGATCAGGATTCGATTGTAATATACATCCACATCAAAATCACACTGGCTTGCGCCGCGTACAAACTCCCGTACGTCCTCGGTTGCATTCAGCTTAATCTTTTTTGTCTGCATTATTTCTTCACTCCTTTAGGCCTGAATACGTATTCTAAGTCTGTTACAAAGTACATTTGCACTTCGTTGGACGTATTATGACAGCAAGTAATTACTTTGTCAATCCCCGCCGCAGATCTTTGTGCACCCTACAGTTTGCCCAATTTTTTAGTAATTATGCACAAACATTTTTCGTGATTTTTCGACATTTTTACACTGTTTCAAGTCTGTTCCCCTGAATTTCCATTTTAAAATGTTCCTGCGATGCAGACAACCCAGGATTTCACTTTGTATTTCTGTTAATTTTTCAGTCCTCCGGGAAACGTTTCGGCTCGTCCCTAGACTCGATTAATACAAAAATTCCGGTTTTTATGCGGATTTCCGCAATTTCTGCGGTAATTTCGTTGCTGACGCCAAGTCCTGCGCTTCCGGTGCTGGTGAAGGTATAGTCAGTCAGTTCGTACTTAAATCCACGTAACTCCACACCGGTGACCTCTGTGGTCAGGGGCAAAAGGGATACATATTTTCCATACTGCTCTGATTTTTTCAGATGGACCACTCCGTCCATCAGCCGAATCCGGTTGTAGGCGTCCAAAATGATACAGGACACACCTTTCTTCCTGGCCAGCATCAGACTCTGGATATTGCCCAGCACGTGATCCAGGCGGGTGCCAGTGCCGCCCAGGATCGTAATTTCACTGCTTCCCAGCTCCAGGGCCAGCTCGATGGCGATCTGACTGTCGGTGGAATCCTTCACCGGGTTAAAACGGCGGATAGGAATGTCAGTCTGCGTCTGGTAATACTCCACCAGCTCCGGGGCTGCCGTGTCGAAGTCCCCCACAATCCAGGTGGGCCTTATCTGATTCTCATAGAGGAATTTCAGACCGTTATCCACGGCAATGATCTGGTCAAATATCTCATTTTTCAAAAAAGACAGGGCAAAATCCCGCTCGATTCTGCCCCCGCTGATGATTACTGTCTTCATGCTTCACCCAATATTTTCATAAAGTCTGTCACGTTCTTCTCGATATCGCCGCCGAATACCGCGGAGCCCGCCACGATGATGTTGGCGCCTGCATCCAGAACGGTCTGTACGTTGTTCAGCTTGATACCGCCGTCTACTTCGATGTCAATCTCCAGTCCGCGCTCCTCCATCATTTTCCGCAGATCACGGATCTTGGCGGTACAGCTCTCGATGTACTTCTGACCACCGAAGCCCGGATTGACCGTCATCAGAAGTACCATATCCAGATCCTCCAGAATGTAATCCAGCGCGCTTAAGGATGTGGACGGATTCAGGGCCACACAGGCCTTCATACCGTTCTCTTTGATAGCCGCGATGGTGCGGTTCAGGTGCGGGCAGACCTCGGCATGGACGGTCAGAATATCCGCGCCCGCTTCCGCAAAGGCCTTAATGTACGGATCCGGGTTATCCATCATCAGATGTACGTCAAAGACTGCCACGGATTTCTTCCGGATAGCCTCGATGACTGGAAAGCCCAGAGACAGGCTCGGCACGAAATGTCCGTCCATCACGTCAATGTGCAGGTACTCCGCGCCTGCCTCCTCCGCTTTTCGGATGTCCTCTCCCAGCGCTGCGAAATCTGCGGCCAGAATGGACGGGGACAACTTGTTGATCATAACTAATACCTCCTCTTATCCTTCAACTCCTCATACAGAAGTTTATAGTTTTCGTATCTTATGGGGCTGATCTTCTTCTCCTCCAGAGCCTCCTTGACACCGCAGCCCGGCTCATGGATGTGGGCGCAGCCCTGAAAGCGGCAGAAGGGTTCATATTTCGCGAATTCCGGAAAATAGGTTCCCAGCTCTTCCTTTTCCATGTCCGGCAGATAGATGGAACTGAAACCCGGCGTGTCGCAGATAAATGTATCCTTATCCAGGGCAAACAGCTCGGAATGACGGGTGGTATGCTTTCCCCGCTCAATCTTCCGGCTGATGTCGCCGGTCTCCATGCCCGCCTCCGGGGACAGGAGATTGATGAGGGAGGATTTGCCCACACCGGAGGGTCCAGCCACAGTGGTGGTCTTTCCCTTTAACAGCTCCCGGATAGCCTGAATGCCCTCCTCCTTCGCCGCGCTGGTGAACAGGACCGGATAGTCCGCGCTCTCGTAGGTAGCCCGGAGCAGCTTAAGTTCCTCCTCATTTACCATGTCCTGCTTGTTGAAGCAGACCACAGCCGGAACCTTCTGGTACTGCATCAGAATCAGAAAGCGATCCAGCAGATTGAAGTTCGGTTTCGGCTTCGCCGCCGCAAAGATAACCAGCGCCTGGTCGATATTGGCTACGGCCGGGCGGATCAGTTCATTTTTCCGGGGCAGGATTTCTTCGATGTTACCTTTTTTTTCTTCTTCGTCCAGCACGTCCAGTCGGATATTGTCCCCCACCAGGGGCTTTACCTTCTGGTTGCGGAAGGCCCCTTTTGCTTTACATTCATAGATACCGGATTCCGCCACGTGAACGTAGTAGAATCCGGCAATTCCTTTTATTATCTTTCCCTGCATGAATCCGTCCTGTTACTGCGCCTGACCGCCGGATCCTGCTGACTGGGTGGTACCGTCACCGGCAGACGGGGACGGATCTGCGGACGGAGACGGAGTCACCGTCGGTGTCAGTCCGGTTTTGCCGCACTGGGAGCACTTGCCATTGGCATCCACGTTGGGATGGGTGCAGACGCCGAGACTTACCACCACGTCGATCTTGGTTCCCAGATTCTGGGCTCCGCTGGGGCTACAGGAGATAATCTTGCCTTCTGCCACCGTGTCGCTGTATTCCTTAGTAATATTGCCCACTGTGAAGCCGCGGTTTGTAATCTCATTGACGCTGTCGCCTGACCCCGGTACATTCGCCGTCTTCGCCGGCTCCGGTCCTTCACTCAACGTAACGCTTATGGTGCTTCCCGCAGCCACATCCGCGTCCATCGGGGAATGGGTCACAACCGTTCCCTTGTCATATTTATCGCTGTACTGGCTGTCGGTATAAGATACCTTCAGGCCTTTTCCATCCAGCTTGCTCTCAATCTCGCTCTTGGTATAGCCTCTGTAATCGCCCACATGGACCGTATTCTTGCCCTTGCTGATCACATAGCTGACTTTGGTGTTCTTGTCTACCTTGGTACCTGCGGACGGGCTCTGGGAAATGATATTGCCCTCGTCCACCGTATCGCTGTATTCCTGGGATGCCTGACCGGACGCCAGTCCGGCTGCCTTTAAGAGCTCCTTGGCCTTGGACTCGGTCTTGCCGGTGATGGTCGGAACCTCTACCTGCTGATTCGCTTCCTTGCCCTTGCTGACCACGACAGTCACCACGCTGCTCTTGTCAATCTTCTTGCCTGCTGCCGGCGAGGTGGAAATAACCTTACCCTCTGCCACGTCCTCACTGGTCACCTCTGAGATATCCACAGAAAGTCCCAGCGCCTCCAGTGCGCTCTTGGCCTTGGCCTCGGTGTAGCCCTTCACATCGGGAACCTCCACTTTCTCGCCGTCTCCGCACACATCCACTACGATGGTGGTATTTGGATCTACCTTAGTGCCCTCTTCCTCACTCTGGCTGACGATCTGGCCTGCTTCATACTGATCGGAGGACTTGGTCTCCCCCAGCGTAATGCCCAATCCCAGCTTGTTCAGCTCTTCCTTCGCCTCGGAATAGCTCTTGCCCAGCAGATTCGGCACTTCCACCTCCTCGTTCAGGACGTCTGCGATCTCGGTATCGTCTGTGGTCTTATCACTGGATCCCTTTCCAAAGCCCAGCACCTTGCCGATGATGACTGCCAGGATAATCACGATGATGATGGCCGCCACGATACCGCCGATGGTCATGATCTTCTCCATCTTCGGATCCAGAATGCCGCCGTCGCTATCGTCGTCATCCTCCTCGTCCCCGTCGTCCTCATCCTTTTTCTCTTTTTTCAGGAAGCCGAAGAGACCGCCCTTTTTGCCGCGTCCTTCGTCTTCGTCGTAATCGTCATCCTCGTAATCATCGTCTTCGTAATCGTCGTCTTCGTCGTCCTCATACTCCTCGTCATCATATTCCTCATCCTTTTCCGCGTTCAGACGGTCCAGATAAGCGTATTTGGACTCAGCGTCATCGGAAGCTGCCGGAATCCGTCCGGTCTCCCGCTTGATTTTGGAAATCTCGTCCCGGGTGATAGCTACAGTCTTGGCTCCATCCGGCACAATCTCTTTTACAAAATTTACATCCGGCGTAAGCAGGGACTGCTTCAGATCCGCGATCAGCTCCGCCGCGCTTGCGTAACGGCGATCCGGACTCTTCTCCGTACATTTCAAAATAATATGTTCCAGACTCACCGGCACATCGGAAGCATAGACACGGGGGGATACGATATCCTCCTGCAGATGCTTCACCGCCACCACCACGGTGGTTTCGCCGTCGAAGGGCACCCGTCCGGTCACCATCTCATACATGACGATACCTAGGGAATAGATGTCGCTCTTGGCGTCGCTGTAACCACCTCTGGCCTGCTCCGGGGAAGTATAATGCACGGAACCCATGGCGTCCGCAGTATTCGTATTGGAGGAAATGGATTTGGCGATGCCGAAATCCGTCACCTTCACCTTGCCCTCCCGGGAAATAATGATATTCTGGGGCTTAATGTCCCGATGTACAATCTGATTGTTGTGGGCAATCTCCAGGCCGGAAGCCACCTGAATGGCGATGCTGGTCGCCTCTTTGACGGTCAGCCGGCCCTTTTTCTCGATATAAGTCTTGAGGGTGATGCCCTCCACCAGTTCCATGACGATATAGAAAATATTCTGCTCGTCGCCCACGTCATAGACATTGACGATATTCGGGTGGGCCAGCGCCGCAGCGGCCTGGGCCTCCTCCTTGAACTTGCGGACGAAATTTTTATCCTCCACAAATTCATCCTTCAGTACTTTTACCGCCACAAAACGGTTCAGCTTGTGGTCCTTTCCTTTGAAAACCTCAGCCATGCCGCCAGATCCAATTTTTTCCAAAATCTCGTAGCGATCTCCTAAAAACATTCCAATTCTTACCATAATTTACTTCACCTCATCATCCTATCCACGTTTGTAACTGTTCAGCGCTGAGCCAAACTATTACACGCGTTCTATTAATACGACAGCAATGTTGTCTCTCCCGCCGTTGTGATTGGCTGCTCTTATGAGCTCCTTCGCGCAGGATTCCAGATCCGTGCGCATGTCCACAATCTCTTTGATCTGCCCGTCGCTGACCATATTGCTCAGGCCGTCCGAGCACATCAGAAGGCATTCGCCCTTCTGAAGATCCGTGTCGAAGTAATCCGGTTCCACCGTATCCGACACGCCGATTGCTTTCGTAATAATATTTTTGTCGGGATGATTTCGTGCCTGTTCCTCTGAAATCTCTCCCATGCGGACCATTTCCTCCACCAGGGAATGATCCTCTGTGATCTGTTCGATCCGATCGCCGATCTTATACAGGCGGCTGTCTCCCACATTGACCACGTAGACCATGCCCTTATTCACCGTGGCCGCCACCAGTGTAGTGCCCATGCCCGTATAGCTGGTCGATTCTCTGGCTTTCTCCAGCAGCTTCTGGTTCCCGTACTGGAACGCGCCCTTCAGAATCTGATAGGGGTTCGTCTGCATACTCTTGGAGACGGCTTCCTCTACCTTCGCAACCGTATATTCAGAGGCCAGATCGCCTGCTTTGTGGCCGCCCATGCCATCCGCCACCAGAAACAGGTTCGGGAGATTACCCACAGGCTCTTCCGATACATAAATATAGTCCTGATTGATCGCGCGGCACTTACCGATATCCTTCATGCCCCAGGCTTTCAGCATCTGATTCCTCCTCTCTGGGTTCCCCGCTTTTCAGATAGCGTCTGCGCAGCTGTCCGCAGGCGCCGTCGATATCGCGGCCCATTTCTCTTCTAATAGTAACATTTATCCCGTATTTTTCAAGTTCCTTTTTGAAATTGCCGATGACCTCTTTTTTCGGCTGCACAAAGCTCCGCTCGGTCACCGGGTTTACCGGAATCAGATTCACATGGCTGTGAATGGGTTTGGCCAGGGCCGCAAGTCTTTTCGCGTCCTCCGGGTGATCGTTGACGCCGCCCACCAGGCTGTACTCGAAGGTCATCCGCCGTCCCGTCTTCTGATGATAGTAGGCGCAGGCGTCCAGCACCTCCGGCAGAGCATATTTATTAGCGATGGGCATCAGCTCCGCCCGCTTCTCCTGGGTCACCGCATGGAGGGACAGGGCCAGGGTAATGGCCAGCTTCTCATCGGCCAGCTGCCGGATCCGCGGCACGATGCCGCAGGTGGATACAGTCAGGTTTCGCTGACTGATGTTCAGGCCATTCTCGTCGGTCAGAAGCCGGATAAAACGTAAGAGATTGTCGTAATTATCCAGCGGTTCGCCGGTTCCCATGACCACCACGTTGGAGACGCGCTCGCCGCTGTCCTTCTGAATCCGGTAAATCTGGTCCAGCATCTCCGAGGGCTTTAAGGATCGCACCACGCCGCCAATGGTGGAGGCGCAGAAACGACAGCCCATACGACAGCCCACCTGAGAAGAGATGCAGACAGAATTGCCGTGATGATAGCGCATCAGGACGCTCTCGATCACATTGCCGTCGGAGAGACGGAACAGATACTTGCAGGTTCCATCCAGCTTCGACCGCTGTACCTCTACAATTTCCAGATTCGTATATTCGTATTCATTTTTCAGAAGCTCCCGTAAGTTTCTGGAGAGATTACTCATCTCGTCAAAGCCGGAAGCCAGCTTTCCGTGCATCCAGTTGTAGATCTGACCTGCCCGGAAAGCCTTTTCCCCATGATTCTGAAGCTCTGTTTTCAGTTCTTCCAGGGTCAGGGATTTGATATCCGTCTGTTCCATATCTATTTTCCGTTATTCTTTCTGAATTTCGCAATGAAAAAGCCGTCGCAGGAATGTACGCCCGGAAGCAGCTGTAAATAGCCCTGCTTCGTGGTTTTGCCCTGAAGCTCCTCTGGCAGACAGTCGTCCAAGGACACCGCTTCATATGGGAAATGGGACAGGAACCAGCGCACATTTTCCTCATTTTCCCCCTGGTTGATGGTGCAGGTACTGTATACAAGAGTTCCTCCCGGCTTCACGTAGGCTTCCACGGTACTCAAAATCTTTCGCTGCAGCTCCTGTAATTCCTGCTGCTGTTCCTTACTCATGCGGTACTTGATGTCTGTCTTTTTGGAGAGAACGCCGAGGCCAGAGCAGGGTAAATCAGCCAGTAATACATCGGCTTTTTCTTTTGACGCTTCCTCATATACGCAGGCGTCCTTCACGGACACCGTTACGTTCGTTACACCCAGACGCTCCGCATTATCCCGAATCAGGTCTGCCTTATATTCCGTCAGATCCCGCGCGTCCACACTGCCCGTCTCTCCTGTCTTCTCCGCCAGATACAGGCTCTTGCCGCCGGGAGCCGCGCACACGTCGATGCAGTAGTCGCCCGCTTTCACGCCTGCGATCTCCACGGCCAGCATGGAGCTCACATCCTGGACCTGGAACAGCCCTTCCCGGAATTCCGGCAGGCCGCCCAGATAATCGAAACCTTCGATCTGCAGCGCGCCGTCGATATAGGGCGCTGCCTGGACGCGGATATTCTGGGCTTCCAGCCGAACCTTCAGATCTGCCGGACTGATCCGGTTCTGATTTACCCGGATAGTTAATGGCGCTTTTTTACAGAAGGCTGCCAGCATGGTTTCCGTCTGCTCCCGTCCGTAGATCGTGAGCCATTCCTTCACCATCCATTCCGGCATGGAATAGCGCACGGACAGGTAACGCACCGGCTCTTTTTCGGATGGCAGCTTTACCTCTCCGAGATTCCGGGCGATGTTACGTAACACACCGTTTACAAAGCCCTTCAGCTGTCGGAAGCCCTTTTTCTGGGCCAGCTTTACCGCCTCGTTGCAGACCGCGGAATCCGGCACGCTGTCCATGTATTTGAGCTGATAGACCGACATCCTGAGGATTTCCCGGATGACCGGCTTCTGTTTTTTCACTTTGACGCTGGAAAACTGGTCCATGATGTAATCCAGCTCGATCCGCCGCTCGAGAGTTCCCTCCACCAGACGGGTCAGAAAGGCACGCTCCTGTTTTTCCAGATACTGGTATTTATCCAGTACGTTTCGAAGCGCGATGTGGCTGTATTCTTCGCCTGCCGATACCTCCAGCAGAATCCCCAGAGCCAGCTCACGCATATCTGTTCCTTTAGTCACGATTTCTTCTTCCTCCAAAGAGTATCAGGAGACGCAGGAGAGACAGGATAGAAGCCGCTGCCGCCGCCACATAGGTCATGGCCGCCGCGCTTAAGACCTTCTTCGTTCCCCGAATCTCATCTCCGTACAGGATTCCCGTATTTCCCAGAATCTGGATCGCACGGTGGGACGCGTCGAACTCCACCGGCAGGGTCACCAGCTGGAACAATACGCCCAGGGAGAACAGCAGGATTCCCAGATTGATTAAAAAGCTGCTGCTTCCGAAAACCAGTCCGATGATGATAATCGGCCAGGCCGCCTGGGTTCCGAAGTTTGCCACCGGCACCAGGGCGTTTCGGAAGCGGAGCGGGAAATAGTCTTTGTCGTCCTGCACCGCATGGCCGCACTCATGGGCCGCCACGCCGAGGGCCGCTACAGAGGTGGAATTATAGACCACGTCCGACAGACGTAAGACCCGGTTCTTCGGGTCGTAATGATCAGTCAGCTCGCCGCTGACATGCTCGATGCGCACATCGTAGATGCCGTTGGCCCGCAGAATCTGATCCGCCACCTGGGCTCCGGTGAGGCCGGACATACTGCGCACCCGACTGTATTTGGAATAGGTGGTCTTCACCTTGGCCGAAGCCCACAGGGAAATCACCACGCCAATCAGTACTAATAGATAAGTGGGGTCAAAATAATAACCATAGCCGTATCCATAAGGCATAACGTAACACTCCTTTTCATCACGGGCACGGGATTAACCCAGCTTTGTGCCCGGCTCTAAATGATAGCCTCTTAAAAAGGCTGCCGTATCCATCCGTTTCTTTCCCTGAAGCTGAAGCTCTGTTATCTCCAGCGCTCCCTCGCCGCAGGCCACACAGACAGTATCCTTCGTCACTCTTATGATCTCCCCACAGGCGGCATTTTTATCCGCTCTCTCACAGACCCGCGCAGACCAGATTTTCAGGGTCTTGTCGCCCAGCTTTGTATAAGCGCTGGGCCACGGGTTTAGGCCCCGGATCAGCCGTTCCAGCTTCACCGCGCTCTGGGTCCAGTTAAGATCCCCCATATCCTTGGTCAGCATCCGCGCATATTCCGTCGGGCTTTCCCCCTGTTTCTCGGGCTTTAATTCGCCCTTTTCCATCTTCTCCAGCGCTTCCACGCAGAGCTTTGCGCCAAGCCCGCTTAACCGGTCAAAAAGGCTTCCGCCGGTCTCGTCCGCCGCAAGCTCCAGGCTTCCTTTCAGGAGCATGTCGCCGGTATCCAGCCCCTCGTCCATCTGCATGATGGTCACGCCGCTCTCCTTCTCGCCGTCGATAACCGCCCACTGGATCGGGGCCGCGCCGCGGTATTTGGGAAGCAGGGAGGCATGGACGTTGATGCAGCCGTACTGCTTCATTTCCAGAATGGACTTCGGGATGATCTGGCCAAACGCGATGACTACGATCACATCGGCCTCGGTCTCACGCAGCTTCTCGATCACTTCCGGATCCCGCACCTTCTTCGGCTGGTAGACGGTCAGGCCGTGCTTTAAGGCCGCCTCTTTCACCGGGGTGGGCTGAAGCTCATGCCCTCTGCCCTTTGGCTTATCCGGCTGGGACACCACCAGGGGAATCTCATGTCCCGCCGCGATCAGCGCCTCCAGTGTGCCCACAGAAAAATCCGGGGTTCCCATAAATATAATTTTCATATGCATTTACTCCTCGTCGTCGCCTGTCTCTACATCGTAGAGCTCGCCTTCCACCAGATCCACATACAGCTTACCGTCTAGGTGATCCAGCTCGTGGCAGATAGCCCGGGCCAGCAGTCCTTCCGCCTCTACCTCGTAGCGCTCCATATTCTCGTCGTAGGCTTCCGCCTTTACGTAGTTGGGGCGCTTCACATTGCCGGCCTTGCCCGGGACGCTCAAGCAGCCCTCGCTGCCATCCTGCTCGCCTGCGGTCTCCAGAATCCGTGGGTTGATCATGGTATAGGGATGTCCGTCGGTGTCGATGACCACGATGCGCTTCAGGATTCCCACCTGGGGAGCCGCCAGACCCACGCCCATGGCTTCATACATGGTGTCATACATGTCGTCGATAAGCTCCTGAATCTTCGGAGTCACCTCCCTGACCTCACGACAGTGTTTGCGGAGAATGTCGTCTCCCAGCTCTCTGATATTTCTGATTGCCATTTTTTTCCTTCCTTTCTGTTACCGTTCCCTTCGTTCACAGTAACTGTGAATCGTAGTTTCCCTTTAAAAGGGATTCACGGGATCCATATCAAACTGTATATTGAAGGTGGATAGCAGCTTTTCCTTCGGAAGCTCTGCCTCCAGCCATTCCTTCCATTCTGTTAAATATGCTATTTCCGTACATTTCAGATACAGCACCTTGCGATAGATGTCCTTTAGCTTCGACAGGCCCGGGTCCGAGGGGCCGATGAGGACGATTTCCTTTCGGGTATGCGCTGCCGCTAACACCTTCAGCCGCTCCGCACCCCGGTTCAGAGCTTCTTCGTCCTCCGACATGAGGTAAAGCGCCATCAGGTGGGCCGCCGGAGGATAATTCATCATCCGCCGGAACGCCATTTCCTTTTCAAAAAACGCCTGGTAATCCTGGGCTGCCGCCGTCTCAATGCTGTAGTGGTCGGGACTGTAGGTCTGAATCACCGCCACTCCGGGCGTGTCGCCCCGGCCTGCCCGGCCCGCCGCCTGCACCAGAAGCTGAAACGTGCGCTCCGCCGCCCGATAATCGCCCGCATAGAGGGACAGATCCGCCGCCAGCACGCCCACCAGGGTCACTCCCGGAAAATCGTGTCCCTTCACGATCATCTGGGTGCCCACCAGAATATCGGCCTGTTTCCTGGAAAATGCTTCCAGAATTCGCTCATGGCCGCCCTTCTGCCTCGTGGTATCGAAATCCATCCGCAGGATCCTCGCTCCCGGAAATGCCTTCGCGGCCGCTTCCGCCACCTGCTGGGTGCCCGCCCGGAACGCTCCGATATAGACCGATCCGCAGGAAGGGCATTTCTTCGGCGCCTGGGTCTGATAACCGCAGTAATGGCAGACCATCCGACCTCCATGGTGCAGAGATAAGGACACATCGCAATGTGGACATTTTATCACATGTCCGCAGGCTCTGCAAGAAACAAAGCCCGCATAGCCCCGCCGGTTCAGGAAAAGCATGATCTGCCCACCCTTTCGCAGGCGTTCTTCCATGAGCTCCTTTAACCGGGCACTGAAGACGGAGCGGTTTCCCATGCGAAGTTCTTCCCGGAGATCCACCACCTCGGTCTCGGGCATGGCCCGGTTCTCAATGCGAAGCGGCAGCTCGTAAAGCTGATAGACGCCTTCTCTGGCCCGCTCGTAGGAATCCACTGACGGCGTGGCCGAACCCAGCACCACGAAGGCCCCGCACATGCGGGCCCGTTCGACGGCCGCCTCCCTGGCGTGATAGCGGGGGGCGTTTTCACTCTTATAGCTACCCTCATGTTCCTCATCTATGACGATAACGCCCAGATGGGAAAATGGCGTAAATAAGGCGGAACGAGGGCCTATCATGACTTTCACCCCGCCCCGTCTGGCCCGCTCAAACTGGTCGTAGCGCTCCCCGGCGGACAGCTTCGAATGGATAATCGACACCTGATCGCCAAAACGCCGGTAAAACCGCAGCACCGTCTGAAAGGTCAGAGCAATCTCGGGAATCAGCACGATGGCTTCTTTTCCCTGCTCCAGCACCGACGCAATCAGTTCCATATAGACCTCGGTTTTTCCGCTGCCGGTAACGCCGTGAATCAGGGAAGGCCGCAGATCTCCTGCTGCCGCGCGCGCCGCCACATCGTCCACAATAGCCTGCTGAGCCGGGTAGAGGGCGAAGGGATGGGCCTGTACCTCTGACGGTCGAATCGGATTTCGGAAAATGGTGTCGGATTCAATACGGATGAGACCGAGTTCTGTCAGCTTCCGGGCTGTGGCGGCGGTCAGGCCAAGAGCCTTCTGGGCTTCCGCGTAGTCCAAGCTGGCCTGCTCCAGCAGAGCTTTTAAGATGCGGACCCGGGCGGTCTGGTGCTTTCGTTCCATTTCTGCCAGTACGGCTTCGGCTTCTTCCCTGGGAACCGCCAGCCGTACTTCCCTGGAAATTTTTTCCTGTACACTCTTTTTTACCGGAAGCACCGTTTTCAGAGCCTGGTTCATAGTGGAGCCGTAAGTGCGGCGCATCCAGGCTGCCAGGGCGATGAGCTGCCCCTCCAGCCGAATGCCCTTTTCCGCCAGTCCCAGGATGGGCTTCAGCTTCCCCTCATCCCACTCGCAGTTATCGGTCAGCTCCAATACGTATCCGGTCAGGATCCGACCCCCATTTCCGAAGGGAACCCGAACCTGCATGCCCTCTTTTAAGATGTCCTGCAGTTCCTCCGGAATCCGGTACTGGAAGGTCCGATCCAGCTTTTCCAGGGAGATATCTACGATGATATTGGCAAATTTCACTTTCTACCTAACTCCTCCAGAACCTCCGCAATCAGCACCCGCTCATCCATGGGATGCTTGACGCCGCAGATTTCCTGATAGTCTTCGTGACCCTTTCCGGCCAGGACAATGACGTCGCCGGGCTGGCCATGCTCGATGACGTAGCGGATGGCTTCTTTCCGGTCGATGATTTCCACGTATTTTCCACTGGTTTTACCGATGCCGATCTTGATGTCGTCGATGATGGCCTGGGGTTCCTCGAAGCGGGGGTTATCGGAGGTGATAACGGTCAGATCCGCCAAATTGCCGGACACCTCACCCATCTCATAGCGGCGCAGCTTGGAGCGGTTGCCGCCGCAGCCAAACAGGCAGACCAGACGCTTCGGGTTGTATTCCTTTAAGGTAGTCAGCAGACTTTCCAGGCTCATGGCATTGTGGGCATAGTCGATCATCAGGGTGAAGTCGTCGGAGACCTTCACCTTCTCGATACGGCCCTTGGTCTGTACCACCTCCAGGGCTGCCAGCATATCCTCCTTCGGAATGTCAAAATGACGGCAGACCGCGATAGCCACCAGAGAATTATATACACTGAAGCGGCCCGGCATATCGATTTCCACATCGAAATCCATGAGGCCGGATACGTGATAGTCTACGCCCAGGAAGCCCGGACGATTCACCAGTTTCAGATCGGACGCCCGGAGATCCGCTTTCTCGGAAAAGCCGTAGGTCTCCACCTTACAGGTATGGCCCTGCAGGATATCGTCGCAGTGCGCGTCGTCCACATTGACCAGACCTAAATCGCACTGGCGGAACAGGCGGCTCTTGCACTCCATGTATTCCTCGAAGCTGGCGTGCTCATTTTCCCCGATGTGATCAGGTGCCAGATTCGTGAAAATGCCGATATCAAACTGGATGCCCGCGGTGCGGTGGAGCTTCAGGCCCTGGGAGGATACCTCCATGACGACCACCTTGCAGCCCGCCTCCACCATCTGGGCGAAGTATTCCTGCACCTCGTAGGACTCCGGCGTGGTGTTGTGGGCCGGGATGTGCCTGTCGCCGATGATAACTTCGATGGTGCCGATAAGGCCGGTGGGGATACCAGCATGCTCCAGGATGGATCGGATCATGAAGGTAGTGGTGGTCTTGCCCTTGGTTCCGGTAATGCCGATGACCTTCAGCTTCTTCGCCGGATACTGGAAGTAAGCTGCGGATATCAGGGCCAGGGCGTAGCGGGTATCTTCCACCAGTACGACAGTCGTGCCCGCCGGTACGTCCACAGGGCGCTCGGCCACGATGACTACCGCGCCGTTCTTCGCCGCCTCGCCTGCCACGTCGTGGCTATCGAAGGTAGCGCCCTTGATGCAGACGAACATGCACTCCTTCTTTACTTTTCTGGTATTATATACAAGCTCGCTGACGTTGACGTCGATGCTGCCGCTTACGACTTCATATTTCAGATCTTTCAGTAATTCGCGTGCTGCTCTCATGCTACTGCCTCCTCATGCTAAAACCATTCAAAATCATTTATGCCAATGATTTTATTTTTAACTTCTATATTTTATGGTTCTGATAATAATCTCAATTCTAATAGATGCGTTATTTTTCAACCACGATCTCGTAAGCGGTCCGGAAGCTCTTCCCGGCCTCCAGGCTCTGCTCGCCGTATTTATCCTTCAGCTCGCCGGTAAAGCCCTTGTTATCGCAACGGCCCAGCCAGGGCTCCAGGCAGATGAACGGAGCGTTCTTTTGTACCGGAGACCAGATGCCTACGTGCTGCGCGTCCGGGCAAATGAGCGTAACGCGCCCGGTTCCGTCTGCTTCTTCCAGCGTGACCTTCTTGACCTGGCCCTCATCGAAAACCATGGTGTCGGCGTCGAAGGTGTGCTCACCCACCGTGTATACGTGGTCTGTCAGCGTCAACATCACCGGATGCTCCGCATCCGCGGTTCCGGTGGGCAGGTCGATGCCGGTACAGGACAATTTGTCCAAGCCATCGAATACCAGACGGCAGCCCATGACGGAATCCACGTTGAAGGCCGGATGGCCGCCGATAGAGTAATACAGGGTCTTGGTATCGGTATTTTTGACCGTCCACTCTACGCTGATATGATTTTCTGTAAGTCTGTGGGTGACCAGAAGCTCGAAGTTGAACGGGTAATTCTTCTTTGTGATTTCTGTGGATACCAGACGATGCGTCACGGCCTCCGAGCTTAACTCCACGCACTCAAACTCGCTGTCCCGGGCGAAGCCATGGGCGCTCATGGAGTACTCTGTTCCTTCATAATGATAGACGCCGCCGTTCAGTTTACCTACAAAAGGAAACAGAATTGGGGAATGACGTCCCCAGTATTTGGGGTCTGCGTTCCACAGCACTTCACGCTCTTTCTTCTTATCATATACTCTGGAAAGCTCCGCGCCTGCGTCGCTCACCTCTACTACCAGATATGCATTTTCCAGTGTCCGCATTTCTGCCATCTCCATACCTCCTGCCCGGCCATACCGCCGGTTTTTCTTCTCTTTCACCCGCCGTCCCGCTCTGTAAGCCATCCGGCAAAAAAGAGTGTGCATCCCCCGGAGGGGTTTTTGCTCTATAGGAAGCATGACTTTCGTGCTTTCCTGTAACATGGTGTTTCCTATAGAGCAGGATATCATGTCTGGCGACATTATATCATATTCTCCCTTCCTTTTCCAATCCTTACAGTGATTTTCGTTTCTCTTAAGTATTCGTTAAGGAAATCCGTCCTTTTTTTATCATTCTTTTAGAATCTGGACATACTTTGAACACATTTCCTGCGTATAATAAACGTCAGATAGTTGATTAAGACATCACTATCTCCCCCCTCATAAGAAAAAGAAAAGCCGCCCGGTATCCGGGCGGCTTTTCTTGGTTTTCAGGAGAATACTATTTGCATTTTGGGTATGAAAGTGGTAGTATAGACATATCATAAAGAAAGGGGATACCGCTAACGTGGCAACATTAGCAAAGCTAATGCAGGCTACTTTAAGCGGAACACAGGACCGGAATATCCGATTTTCGGACCTGCAGAAAGTACTTACTGCATTTGGTTTTCAATGCAGAATCAGAGGAGACCATTTTATTTACTGGAAAAATGGCATAGATGAAATCATAAACCTTCAACCTGACGGCAGCAAAGCCAAGCCCTATCAGGTCAAACAAATTCGTAACCTGATTTTAAAGTATCATTTGGAGGTGTGAAAATGCCAAAATATGAACGCATTATTTTCTGGTCTGAGGATGACCAAAAATGGCTTGTAGATGTCCCCGAGCTTCCCGGATGCATGGCTGATGGCGACACACCAGCCAAGGCCCTGGAAAATGTCGAAAAGATTATCGCCGATTGGCTTGCTACAGCCAGAGAATTAGGCCGGGAAATCCCCGTCCCCAAAGGCAGACTTGCCGTAATTTAACTAAAAATAACAGGTGCAAAGCTTTCTGCTTAATACCTGCTTTCCGCAGATATAGTTCATCGGTAGAACACCAGCTTCCCAAGCTGGGGAGGCGGGTTCGATTCCCGTTATCTGCTCTACAGGATAGAAAACCTGCCGGATTCCATATCCGACAGGCTTTTTTCTATCCTTATTTTTACGAAATCGCCCTTACCGCGTCCCCGACGCTGCGGACGCCAATGAGACGGACACCCTTCACATCGCCGATCTGCTCCCGGCAGACCTCCGGAAGAATCACTGTGGTGAAGCCAAGCTTCTTCGCCTCCTGGACCCGCTGGGCAGCCTGGCTGACAGCGCGGACCTCTCCGCTCAGGCCCACCTCGCCAAAGGCGAGCACCTTTTCGTCAATGGCCTGATCCCGGCTGCTGGACACGATAGCCAGCACCACGCCCAAATCGATGGCCGGTTCGTTGATTCGGATCCCGCCTGCGATATTCACGTAGACGTCGCTGCCGGAAAGATGCAGATTCAGCCGTTTCTCCAGCACCGCCAGCAACAGATTCACCCGGTTATAATCCATACCCGCTGCGGTACGCCGAGGCATGGCCAGCTGGCTTCGGGCCACCAGAGCCTGAATCTCCAGCAGGATGGGTCTGGTACCCTCCATGGAACAGGCCACGATGGAGCCGGAGGCTTCCTCCGGTCGGCCGTTCAGCATAAACTGGGAAGGATTCTCAACCTCTGCCAGCCCGCTCTCCCGCATTTCAAACACACCAATCTCGTTGGTCGAACCAAACCGATTCTTCACGGCCCGCAAAATTCGATAAGAAGCGTGCCGGTCTCCCTCAAAATACAGCACCGTATCTACCATATGCTCCAGCACGCGGGGACCCGCCACCGTACCTTCCTTGGTCACGTGGCCTACGATGAAGATTGAGATTCCCAGTCCCTTGGCCAGCTGCATCAGCACCGATGTGGACTCCCGGACCTGGGACACGCTGCCCGGGGCGGAGCTTACGTCCTCATTGTACATGGTCTGAATGGAGTCGATGATCACGACCTCCGGCTTATTATTTCGGATCGTATCTCCGATCAGCTCCAGATTCGTCTCACAGAACAGCCGAAGCTTATCGGAAAACTGCCCGATGCGCTCAGCCCGCAGCTTAATCTGCTTTAAGGACTCCTCACCGGAAATGTATAACACCTCATGCCCGTCGTCCGCCAGCTTCTGGCAGACCTGCAAAAGCAGGGTAGACTTTCCGATACCGGGATCGCCGCCCACCAGCACCAGGGAGCCCGGCACGATGCCGCCGCCCAGAACCCGATCCAGCTCCTGCATCCGGGTGGTCACCCGGTCTTCTTCCTTTGTCTCAATCGAAGAAAGGCAGACCGGACCACCGGCTGCCCTTCTTTCGTGTACCTTCGCGGTACTTTTCTTTTCTACCGTTTCTTCTACAAAGGTGTTCCATTCCCGACAGCCGGGGCACTGCCCCATCCACTTGGGGGATTCATACCCACAGCTCTGACAGAAATACACCGTAGAGGTCTTTCCTTTTGCCATGTTCACTCCTGAATCATGCTCTTACGCCTTCTTAATCTTTACCTCAACAGCGTCCTTGCCGCCCAGCTCTACGCTTAAAACCAGCTTGCCGCCCAGGCCTGTAGTAATAGCTCCCGCGCTGACGCCGTCTACGACGGTCAGGTACTCGGTATCATCCTCTAAGCCCAGAGTAATCTGCGCGTCCTCCGGTCCTTCTACCTGAAACTCCACGCTGTCCGCAGTTACTTTAAAATGCTCTACAGCAGTTCCCGGTACGGATTCGTATACAAACAGGTCGTTGCGCTCCAGCTTGGTAATCTCGCGGAAGGTCTTTACCTTGTACAAATCTCCCTGATATTCAAAATCCTGCTTCTTTGTCTTGGAAGCCAGCTCGTAATCTCCAAAGCTGATGCTTCCGTCTTTCTCTGCGCGGATTAATTCTTTTACTACTGCCATTTCTTTTGTCCTCCTGATGGATCTTTCTCTTTAGCCCGCCCATTGCGTGACCGTTTTTTGATATACATGATTATATACGATTCTGATTCGCATTTCCAGAGTAATTTTTATTCCTGCACACAAAGTGTACAGGAATATGCTTCACAATGCACAGAACTTATGATGTGTGTACCGTAAATGCAATCATACCCTTGCGCATGGTCACCACGACCTCGTCGCCCTGTTTTATTTTTCCATCCAGGATCTCGTCGGCCAGCGGATCCTCCACCTTGGTCTGTATGGCCCGCTTCAAGGGTCTTGCGCCGTATTTCACATCGTAGGCCGTATCTACGATATGGCCCTTCACGCTGTCACGCACCTTCAGGGCGATGCCCATCTGGTTCTTGCAGCGTCTAATCAGATCTTTAAAGAGAATCGACACGATTTCCTTCATCTGCTCCTTATTCAGGGCATGGAACACAATGATCTCGTCGATACGGTTCAGGAACTCCGGCTTAAACATCCGGCGCACCTCTTCCATGACACTGTTCTTCATGGCCTCATAATTCTGCTTCTCATCATCCTTAGCCGCAAAGCCCAGCCGTTTCGGGGAAATGATGGAGCCCGCGCCCGCATTGGATGTCATGATAATGACGGTGTTCTTAAAGTCCACAGTCCGTCCCTGGGAATCGGTAATCCGTCCATCGTCCAGCACCTGCAGAAGGATGTTGAACACATCCGGATGGGCCTTCTCGATCTCGTCGAACAGAATCACCGTGTAAGGATTCCTGCGCACTTTTTCAGACAGCTGGCCGCCGTCGTCATGGCCCACATATCCGGGAGGCGCTCCGATGAGCTTGGAGACGCTGTGCTTCTCCATATATTCGGACATGTCCACGCGGATCATGGCCTCCTCCCGGCCAAAGAGCACCTCCGCCAGAGCCTTCGAAAGCTCCGTCTTTCCCACGCCGGTGGGTCCCAGGAATAAAAATGATCCAATGGGCCGGTTCGGATCCTGTAAACCTACCCGGCCACGCCGTACTGCCTTTGCGACTGCCGTAACTGCTTCCTCCTGTGCAATGACACGTTTGTGTAATATCTTTTCCAGTTTCTGTAAACGCTGTGTCTCGGTCTCCGTAAGCCTGTTGACCGGGATCTTCGTCCATTCGGATACGATCTGGGCGATCTCATTTTCCCCGACAATCAGTGTTTTCCGGCTCCGGGCACGTTTCGCTTTCGTGCGCTCTTTCTCAAGCTTCTCTTCGACGGTCTGGCGCTCCGCACGAAGATTCGCCGCCTGCGCGAAATCCTGGTTCCTGATGGCTGCCTCCAGTTCTTCCAACAGCTCGCCGCTTTCCCGCTCCAGCTCCGCAGCCGCGTGAACAGTCTGGTTATCCCCAAGCCTTACTCTGGCCGCCGCCTCGTCCATCAGATCAATCGCTTTATCCGGCAGAAACCGGTCGCTGATGTAACGCTTGGACAGCTTTGCAGCCGCCTCCAGGGCTTCGTCGGTGATCTCCACCTGATGATGCTTCTCATAGCTCTTCCGGATACCCTTCAGAATCTCAATGGTCTCCTCCTCGGTGGGTTCCTCCACGGTAATGGGCTGAAATCTGCGCTCCAGGGCCGCATCCTTCTCGATGTGCTTCCGGTACTCCTCCACAGTAGTGGCTCCGATGATCTGAAGCTCGCCCCTGGACAACGCCGGCTTCAGAATATTGGCCGCGTCCATGGCGCCCTCGGCGCCACCTGCGCCGATCAGAGTATGCAGCTCGTCGATAAAGAGCAGGATATCGCCTGCGCCCCGCACCTCGTCCATGACATTTTTAATGCGCTCCTCGAACTCACCCCGGTACTTGGTGCCTGCCACCATGCCCGAGAGATCCAGGGTCATAAGCCGTTTTCCACGTACCGAGTCCGGTACGGTTCCTTCCACGATCCGCTGGGCCAGCCCCTCCACGATGGCTGTCTTGCCCACGCCCGGCTCGCCGATGAGACAGGGGTTATTCTTTGTCTTGCGGCTCAGGGTCTGAATCAGACGTCGGATCTCCTGCTCCCGCCCCACACAGGGCTCCAGCTTATGCTCGTATGCCAGGAAGGTCAGATCCCGGGTGTACTGCATGAGCGTCGGTGTTCCCCGCCCCTGCATTTTCGCGCTCCGGGCTGCTTCTTCCCGGTAAATCCGGCCCGTTCTGCCCATGGAATCCAGAAGCGCTGAGTAAAGCTCCTTCACATTAACATCCATGGTGTTCAAAAGACGGCTGGCTGCGCATTCCACATCCTTCAGCATGGCAATGAGAATATGCTCGGTTCCGGCCTTTTCCTCATGGAACCGTTCCGCTTCCAGCTGCGCCTCCTCCAGCACCTTCTCGGCTCTCGGCGTAAAACCACTCCGCTCCTGAAGGAGCACGCCGCCCTCCGGTGAAATAAGCTGGCGGATCAGCTCCTCCACTGTACTCTCCTCCACCTTCCGCTCCGCCAGCAGCTCTGCTGCCGCGCAGCCGCCTTCCCGGAGCAGGGCAATCAGGATATGCTCAGTGCCCACGTAATTCTGCCCCAGCTCCGCAGACACCTTTTTCGCCTGCTTCAGCACATGGGCCGCTTTTTCTGTATACTGTTCAAACATGTTGTATCACTTCCTTCTGCCTGTCTATGTAACTGCAAAGTCAGGCGGGGCTTTAGCACCCCGCCTTCTTCCTTTCTTTTGTGTAATTACAGATTCAGATCGTCCAGATCCAGAATCTCGATATCCAGATCCTCGTCTGTATCCTCCGGCTCTGCTGCCTTCTCCGCCTCTTTTTCTGCCTCGTCCAAAGCGCTCAGATCGATCTCTGGCAGGTTAGCCGTCAGGCTCAGGTCCGGCTTTTCTTCCTCATCGTAAGCCGCCTCGTTGTATACCTCGTCATCATAAGCGCTCTCGTCGCTGTCATCCACCCATTTTTTCGGCTTCTCAGCACGTTTCTTTTTCGCAGCCTCCACGAAGTCGTCGAAATCATCCCCGTCTTCGTCCTCGTCGCGCTTTCTGCGTCCGAACAGTCCTCCGCGTTTCTTCTCTCTCGCCTCGTCCTCCTCGAACTCTTCTTCCTCGTCCGGCTCTCCGGAGCTCTCGTCGTCTTCGTCCTCATACTCATATTCCGCATTCCGGCTCTTCACCGCAAACACAATGGTCAGAATTAGAAGAATCGCGCTTAAAACCCCCAGGCCGACCATGATATACAGGCGCTGCTTTAAGGATTTCGCCGAAGTATTCTTTAAGGTCGTCAGCTCGCTCTGCAGGGAATTCACCAGCCCCTGCTGGCTGAACTGTCCCAGATCCTGCTGGAAGGTCTCTTCCGCGGGATCATACCAGTACCAGCCGGCGTTGCCATCCTCACCGGACGCCCAGACCAGATAGAGCTGATCGGTGGCCGTGCTCTGGTATGCGGTATAGCTCTGCTCTCCCACCTGGATGGTGGTCTGCTCCAGAGAATCCGCGCCCGCGTAAGCCTCTGCGGGCTCCTGAATGGTATAAGCTCCTGTGGACACACTTCCGTCCGCGCCGCCTTCGCCCTCCGCAGGCTGTTCCTCTGCAGGCTGTTCCTCCGCCGGCTCTTCGGTCTCCGACACGCTCAGCAGATCCGAACGAATCCAGCCTGTCTTCTGTGCTCCGTCCAGGGTAAAGCTGATCTGATACCAGGTCTTGCCGCCGCTCTGGGTCTCATCGGTAATGTCTACCATGGTATCGATCGGCAGGGAGCAAACCTTCTGTCCCTCTGCGTCCGCCGTAGCCCGCACCCGGGAGCCGTCCGTGGTAATCGTTCCGATCCGGGCCGCCTCTCCGGTAAGCCCCGTACTGAAAATCAGGACGCCCGCTGCCAGCGCAGCCAGTACTCCTGTGTATCTTTTCTTCATCGCTTTATCCTCCATTATCACATGTTGTGTTTCTCTTTCCCTTATCCTCACAATAGTGATTTCATTATAATCGCATTGCCATGCCTTGTCAAATGACAGATTGTGGAGATCAGCATATACCGGGTATTGAACAGTTGAAGTTACAAAGACTTCTTCACTGCCACTGCAATAGATAAACCTGGGGCATAATACGGAATCAAAGTTGCCTGCAGGGCATGATAGATGTCTGATTTACCTGGCCACACGGTTTCCAGAAGATGATTCTCTCTATCTAACTGGTGAAACCAGGAACCATGTACATGATCCAGTACTTTTTCATCCAGATATTTCATAAACTCCGCATAATCCGCAGCATATTTCTCATTTTCAGTCACATGGTAAAGTACTGCAGATGTATTAATCGCCTCTGCAAGTGTCCAGTGCATTCTGTCGTGTACCAGTGGTTTTCCATTCCAGTCTGTAGTATAGACGATTCCCGGCGCGCCGTCTGTATTCCAGGCGTCTTCCACCGCTCTGTTATACAGATTTTCTGCCGCTTCCCTATATGGCGCTGCACCATTCTTATCTCCTTTATAAGTAGAAAGCGCCCACTGGGTAATCAGTCTTGCCCACTCAATTCCATGTCCCGGAGTTGCACCATATGGCTTAAACGGATCGTCCGGACGCTCTTTATTGCATTCCAGATCCGGTACCCAGTCGCTGGAAAAATGCTCAGGAATACGCCAATGATTGTCTTTCGCCCACACAAGGACATGGTCGATAATCCTGCCGGCACGAATACGATAGTTCTCATCTTCTGTTACATCTGCAACTGCCAGAAAAGCCTCAACTGTATGCATATTCGCATTCAATCCACGGTATGGATCAAGCTTTGTAAACTCGGTATTCCAGGTGTCACAGGAAAGTCCTTCTTCTTCATTCCAGAATCTCAAATCATAAAGTGCCAAAGCCTCCTTCAAAAGCCCCTCCGCTCCATCTCTTCCCGCCAATACTCCAGAGGCAGCTGCCAGAATTACAAATGCATGAGCGTAGCACTGCTTCGTGGGGACGATCTTATTTTCTCTTGTAAGGCCAGCATACCAGCCGCCATTCCTGTCATCGTGAAGCTCACCGCGAAGCCCTTTAAGAGCCGCGTCTGCCAGCGCCTCGCTTCCCTCATGTCCCAATATGGAACCAATGCTGTAAACATGTGCCATACGGCTTGTGATCCAGGTCTCGCGGTTCCGGTCTTCCCAGGGAGTTCCATCGTCTCCAAGATAATAAGAGCTTCCTCCCGTTGACGGGAACAGATGTCCGAAATTTAACAGTCCATTTCTTACTTCCCGCAGGAATTCCTGATTTTCTGTTGTGCCAAGCTGATATTTTTTCTCTGTAGCTGCCATTTTTTCTCCTTTATGTTATTATTTTGCTTATTTAAATTTTACTGTTTTTCAAATAAGTAGAAAATCATGAAAAAATATGTTATGATAATGAAAATTCAACGTTATATTACCGTCTCATTTTTAGGAGTTGCCATGATTTTAGAATCGAACCGTATCCAGAAAGATATACCTATTCCTCTTTATTATCAGTTAAAGGAACTGATTCTGTCCGAAATAAAAAACGGAAATTATCCCGGAGGAAGCATAATTCCCACAGAATCTGAAATTTGCTCCTTTTTCCATATCAGCCGTACCACTGTCCGGCAGGCCATCACAGAGCTTGTGCAGGAAGGGCACCTGTACCGCGTAAAAAGCAAGGGTACTTTTGTTGCCATTAAGCCTATCAATCAGGATTTTATCCAAAAGCTTGAAAGCTTTGATGAACAGATACGCCGCTCCGGTTCTATCCCTTCTACAGAAATTTTAGAATTATCCCGACGGACTGCTGATAATAAAGTTGCTGAAAAATTAAATCTGACGGAAGGCGATCCTGTCATTTACCTCTACCGTAAACGCTTTGCCGATAAGCGCCCCATCGTACTGGTAGAAACCTTTCTTCCCTATGACAAATGCTCCTTTCTGTTGACGCAGGATCTAAAACAGACTCCTCTGTACCAGCTTCTTTCTTCCTCGACAGACACGGAAATCTATTTTATCAAACGTCTTGTCGAAGCTGTGGAAGCCAATGCAAATGACGAAAAGCTCATGGGAATCAAACGCGGAAAGCCTATACAATATTTTGAATCTGTCGGCTGCAATAGCGTTGGAGCTCCTATCGAGTTTTCTATTGCCCGTTATCGCGGTGACTATAACCAGTTTGAAGTTACGCTCTTTCTGAAAAACAAATAAATAGGAATCCTCTTGTCCTGGAATTTTATATCTCGGACAAGAGGATTTTTTTGTATTGCCTACATCTCTATCAGCTCGTATTCCCTGCTTCCCAGGCCAATTTCTTCACCATGCTCCAGGCAGCTTTTGTACTCGGAATCTACCGTCGTATTTTCGAAATGATCGTGACGATCGCAGAAGTCTGCTTTCTTCATGTTGTCGGAAAGTACGCTGTTGGGAAGAGGCTGCTGCTTTAAGCACAGATCCGCGCAGGCCTGGTCAAGGGCCAGCGGATCGAAAGAAGCCAGCATTCCCACGTTAGGCAGTATCGGCGCGTCATTTTCCCCATGGCAGTCACAGTAGGGGGACACATCCACGATCAGGGAAATGTGGAAGTTGGGACGGCCGTCTACCACAGCTTTGGCGTATTCTGCCATACGGCAGTTCAGCTCCTTCGTAGCCGCGTCAGTGACGAAGCGGATGGCGTCGAAATTGCAGGCGCCCAGACACCGTCCGCAGCCCAAACAGTTTTCCGCGTTTACCTGCATCTTTTTCGTGGTTTCATCAAACTCCAGTCCCTGGTTCGCGCATTCCCGCATACAACGCTTGCAGCCGCGACAGACCTCCGGGTCGATGGTCGGTTTTCCATTGGAGTGCTGATCCTTCTTGCCGGCCCGGGAGCCGCAGCCCATGCCGATGTTTTTGATGGTACCGCCGAAACCGACGGTCTCATGGCCCTTAAAATGTGTCAGGCTGATGAATATGTCCGCGTCCATAATGGCGCGGCCGATTTTTGCTTCTTTGATGTAGGTACCGCCCTTGACCGGAACCGCGATGTCGTCGGTTCCCTTAAGACCGTCTCCGATGATCACCGGACAGCCTACCGTCATGGGCGTAAATCCGTTTTCCCAGGCGCAGTACATATGCTCGATGGCGTTCTTACGGCTGCCCGGATACAGGGTATTGCAGTCGGTCAGGAAGGGGATTCCGCCCGCCTCCTTTACCATGTCTACCACAGCCTTGGCGTAATTAGGCCGCAGATAGCTGATATTTCCCAGCTCGCCAAAATGTATCTTGATGGCTACGAATTTTCCTTCCATGTCCATAGAGGCAAAGCCGGCTTTTTTCATCAACCGTTTCAGCTTCGTCGGAAGTCCTTCTCCGAGACGTGCCCGGAAATCTGTAAAATACACCTTTGATTTTTCCATATCTTCACTCCCATTTATCAATCTTTCCTGCTAGCTTCTTTCATTCTTTCTGAAGTCTGCACACAAAGATATCCTTACACCACTCTTCTTCCATCTTTAAAACGCAGCACCGTCGCGTCCATTTTATCCAGCGAACCGCATCCCGTATAATTCATCATTTCCGCAAGCTCGCCATTCATTTTTGCAAGGCATGCTTTTACGCCCTCGCATCCCTCTTTTACCAGTCCCGGCATCAGAATCCGGCCTGCAGATACTGCGTCTGCCCCTAAAGCAAGTGCTTTGAATGCATCTACACCGCTATCGATACTACAATCCACAAAAATCTTCATTTTTCTTTCTTTTCCAAGAGCCTCTACAATCTCCGGAAGAATCATCATCGGAGGAATCGCAAAAGGCATACGCGCATGGTGATGACTGACCACAATACCGGCTACTCCCGCTCTCTGGCACGCAAGCGCGTCCTGTACGCTCAAAATGCCTTTCACTACAAAAGGAAGCCCCGTCGCCTTCACATAGTTCTGCAGATCTTCTTCCGTCTGATACGTCATCCAGTTTCCAAAGCAGCAATCATAATCTCCTGTTTCGCCAAACACATGGTCAATATCGATACCTACCGCAAATGCTCCGTTTTTTTCCGCAAATTCCATTCGGTTGTAGATTTCATCTTTATCTGCATAGGGTTTGATAATCCGTATGGTTCTTGCGCCTGTCTTAAGAGCCTGATCAAATTCGTCGTTGGTCATCATGCCCACCCAGTTAACCTGGTTCATTTCCGCAGCTGCCCTGGAATATTCGCAAAGCGCGTTTTCACGTTCGCTGGCAAATGTTTTTAAATGAGAAAATGCCGGCGTCATAATCGGCGAATCAAATTCTTCTCCAAAAAGTTCCATTTTCAAGGACGCCCTTTTTGCCCCTACCAGACGTTCTTCTACAAAAATTGAATCAAAATATTCTCTGGTAAACCGAACAACATTTCCCATGGTATTTCTATCTTTTATCTCTGCCATTCCACTTCTCCTCCGATTTTTTTCTGCAATTTTGTTAATCTGTAGTAATATACCGGTATCAATGGAACCAGGGCTATCGTCCAGGCCGCCGGATCTCCGAAGCAGATTCCAAAGAATCCAAGCTTCGTTCCAATCGTCCCGACCACCAGCAGCCGTCCCAGCAATTCAAAGACGCCCCCAAGCATGGGAAACACACCGTCTCCCAATCCCTGCAGCGCATTTCTGTATACAAAGATAAGTCCCAGCGGAATAAAAAACAAAGTCGCTATATGAAAATACATGTTCAAATACATCTGCACATCGCGATTCGGTTCCGATAAAAACAATAAGCCTGTATACTCTCCGGCAAAGAAACACACAATCATCAAAACGCCAAAAATCAGGATGGTCATCGTGATCGCTTTCCGGACGCCCTGCCGTATTCTTTCTATCTCTCCCGCTCCTGTGTTCTGCCCCACATAGGTGGCAAGGGCTGTTCCGATCGCAACTCCCGGCTGTTGAATCACCTGTCCGACTCTCTGCGCCGCCGCGTATGCCGCTATCGCTGCCGCCCCAAGCCTGTTCAGGGTGGATTGAAGAATCATTCCGCCCAGAGCTGTGATAAAAAACTGCAGCGCCATCGGAATTCCCATTTTCAAAAGGCTCCCTGCACTTTTCACACGAAACGCCCACTCGCCCTTCCGAACCCGCAGCATGGAATACCGCGCAAACACATAGATTCCGCACAGAATTCCGGAGAGCAGCTGGGAAGCAACCGTTGCAACCGCCGCTCCATCTACTCCCATCCCGAAATCCCGAATCAATACAATATCCAGAATCACGTTCAGCACAGATGAGAATATGAGAAAATATAAGGGTGTACGGCTGTCCCCCACGGCCCGGGCTGCTGCTGAAAAAAAGTTATATGCCACACAGGCTCCAAAGCCCCAGAAAAAAATACGGGTATACAGCTCTGTCTCGCCATAGATTTCCTGCGGGATATTCATAAGCTCCAGCAAAAGCGGCAGATATCCCAGGAGAATTCCTGTCATCAACACAGAAAACATAACTGACACGTATGCCGCAACCGCGATATGATGTCTCAGCTCACTCTCCTTCTGGCCTCCATAGCATTGAGAAAAGATAATTCCAAAGCCGCTGGTCATTCCGATAGCCAGTCCCTGTACGCCAAATGTGACAATTCCCACGCTTCCTACTGCAGCAAGGGCATCCACACCCAGATATCTTCCTACCACCATCGAATCCACAATCCCGTATAAATTCTGAAACAGGTTTCCGATTAAAACAGGTATCATAAATTCCACAAGAAGCTTGGTAGGATTTCCTTTTGTCATATTCTGTGCCATACGCGATCCTTTCTGCCTATCAGCCTATCGCATGCATTTCCTCTTTCGTATCCTCATAGAGCTTCTGATAAACAGAAAAGTATTTATCGTACGCGCTCTGATGATCCGATGGTTCCGTCACATTTTTCACCTTTATGTAGTCTGTTGCTTCCCGCAGATCCCGGAACATGCCGACTGCCGTTCCCGCCGCGGCCGCCACGCCAAGAGACGTCGAATCATTGGCTGAGGCCTGTAAAGCCGCCACCGGCGTCTTCCACACATCTGCCAGGATCTGCTTCCACAGCGCAGAATTTGCCCCGCCTCCGATAATCCGGATCTGTCCGCTCTTTCCCTGCGCTTCAAACACTTTTAAAATGCTGTTCAGCGCATACGCGACGCCCTCAAAGGTCGCCCGCATAAAATGCGCCCTTGTGTGCGACATGGACAGTCCGAAAAACATTCCTCTTGCTTTGGCGTCAAAGATGGGGGAGCGTTCTCCATCCAGATAGGGGACAAAAATAAGGCCGTCGCTTCCCGGCGCTATTTTTCCGGCCAGCGCGTTAAATTCGTCCAGGTCCTGCGTTCCAAGTACGTTCATCACCCACTTCAGGGCTCCTCCCGCTGATTGCATGGTTCCAAACAGAGAGCTGTGGATTCCATCCAGGGACATGATATTAAAAATACGCTGTTCCGGATCCAGATACGGCTGCTCTATACACTGCGACAGCCAGGCGGTCGTACCCAGGGAGCAATAAATGTCTCCCGTATTTACATTTCCGGCCCCGATATCCGCACAGGCTCCGTCTCCGCCTCCCGCGATTACCGGAATGCCGGAAGGAATCCCCAGTTCCTTTGCCGCTTCTTCTGTAACATGTCCCACGATTTCCATTCCTGCATGAAGCTCCGGAAGCTTCTCCATCTCAAGCCCCAGCTCCCGATATACCGCGGCGTCATACGCTTTTTTGTGAATATTCATCAGCTCTCCATGGCTTGCGTCTGAATAATCCGTCGTATCGATGTTGCCGGTAAGCCGTGCCGTCAGAAAGTCCTTGGACTGCAGGAATTTTGCTGTCTTACGATAGATCTCCGGCCTTTCTTCCTTAAACCACAGCATCTTGCAGAGAGAAGAGCGGCTGTCCAGTACGTTTCCCGAAATTCGGTAAAGCTCCTCTTTTCCTATCCCTGCTTTTATCGCTTCAAACTGTGCGCCGGCCCTGGAATCCGAATGAATCAGGGCTGCATGGAGCGCCTTGCACTTCTCATCGACCGGGACACATCCCAGCATATGGCCGCTGACACCGATAGCCGCTATCCGTTTTCCCGCGTCCGGCTTCTGTTCCAGCAAAGCCTTTGTAGTTTTGCAGGCACATTTCCACCAGTCCTCCGGGTTCTGTTCGGAAATTCCCGGTTCCGGATGATGCGTATCATAATCGCATTTCGCCGATGCGTAAACTTCTCCGGTTTCCGTTACCAGAGACGTCTTTACACTGCTTGTTCCAATATCATAAGCTAAAATCAATTGACTTCCCATCTGGGTTCCTCCTTTATTCTAAAAACAACAGCAGGCGTACAGAACTCTGTACGCCTGCTGTCAGGTAGTGAAGGTTTCTATCGGTTACATTGCTTCCTGAAGAGTCCGCTCAATAATCTCGTTCTGCAGTTTGTAATCCAGATTTACAAAATATTCACAGTAGCCAGCAATCCGTACTACCAAATCCCGATGTTTTGCCGGTTCCTTCTGGGCTTCCTGCAGGGCTGTAGCATCTACATAATTGAACTGTACTTCTGCTCCTTTTTCTCTGATATAAGTTTCCAGAAGCCGAACCACCGCAGCCGTTCCCTCCTGATCCTTTACCAGAGACGGGCTTATCTTCACATTTAACGCAAATGCTCCTGTAATATCGTCTGTACTCAGTTTGAAAATCGAATTCAGCAACGCGGTCGGTCCATTGCTGTCTCTGCCCTGGCTCGGTCCCGCGCAATCGCTGAGCGCCTCTCCTTTCTTTCTTCCGTTGGGTGTGGCAGGCGTCAGTTCACCAAGCTCGATATGCAGATTGTAGCTGAACACATTGTTTACAAAACGGGCGTTATCCAGCTTATAAATCTCATTCTGCTTCCGCACCTGAGCGGAGTAGGTATTAAAGATCTTCGTCGCAATATCATCCACATAATCATCGTCATTTCCGAAGGTCGGCGCTTTCTCCAGCTTCTTTCTGAGAAGCTCATAGCCTTCAAAATCCGCGTCCATGGCCTCCGCAAGCTGCGCAAGGGTCAGATCCTGCTTTTCAAATACGAATTTTTTGATAACAGAGAGAGAGTCTGTAGCCGTTCCCAGTCCCTGGCCCATGATGGCGATGGGGCTTCCCATCAGGGTTCCGCCCTGGAAATAATCCAGTCCTTTTTCCAGGCAGCCTTCGACTAACGCAGACGCAAAGGGATCCTGACTTCCCTGCCGTTCTACTTTCAGGAAGTCTGCGCCAGCCTTTCCGCTGTTATCTACTTCCTGACGGAGCTCTGTCAGATATTCCTCCAGGAATTCGTCAAAATCTGCATACGTTTTGCCGCTTGCTGCCGCCGCATGCACCTGATCTGCCAGAATCTCCGGGAAGCTCAGCATACCTCCTGTCACCCAGTTTGCGTCTTTTCCTTCGATCATGATTTCTGTACAGCCCATGTTATAATAATTCCGTGCCGCCTCAAGGGGAACGCCTACACTCATCAGGTTCGGAATCCAGACACTGTCGTTCAGCACCAGAGGCTGGCCGCAGCCTGCCTTCACTGTACGAATAACCTCTTCATAAAGCCACTTCGGTGTTTTCTCCGGATTCAGACGAGCAGACATGTTCGGATAAGGCATTGCCAGAAATGTCATGACCTCCAGGCAAAGCTTTGTCAGCTCGTTGGCTCCGTTTTCGCCCTCTGTGGTAACGCCGCCCACGCACAGGCTCTGCACCGTACGCATCTTCGGCTCGTTCAGCTTCAGATAGAGCGCACACATCCACTCAAAGGCCTTTTCTTCCGTCAGTCTTCCTTCTTCCATATCCTTCTCATAGAAGGGATACATATACTGGTCGAAGCGTGCCAGAGAAAGAGCGGAGCCTCCCTCCAGGTTGCCGATAAGCTGGGTCAGCCATACCAGCTCCAGGGCCTCCACAAAGGTGTCCGGCTTTTCTGTGGAAACTTTCTTCATGATCCGGGCCATTTCCAGCAGTTCTTCCTTTCGAACGGAATCTGCTGTTTTTTCTGCCTCCGCTTCTACTGCAGCCGCGTACTTCCGGATATAATGGATCACTGCTTCCACCGCAATCTTGGTGGATTCATAGAAGACCTTTTTGTCCTCGTCCTGTGCCTTTTCCAGTTTCTCGTTGATTTCATCCAGAATGTCCTGATATCCGCGCTTTACCAGATCCTTATAATTCAGATTGGTATGGTTTGCAACCTTCCAGTTAATCTCATGCAGCGCGTCCGTCGTCTCTTTTCCGTAATCATAGGTAAAAGTAAGCTCCAGAACCTTGCCGACCTCATAGGGCTCATACTTTCTGTCTGCCCGCTCCTCATTCAGCGTCTTGATCAGCTTCTGAAGAATATCAAAGGGAATCGACGCGTCGTAATGGTCTCTGGCCATCAGGGAACCGAAACGCATCTTGCCGGAGTTCGCATTTTCCTCAAATGACATATTACCTTCTCCGTCACTCATGTGACTTCTGGACTCCCGTTCTTCCTGCTCGCCCCGTGTCGCCTCATGGGCGTCCAGGGCTTCCACAGCCATTTTATAATAATCTTCGTAGGTCAGCTTATTTCTCTCTTCGTCTACCGGCCACATACCTGTCACAGACCCAATGAGCTGCTCTGCTTCATAGATCGGGAGCTCTATATGATCCAGATGGTACGCAAAGCCCTTCGCGCGGCGGATTGCCGTAGGCTCGCCCTTGGTTGCCTTTATGGATGCAGCCATATTGGTATAAAGCAGCGTCTGCCGAAGTCCCGCGTCGTTTAAATCCTGTACCACCTTCCGCATGGCCTCGATTCTTTCTGTGCCGCGTCCCTTAATTTCTTTTACAGAACTGATTCTTGTCAAATCCCTCATCGTTTTTCCTCCTCTCAATCTGCATTCACCAGGCGTCCTCCCTGGCTCCAGATATAATTTTTCCATTCTGCTACTGTTTCGTTGGATGGCATCTCGAATTCTTCACTTTCGATGCCGATTCTCGCCGCCTTTGACACTCCCAGCTTATGATAAGGCAAAATCTCCGCCCCTTCTACGTCCGGAAGTTCCTTCGTCAGCTCCGCAATTTTGTTAAAATGATCCTCTGTATCATTCACGCCCGGAATAATCGGACAGCGAATTCGAAGCTTAGCACCGGAAGCATAAAGCCGTCTGATATTTTCTTCGACCTTACTGTTATCTCCGCCCACATATTTTTTGTAAACTTCCGGATCCGTCACCTTGTAATCAATTAAGAAAATATCCACATAGGGAAGTACCTCTTCATAGTATTCCCAGGGAAGGGTTCCATTGGTCTCCAGCGCCGTGTTCACGCCTTCCGCTTTCACTCCTTTTAGAATCGCTGTCGCGAATTCCCGCTGCATCAGGGCTTCTCCGCCGGATAAGGTAATTCCTCCCTCTCCTGTAAAATAATGCTTGTCACGGAGAAGCTGCTTAACTGCTTTTTCCGATGTAATCCGCTCGCCCAGGACCTCCAGGGCCTCTGCCGGACAGATTTCCACGCATTTTCCGCAAAACTGACAGAGCGTCCGGTCTACCTTATGTCCTTCCTCCGTAAAAGTATGTACCTTCTGCGGACAGACTGCTTCACAGCCTCTGCAGCCGATGCATTTGGATGCGTTATAGGAAAGTATCTGACGCAGAGGAATTCCCTCCGGATTATGACACCAGACACAATTCACATTGCACCCTTTCAAAAATATAGTCGTCCGAATTCCCGGTCCGTCGTGGATGGAAAATCTCTGAATTCCAAAAACAATTCCTTCTGCCATCTGAGCTCCTCCCTGCCCTATACTTCTACTTTGATATAATCCTTTTCCTCAAAGCTTCCGCCTTTGAAATCTGTCGCAAAGGTTCTGCCCGGAAGCTCACAGAGAATCGTCGCCTGCTCCTTATCCACTACAAACTGCGTTCCATGCAGTACGCCCGGCTTCAGCTTGACAAAGGTTCCCGCCGGTACCACGAATGCCTCGATACACTCCGGTCCAATTTCCCCGAAGCCCCAGCCCGCGTAAATAACGATGTCCGCGTCAATAGGAAGCAGGCCTTCGCAGGTATAATCGTGGTATTCATAATTGGTTATGATATTTTCTCTTTTCTTCACCTGGCAGATACATACGGAAGGCGGATTGTTGTTTCCCATGGGAAGGGTTAATGCATCCGGGAAAAACGCCGATTCGGTCCCGGCTCCAAAGCCCCAGCAATCCGGATGAAACATATCCACAATCTCTCCGTAGCTTCTGAAATTCTCTCTTGTAATGGGTTTTGCCTGAATGGTTCTCATCCGTGTTTCTCCTTCCTACAGACCTTTTATCTGATTCTTTCCCGGTGTATCGTAGGTTACGTTCAGATATCTTGCCGCTTCCTCCAGCGCTCTTGCGTAGGAGCCGTACATACCGCCTACATGATGGATATAGGGGCCGAATACCAGCTTCTCTTCCCACTGCTCCCAGTTATCCGTCTCAAACCATACGTAGGTTCCGGTGGTCTCCGGTCCGTCGGTAGCCTTTCCTTCTCCGGCAAACAGCACATATTCTCCGCCGATGCTGTCGAAGCGGCATACGGTAATCTCGCCCTTTTTCAGTTCCCAGCGTCCGTTGAACGCGTCGATTCCTGCCTTCTTCTCCGGATCCCGCAGGGAATAGGGGAAGGGTCCGCAATGCCATAACAGCTCCGCGTTATCGTTTTCCGGATGACGGATGGTCAGATCCGCAAAGAACTGTGCCGTGTCGCCCAGACAGCAGGCATTCATAATCGCCAGGGTTACTGCTCCGCTTACGTCTCCCTCGCAGGAAACCGGAAGTCCCCGATCACTCAGTTCACCGATACTGATACAGGGAAGTCCCTTCAGCTCTTCCATTCTGGTCCAGCACTCCATGGAAGCAGCGGTACAATCCTTTTCCCGAATCGCCTTTTCCATCGCCATGGTCATGGCACAGGTCCATACCACCTGTTCCTCGTTCATATTTCTTACGAACGCCATTCTGCCCTTGAACTCTTCTACGTATTTTCTGAGTTCCTCGCCGTTCTCTTCCACAATCTGCTTCGTATATCCGGCAATCGTCGTTATCGCGATCGGAACCAGCTGCACTCCAAACTTCTCCAGCAATTCCCCTTCATTGGAAATAACGCTCATGAACGGCTCCGGACGGCTTCCAATCTGCGCGATGCGAAGTCCCTTCATCGCTTTTACCGCCATTGCTGTGCGGATAAAGGTCTCATATCCATCTGTAAATTTCTTACTTTTTGCGGGACTATTCACAATATAGCTGAATTTCACGCCGCTCCGGCTCAGCACCTTAGTCGCCGCGATGATTCCGCACTGGGTATCTCTTCCTCTGCTGACATCGGTATTCGGGATGGTATCCCGCGGTCCCCATACAAGGGTCGGAACCTGGAACTGAGAAGCGATTCCTGCCGCTACGCTTTCCTCGCCAAAGTCACAGAACGGAAGAAACAGTGCATCGATTCTCGCATCCTTAAATTTATCTACAGCCTTTTTTACGGTCTCATATTCAAACGCAATTCCATTCTCACATAAATCGTCAATATCTACAATCTCTACTGCATCCGGGCGGATTCCCCTGATGACTTCCATAAAAATATCTTTCTGCTCCTTGGCCGCTTCCATCGGAAGGAAGAAACGCTTAATGGGGGCCACGCCCAATACTAATTTTTTCATACCCCTATCTCCTTTTCGCCTTTCGCTCTGTCACAACTCTTTTTATTTTAAAACGGAGACACCCACAGGGGTGTCTCCGTTTCCGCCTCGTTCTTTTCTCTATTCGGTTTTTTCAGTTCTTTTCCTTACTGCGCCATTCCGTTCTCTTCGTAATAGGTAAGGAACTCATCTACGTTGGAAGAATCAATATAAGAAGCTCCAAAGGTCAGATCCTCTGTGTCGGACGGTTTCATCTCGCCGCTCTCCAGCTTCTGGATTCTTGTAAGTACTGCATCTGCGTAATCATTGGAATTCTGATATGCGGACGCCTGGATGCTGCCTTCCTTGATGGCCTTGCAGCCCTGGTACAGTCCGTCGATACCGTATACCAGAACGTGATCCTTGTCTGCCGTCATACCTGCGCCGCGCAGCGCCTCGATTGCGCCCAGGGCCATATCGTCATTCTCAGAGATAACGCCGTCAATCTTATCGCCGTAAGCGGTAATCCAGTCCTCCATACAGGTCATCGCGTCTGCCTTCTGGAATTTCTGGAACTTCTCTGCCAGAACTGTAATATCGTCACGGCCTGCCTCTTCCAGTGCCGCATGGAAGCCTTCTCCTCGGAGAACGGAGCCTGAATAACCTTCCACGCCGCGGAGGATTACAATATTCGCATTCTCAGGAAGCTGCTCAGCTGCTTTTTTTGCTGCCAGATATCCCAGGTCATACTCCGAACATACCCAGGTGGATATCACGTCATGATTCTCTTCGATATCAATCGCATACATTACAACACTGGTTCCGCTGTCCATCAGCTTCTTGAAAGCATCTACCTGAGCTACATTTCCTGAATAGAGAACCAGGCCATAATCTCCGGCAATCTGAATCTGCTCCAGACACTCCAGTCCCTTTGCGTCGTCGTTTTTAGTATCAAACAGATCTATGGTATAGCCATTTTCCTTTAACTTTTCCTGTGCTGTCACCGCCGTCTGATGATGCCATGCGTCAGACTGGTTACATACCCACGCAATCTTCGTTCCCGCCAGCTCCGCTGCCGCGCCAGAACCTCCATCCTCTGTGGTGGCTGCCGCTGTGTCAGAGGATGGAGTCTCACTCTTTCCTCCACAGCCTGCCAGCATACCGATTACCATAACTCCTGCTAAAAGTAACGCAATTCTCTTTTTCATACTCTTCCTCCTTTATGATGATGTACGTTTTGAACGGGTGAAAGTATCCAGACCTACAGCAAGAACTATTACGAGGCCATTTACCACCTGCTGCATATATGAATTCACTCCCATCAGGTTCAATATATTATTAATGATACCAATTACAACCGCACCGATAACCGCTCCCCACGCATTACCGGTACCTCCCGCGAAACCGATACCACCAATAACCGCCGCTGCAATTCCCTGGCCCTCATAGCCCTGCGCTCCTGCCGGAGTTCCCGCGTTAATTCGGGAGCAGTATACAATTCCTGCCAGGCCTGTGAAGGCGCCTGCAACCAGATAAGCCAGAATGGTATATTTACGAAGATTGATACCGGAAGCTCTGGCTGCTTCCCGGTTGCCGCCTACCGCATAGAAATTACGTCCCAGACGCGTTTTATCCAGAATCACCCAGAAGATAACCGCGCAAACCATCATGATAATGACCGGGTTCGGGATGGGTCCCACATATCCCTGTCCAAGTGCCTTGAAATTCTCGCCTGTTTCGGAGATTGTCATACCGTCTGTCAGCAGGTAAACTGCTCCACGTACAGACATCTGCATACCCAATGTCGCCACAAATGGCGGAATATTGAAATAAGCTACAATGATACCAGAGATCAGGTTAATCACCACGCCTATCAGGATTGCCACAATCACCGCCAGAATCAAAGATCCGGTTCCCACATATACAAATATGGAAAGGCAGCCCGCAAATACCAGCGTGGACGCCGCAGCCAAATCCAAGTTGCCTGAAATAATACAGACAGACTCTGCGAAAGCAAGCAGTGCATATACCGATACCTGGCGAAGAATATTGATAATATTATCTACCGTCAGAAACCTGTCATTGATAAATGCACAAATAATCATAAAAACCAAGGTAATAACATAAATACTGTATTGTGTCACAAAATTGACAGCCTGCTTACTGTTTATTTTCGCCATTCTAGTGTCCTCCTGTCGCCAGTTGCATAACGCTTACCTGACTGATATCTTCATTTTCCAGTTCCCCTTTGATCTCACCCTCTGCCATAACGTAAATCCGCTTACACATACCAATCAGCTCCGGCAGCTCGGACGAAATCATAAGCACAGCCATTCCTGCCTCAGCCATTTCATTCATCAGTTCATAGATTTCATATTTGGCTCCCACATCAATGCCTCGCGTGGGCTCATCCAGTATCAGAACCTTCGGATTCGACATCAGCCACTTTGCCAGCACCAGCTTCTGCTGATTTCCGCCGGAAAGCGTGTAGGCATCCACATTCATACTGTTCGCCTTGATTCGAAGGCGTTTGAAATAATCCTGTACCTGTTCCTTTTCCTTTTTCTTATTAAGAAAGCCAGCTTTGCAGAGACTTTTCAAGTTTGGAAGTGAAATATTTTCTTTGATACTTCTACAGGGGATAATTCCGTATTTTCTTCTGTCCTCGGTAGCCATCACCAGACCGTTGTTAATTGCCTCCTTCACCGTCATGCTGGTGTAGGTTTTTCCATCCAGTACCAGCTCCCCTGACTCAAAGGGATCCAGGCCGCAGATAGCGCGTACGGTTTCGGTTCTTCCTGCTCCTACCAGTCCGGCCATTCCCACGATTTCTCCGGCCCGCAGCTTCAGGTTAATATTGCGGCTGGTTCTTCCTGCATTCAGATCCTTTACTTCCAGCAGGACTTTCCCGGGTTCTCCCTTTTTCACCGGGTAGATATTCTCCACCGCCCGGCCTACCATCGCGGAAATAACCTTCTTTTCATCGAACTCACTGATCGGTCCTGTCTGGACGCTGTGGCCGTCTCTCATAATCGTGATATAGTCGCTGAGTTCAAAAACCTCTTCCATTTTATGGGAAATATAGATCACAGCGCAGTTGTTTTTCCGAAGCTCATGAATCTTTGCAAACAGTCTTTCTGACTCATGCTGTGTCAGGGAGGAGGTCGGCTCATCCATGATTACGATGTTCGCGCCCTTATTGGTCGCCTTTGCAATCTCAATCATCTGCGCGTCTGAAATGGGAACCTCTGCCATTATCGTCGTCGCTTTTACATGGATACCTTCCCTGTCCAGAAGCTCCTGCGCTTCCCGGTTGATTTTCTTCCAGTCTACCAGTCCCAGCTTGGTCGTCGGATGATGGCCCAGACACAGGTTTTCCGCTACCGTAAGTCCCGGCACATAGACCAGTTCCTGAAAGATCATGGCGATTCCCAGCTTCTCCGCCATACCCGGAGAGGTGATATTTTCTACCTTTCCATGTACCGCGACGGTTCCCTCGTTCGCCTTGTGCATTCCGTTGATTACTTTCATCAAGGTCGATTTTCCGGCTCCGTTCTCACCTACGAGAGAATGAACCGTACCCTTCTTTACCCCGAAGCTTACATGATCCAGAGCTTTCACGCCCGGAAATGTTTTTGTTATGTTGGACAGCTCCAATGCATATTCTTCACTCATAGGCGCTCCTTACTCCATTGTAAAAATCACTTTATATGCTTCCCGTTTCTTAATCATTTCCACGCCCTTTTCCGCTTCATCAATCGGCAGTACATGGCTGTAGAATTCTTTCGGGTCTACTTTTCCTTCTCTGATTAATTCTAATATTTCCTCATGCTGACGGTGCTCATGATAAGGCCAGTTCAGCATCTGGAGTCTTACATTGTTCGGTAAATCCTGCAGATCCAGTGTGGAATGTCCTTTATGCAATACGCCGTAGATACCTACCAGTCCGCCCGGAACCAGGAACTTTGCTCCCTGTTTGATGATGTCTACGCTTCCTACCGCATCCACTACTACGTCAAATCTTCTATCTCCTATCGCTTCCTCTACATTTTCTGTATGGGAATTTACTGTCATGTCTACCTTTGCCAGGTTTTTAATACGAGCCAGTCGCTCGTCGTGATGTCCGATATTTCCTACCCATTCTGCTCCCAGACATTTCGCGAAAATCGATAAGCCCAACGCTACAGCGCCATCTCCGAAAATCAATACCCGGGAACCCTTTTTCACGCCGAAATTTTTCAGCGCACTGTAGTTTTCCTTCAGGGTCAGAATCATAACCGCATCCGGATCTGACATTCCTTCCGGAATCGGTTTCGTCAGGAAATCGATGGGGTCATCCAGATTCTTTGTAAATTCATACTCTGATTTTAAGCCATCCTCAAAAATCGCCTGTGCGTCAAAGGTCACGCAATAGCCGTTCATGCCGCCCCAGTTATTGTGGTAGCCCTCTACCGGAAGGCCGATGGGACAAGTAACCCGATCACCTACCTTATAATTCCGGACCTTGCTTCCCACTTTTTCGATGACGCCGACACCCTCATGTCCCACCAGCGTCGGATACTCAATCGGCATCTCGCCCACGCTTCCATAACCGATAATTTTCAGGTCTGTGCTGCTGCAAAGACCGCAAGCCGTCACGCGTACCAGACATTCATAATCATCTGTAATGTCCGGAGCCGGAACCTCTACCACTTCTACTGTTCCATCCCCCTTGGCACACACCGCTTTCATCTTTTTCATATCGTACCTCCTTTTTGTTTTTTTGTTTTCCTGTCTTTTTGTTTTTCTAAGGTTATTATATGGTTCTTTCTTCAGTTTGTCAATATAGTTAGTCAATTAAATTGTCTAATTCATCAGTTTTACTAAATATCTGCGCATATTTTGTGCATATTTTCTAATCCACTTTGATTATCCTTCTTTATTTTATTTTAATTTCTGTTTGATTTCTTTTTAGTTTGTCAACTTTGTTATTTTTTTGTTGACTTTTTTCACATCTGAGTGGATAATAAAAGAAACAACAGGTTATATTCCTTGAAGAAAGAGGATTCTGCTATGAAAAAACCCATTGGAGCAAAACCCGGCGATCTGCGCCGCCAGAATTATCAGGCCATTTTACAGCTTTTCCGGGATAAGGACCAGCTTGCTGTACGTGATATCATGGAAGTCGTTTCCCTCAGTAAAACAGCTATCACCAACATCCTTACTAATTTAATCGAGATGGGTACGATCCATTCTATCGGGAAAGGCGATTCCACCACGCAGGGAGGGAAAAAGCCGGAGCTTTATGCACTGAATCCCAATTACAGATATTCCATGACGGTATTTTTTTCTCAACACTCCTGCTTTTGCCAGATTTATAATTTGAATTATAACTGCATCGCCGAGCTGTACCAGAAAAGCGAATCCGGAACGGAATATACCTATCCCGAGGCTCTCTCTGTCATGGTTGCCCAGATACAGACGCTTTTAGCACAGACCCGCCTTACGGAAGATCAGTTATGCGGCATCGTGTTCCACTGCCCGGGTATTGTTCTCAGTCAGGAAGGAATTATATCCCGGCCGATTCTGGATCCCGGCTGGCCCTCCAATCTGCATGTGATCGAAGATTTGCGGCGGCTGCTTCCGTTTTCCGTCCCTTTCTATCTGGATAACTCAAGCCGTTACTACGGCTATTATGAATTATTAAATCATCCCATCCGACGGACGCAGAATATTGTAACCATCTTTTCCAGCACTACTGTCGGAGGCAGTAATATCCGTATGGGACATCTGAACCACGGGCTTACCGGACTGGTGGGAGAGTACGGACATATCACGACGGATTATACCTTCGCAAGGCGCTGCAAATGCGGAAATTATGGCTGCTTTGAGACCGGCGTCGGTACCGATTATGTCATTCCCCGGATCCAGAAGGAGCTGAAATTACACACACAGTCCTTGCTGAAGCAGGATATTTCCTCCCTCACCATGCATGACATCTTTCTGGCTGCCAACGCCGGCGATCATTTTGCCCAGAAGCAGTTGGATTTTCTTATCCAGCAATTTTCCATCCTGCTCTATAACCTGCAGATTGCCTATGACCCCAACGAGATTATCATTCAGGGAGAATACGCCGAATCCGAAGGGTATTTTCAGGATAATCTCCGCAAGACGATTCAGCTGCTCTCTCTGCATAACATTCAAAATGAAGTAAAACTCACCTTCAGCTTTTCCGGCAGAGGATCCACGCCGGAATTCTGCCTTCCCTATGCTATGATGGGCGCGTCTCTTTTCTGCTTTGATCGGTATTTCAGTCAGCTGGATTTTCATCTGTAAAAAGAGTACGCATCTTTGCAAGCTCTGCTTGTTTTTATGGAATAAGGGCGCCGCAAAATCACAAATTAGATTTTGCGGCGCCCCTTCTTTCAATCCTTTCCAGCTTCCGTTAAAACGGAACTTTATCCGGATCATTTCCGTCAGCAAAGCCTTCCAAAACATCAAGCTTTCTCATATCTTCTTCTGCAATTTCAAAATTCTCAACCTCCAGATTCGCCCGCATTCTATCTTCATTCACGGATTTTGACAGCGGCAGGAAGCCATGCTGCAGATTCCATTTAATGCAAATCTGTGCCGGTGTTTTTCCATAGTGCTCTGCCATCTCGGAAAGCTCCTTCGAATTCAATAATTTTCCATTTCCCAGAGGACTGTACGCTTCCAGCAGGATCTGATGCTCTCGGCACAGAGAGACGATATCTGCCTGAACCATTCCCGGATGGAGCTCCAATTGGTTTACCATAGGAATTACCTCTGCATCTAAAAGCGGCGTCAGGTGATTTCTTCGGAAATTCGACACGCCAATCGCCCTTACTTTCCCCGACTTATACAGATCGGTCAGAGCTTCCCAGGTTTCTCTGTTTAACGCTTCCCAGCAACGATACTGATTCGGAGACGCAGGCCAGTGGATCAAATATAAATCCAGATAATCAGTCTGTAAATCTTTTAATGTTTTTTCAAACGCTCTAATTGTCCGTCCATATCCGCGATCGCTATTCCAAACTTTTCCGGTCAGAAAGAGCTCTTCCCTCGCAATCCCTGAATTCTTAATACCGTTTCCCACGCTCTCCTCATTTCCGTATACCATTGCAGCATCGATATGATGATATCCCAGTCTGATCGCTGTTTCAACGGCCTTTTCACAGGTTTCCCCATCCGGCGTTTTCCAGGTTCCGTATCCGATTTCCGGGATGCTGACTCCATTTCTTAATTCATAATTTTTCATACGCGTGTTCTACTCCTTTCATTGCTTCATACACTTCATTAAACCTTGTTTTTGCCGCATGATATTCTTTTCGATGCTGTAAATCCGGCTGCTGTATATATTTTATTTTCTGAAATCGTTCTATGGCAGAAAAATCCTTAAAAATTCCTGCTCCAACTCCTGCATTTACCGCTGCTCCCATGGCTCCGGCCTCATCCAGAAGCTCCGGAACGATGATTCGGGTCTCCCATACATCTGCCATGATTTTCCGCCAGATTTCTCCTTTTGCCCCACCTCCCAGCACGGTTATTTCCTCTATGTGCATCTGTGTCTTCAGGATATCCAAAATGAGCGAAAGATTATAGATCACACCTTCCACTGCACTTCTAATCATGTCATTTCTTGTGGTATCTGCCTGGATCCCATAAAAACAGCCTTTGGCGTCCGGATCCCACCTGGGCGCCCTCTCCCCCAGCAGATAAGGAAGAAAGGTTACTCCTCCCGCGCCCGGACTGCTTTTTTCTGCTTCCCGATTCATCTCTTCATAAACAGAGCCTTGCCCTTCCTTTTTTTCGGGATTCAGGAAACCCTTAAGCCAGCTGTAGGAACCGCCTGCGTACTGCATGGTTCCGTTCGGGGCATATAAACCGGGAACCATATGTGCCCAGGTTACGGTACGCATCTGGGGATCCAGAAGCGGCTGTTCGCTGGTGGTTGTAATCCATGCGGATGTTCCCATACAGCAAAATGTCTTTCCACTGCTGACCGATCCAGCTCCCACATTCGTAGCCACTCCGTCTCCCGCGCCTATGATTACCGCTGTTTCCTTTGTAAGCCCGGTCTGCCGCGCCGCTTCTTCTGTGATTTTTCCCGCACAAAACGTGGACGGCTTCACATCCGGCAACTTACTTCGGTCGATTCCCGATAATTTCAGAAGCTCCTCTGACCAATCCAGCCTTTTTAAATCGAAAAAACCACAGCCATTTGCATCCGAATAATCCGTACAAAATACTCCCGTTAATTTTTGCACCATAAAATCCTTTGCATTCAACATCTTATACGTATTCCGGTATACTTCAGGCTCATGCTTTTTCACCCACATCAGCTTCTGGATGCCGTAAGACGCCGTATTCCGATGCCCCGTTATCTGATAATATTCCCACTGACTGATTGCTTTTTCGATTTCCTCCGCTTCCTGCTGCGCTCTCTGATCGGCCCAGATAATGGATGGACGAAGCGGTTTTCCTTCCCTGTCCACACACAGGCAGCCCATCATCTGGCCGCTGAAGCTGACTGCCCGGATTCGTTCCGGCTGAATGCCCGTACGCGCCAGAAGCTTTCTGGTCGAAGCACAAAATGCGCTCCACCAATCTTCTGCGTCCTGCTCCGCCCAGTTTCCGTTATAGTAGTGAACCGGATAGCTTTCTATTTCAGAATCCACCAGTTCTCCTTCCGTTGTAAAAAGAGTGGCTTTATCTCCGGATGTTCCCAAATCATGTGCCAGCAGATACTCTTTCATTCTAGTTCTCCTTTTTTCGCTCCGCATCAAATTCTTCTAAAATTTTCAGCGTACTGCTTGTTCCTATCCGTTCTGCGCCGGCATCCAGCATCATTTTGCAGTCCGCCCAGGAACGGATTCCGCCTGCGGCCTTTACCTTTATCTCATCACCAACGGTTTGTTTCATTAATTTTACCGCTTCTACAGTTGCTCCGCCCGGACCAAATCCCGTGCTTGTTTTTACAAAATCCGGCTTTACCTCTTTCGCAATTTTTGCTATCTGGATAATTTCCTCTTCTGTGAGATAGCAGATTTCGAAAATTACTTTTGAAATAACCCCTGCACTTCTGCATACCCCTACAATTGCTTCCATTTCTTTCCGGATATAATTGTAATTTCCGTTTTTTACTTCTCCCACATTTAATACGTAATCAATTTCATCTGCGCCATTTTTGATAGCTTCCTGTGTTTCATGCACTTTTTCTTCTATGGTAGTCTGTCCCAATGGGAATGATATGGCAGCCCCCACATGAATATCTGTTCCCTCAAGCAGCTTATGGCACAATGCAGTCGGACCTGAATTAATTGCCACCATCGCGCAATGATTCTCTTTTGCCTCGTCGCAAAGCTTTCTGAATGCCGCCTCATCTGCATATGCTTTTAAATTTGAATGATCAAACGTGCGGCACAGCTCTTCCCTTGTAATAGTTTCTCCCGTATACATGTCTTCTCCTTTTCTTGCATTGTTATTATGTTACTACATAGTAATATAGCATACTCACACTAAAATAGCAAGTAAAAAAGAATGTGCCATTGGCACATTCTCGCGCCGAGGCGCGGTTGCTTCAGCAACCATCTACCGCTGCGCCGAGTGCGCATCTTTGCAAGCTCTGCTTGCTTTCATGGAATAGGGAATTCTATCGGAATTTCCTATTCCATTAAAAGGACGGGAGTTTTTCCGCTCCCGTCTTTATCATGCTTATCCTGTTCTTATGCCTCGTCGATGGCCTTTCCGATATCGCTTCTGCAGAAGGCCTTTTCAAAGCTTACCAGCTTCACTGCCTCATAGGCGTTGGCACGTGCCGTCTTCAGATCCGGACCTACCGCCGTAACGCCCAGGACTCTGCCGCCGTTTGTCACAATCTGTCCGTCTACCTGCTTAGTTCCCGCATGGAACACATAGTAGCCGTCCTTATTCTTGAAGTTCTCCAGTCCGTGAATGGGGAAGCCCTTCTCATAGGATACCGGATAACCGCCGGAAGCCAGCACCACGCAGACTGCCGCGTTGTCCTCGAATTCCAGCTCGATCTGATCCAGGGTGCCGTCCACACAGGCCTCGAACACATCCACAATATCCGTCTTCATCCGGGGCAGGACTACCTGGGTCTCCGGGTCACCGAACCGCGCGTTGTACTCCAGTACCCGGGGGCCCTTCGGGGTCAGCATCAGGCCGAAGAAAATGACGCCCTTAAATTCTCTGCCCTCCGCAGCCATGGCGTCCACGGTCTTCTGGTAAATATGCTCCCTGCAGAACTGGTCTACCTCTTCTGTATAGAAGGGGCTGGGTGAAAAGGTTCCCATACCGCCTGTATTCAGCCCCTGATCCCCGTCCAGGGCACGCTTGTGATCCTGGGCAGAGGTCATGCATTTGATGGTCTTGCCGTCCACGAAGCTTAAGACGGAAACCTCCCGACCGGTCATAAATTCCTCGATGACCATCTGATTGCCTGCGGAGCCGAACTGCTTGTCCAGCATAATCGTCCGCACGCCTTCCTTTGCTTCTTCCAGATTATTACATATCAGAACGCCTTTTCCCAGAGCCAGCCCGTCTGCCTTCAGGACAATGGGGAATTCCGCTGTCTCCAGATAGGCAAGCGCCTTTTCCGGATCGTCGAAATTCTCATAAGCCGCGGTAGGAATCCCGTATTTCTTCATCAGATCCTTGGAGAAGGCCTTGGATCCCTCCAGAATCGCCGCATTGGCCCGGGGTCCGAAGATACGTAAGCCCTCTTTTTCAAAGACGTCCACGATGCCGCCCACCAGCGGATCGTCCATGCCGACTACGGTTAAATCAATCTGCTGCTCCTTTGCGAAGGCAGCCAGCTTTTCAAATTCCATGGCTCCGATGGGAACGCACTCCGCGTACTCCGCGATACCCGCGTTGCCCGGCGCGCAATATATTTTATCAGCTTTCGGGCTCTGGGCGATTTTCCAGCAAAGAGCATGCTCACGTCCGCCTGAACCAACGACTAAAATCTTCATAGGTTATGCCTCCTTATTGGCGAGCATGTCAATAGCCTTCGGCAGCAGAATCCACTCTGCCTCCTCCATGACACGCCGCTGCAGAATCTCCGGTGTATCTCCTTCTTTTACCTCCACGGCCTTCTGTAAAAGGATGGGGCCTGTGTCGGTTCCCTCGTCTACGATATGTACGGTGGCTCCCGTCACCTTTACGCCCCGCTTCAAGGCCTCCTCATGCACCTTCAGTCCATAGAAGCCGGTGCCGCAGAAGGACGGGATCAGGGACGGATGAATGTTGATGATACGTCCCTCGTAGGCACGGATGATTTCCTTCGGAATCACCACCAGACAGCCTGCCAGAACTACCAGATCCGCGCCGCAGTCCTGCAAAGCCTTCAGAAGCGCCGCGTTAAAGGCCTCTGTGCTGCCGCATTCCTTCCGGGAAATGCAGACTGCGGGAATTCCATGCTTCTTCGCCCGCTCCAGAGCGTAAGCCTTCGGATTGTTGCTGATGACGGATACGATCTCTGCATTCCGGATCCTTCCCGCGTCTACCGCGTCCAGGATCGCCTGCAGGTTCGTGCCGCCGCCGGATACCAGAACTGCGACTTTTAGCATAAGGTCACTCCCTTTTCACCTGCTTCGATCTGACCCAGGATGTACGGCGTCTCGCCTGCCGCGCGGACTGCGGCTACGCACTTGTCCACGTCTGCCGGATCTACAGCCATAACCATACCGATACCCATGTTGAAGGTATTGTACATCATCTGCTCCTCGATGCGGCCATCCTCACGCAGCATATGGAAGATTGCCGGAATCTCATAGCTGTCCTTCTTAATCACGGCACGCACGCCCTCCGGCAGCATACGCGGAACATTCTCGTAGAAACCGCCGCCTGTGATGTGGCTGCAGCCCTTGATGGTCACGCCTGCTTCCTTTACGGTGCGCAGAGCCTTCACGTAAATCTTGGTCGGCTCGATCAGCGCCTCGCCCAGGGTTCTGCCCAGGCTCTCAAAATATGTATTCAGGTACTCCTCCTTCATGGTAAATACCTTTCTTACCAGAGAGAAGCCGTTGCTGTGTACGCCGGAGGAAGCCATACCCACCAGTACGTCGCCCGGTTTGATGGATGCGCCTGTGATCAGATCCTTCTGATCTACCACGCCTACAGCAAAGCCGGCCAGGTCATACTCGTCTACCGGATAGAAGCCCGGCATCTCAGCGGTCTCGCCGCCGATGAGCGCTGCTTTAGACTGACGGCAGCCCTCTGCCACGCCGCTTACGATGGTAGCGATTTTCTCCGGGATATTCTTTCCGCATGCGATATAGTCCAGGAAGAACAGCGGCTCGCCGCCTGCGCAGGCAATGTCGTTTACACACATGGCAACGCAGTCAATCCCTACGGTATCATGCTTATTCATCAGGAACGCCAGCTTCAGCTTGGTTCCTACGCCGTCGGTTCCGGATACCAGCGTGGGCTTCTCCATGTTCTTGAATGCTTCCATGGAAAACGCGCCGGAAAATCCGCCGATACCGGTCAGTACCTCGGGACGCATGGTCCGCTTAATATGCTCCTTCATCAGTTCTACAGACTTGTAACCCGCTTCAATATCTACACCTGCGTTCTTATAATCCATTTTATTATCCTCCTAGTATGAGCACTTGGCGAGGTGTTTTCGAGCCTAGTGCGAATCTACACCTGGACACTTAATGAATGCAAGCGGCACGCGCCGCATGAATTTAGTGACCATGGTGGGGCCTACAGTTTTTAATAATTCTTGTATCCTACCTCTTTCAGCCGCGCGTCCTTCTTCTCTACCTGATTTTTCAGATCCTCGGAATAAGCTTTCAGTCTCGCCAGCAGCTCCGGATCGGAAGTCGCCAGAATCTTCGCTGCCAGAAGACCTGCGTTGACGCCGCCGTTAATCGCTACGGTTGCAACCGGAATTCCGGAAGGCATCTGTACGATGGAATACAGGGAATCTCTTCCGCCCAGGGATGTGGTGTGCATGGGAATACCGATAACCGGCATGGGGAAAATCGCCGCGCACATACCCGGAAGATGAGCTGCCATACCGGCGCCTGCGATGATGACCTTGAAGCCCTTCTCCTCCGCGCTCTTCGCGTACTCAAAAAATACATCCGGCTCCCGGTGCGCGGAGATGATCGTCATCTCAAACTCCACTCCAAGCTGCTCCAGCACATCCGCTGCCTTCTTCATGATCGGCATATCGGAATCGCTGCCCATCACAATACCAACCTTAGCCATAACTCTGAACCTCCTTCGTTCTTCTGTTCAGAATCAGGAAATAATTTCCCGACTGAACTCTGCTTTGTTTTCAATAAGTATTGATTAGTCTTTCTTATAAATAGCTTATTTTACTTTTGTTTTACTTATAAATCCAGTTTACAGGGTATCACACACTCTGTCAACACCTAAACCCTACAAAATTTTGTGAATCAAACTCTTATTTTCTACCTTTCATCAAAGGGCCGGTTCAGCTCCTCCGTTCCCGGCAGCACAAACCGTCCGCCTGCAATGAGAGGAATCCGGCTTCCGTCCGGCCTTACCACCTCAATCCGATCCAGCTCGTCATAGGGAATCGTAATGTCCGTATGGCAGTTGAAATACGCCTGGGACACGTCGGTTTTCCGAAGCAGGGAGCACTCATTATCCCGGGCAATGATTTCCTTGCCGTCCGGATTGTATACCGGATTGTCCTCGGCCCAGGAATAGCAGGTGTCGCCCACGGCGAAATGGGGACCCATTTTCTCGGCAATCAAAATCGGCAACTTCGCCCCGATGTCGTACTGCTTCGCCACCATATAAGCTGTGGTATTCGTACCGATAGCGAACTCGCCCAGAGGCAGGGTCTCATGGTTGAACAGGACATTTGCCCGGATAAACTGCTTATTCTCCGCCTCATCCGCAAAGTTCCGGCAGGTATAAGCTGTGATTTTACCATCCTCAAAGGTGAGCTCCAGATCCGCGTACCGGAATTCATTCAGATACACCTGGCTCACATGAAGAGTTCCGTGGGTTCCCTGAAGCTTCGGGGAGGTAAACACCTCTCCCACCGGAATATTTACATCCGCCACACAGTTTTCGAAGATAGTCTCCTTCTCCCGGTCCGCTGGCTGCCACAGCTGTACATACATCTCTGTACGGTTCTCTCCCGCGCCCTTGATATAGACAGCTTCGCCCTCGTCCAGAGCGTCGATCAGCTTCTGCTGGATGCCCTGATAGAGATGATAGTCCAGGTTATTGATTTTCACGATTTCCCGGAAAATCTCTTCGTAGTTGCCGCCAATCTCCGGAATGGGCCAGGCAATAATCGTAAAGCTGCGCTCGTCGCCGGGGATATAATGGTTCACCATCTGACCAGTCTCGCTGTTATAGGACACCATCAGAGCCTGCTGCTTCTCATCGAAATGCAGGGCCGTCTGACAGGTCTCTGGCATAAACGGATGCTCGCCGAAAATCTCCATCACCGCCGGTCCCGCGTGGACAGCCGCCAGCTCCTGATATTCCTCGTAAGCGCTGTGGAGCACGCTTAAGCGGCGCTCGTTCAGCTTCTTATCCAGATACAGGGCCATGTCCTCTTTGTGGTCAAATTCATACTGTCTGGACGGCTTCGTGCTTCCGTAACCCGGATTGCCCTGGGGCCGCCGGTTGATGCTGTGACTGGCCTCCCGGTAAATGACGCTTCGAAGACCCATTTTCTCAAACTGGCTGATGGCTGCCTTTACCACCCGTTCAAAGCCCAGGGAATAACGGATGTTCACCGTCTTCTTTTTGCTCAGGTCGATGCCTGCAGCCACGAAGCCCATCCGGTAGCCTTCGGTAAAAGTGGAGGCCATGGCGTCGATCTCACTCTGGGACAGTCCCGCCAGGAAATGGCTCACGCCCAGCTCATTTTCTGTAATATACTCGCCGAAGCGGTACAGATAGCGCGGATCACTGAGATCGGAGCCGCAGATAATCTTCTCCGCAAAATCAAGCGATGGATCCAGCTGCTCCCGAATCCGGTCGGGAATGAAAATGTCGCAGTAGTCGCTCATATGCCAGTAGATGATTTCCTTCAGGCTTTCGACAGAGGGCGTCTCCTCCTCAAAAGCATTGTAAAGCTCGATAAACAGCTCCGCAGTGACGGTCATATCCGTAAGTCGGCCCTCCACTGCCCAGATAAGCATGCCCCGCAGCTCCGTGTATACAAAACTCAGAATCTGGCCGTAGCCCCCGCCAAGCTCTGCCACTGCCTTCGCCGGGTTCGCGTAGCTCTCTTTGTACGCCCCGCCTGCCACGTCCCCGTAGAGACGGCGATTCTGCTCCTGAAGCTCTGCAAGGCTCATGCGCTCCGGTTTCCCCGCTTCCACGTCCGCCCGGTAAGCATCCATTTCCAACAGGAAGTCCGCCATCTTCTCAAAATACGCGTAAAATGGAGCCGACACGGTCTTTTCCTGCTTCATCGCCCGTATCCGCTCCATCGCAAGCTCATAACGCTCTTTGATTTCTTCCATCGAAAAGTGCCTCCTTATATATCGTGGGATTTCCATCCCACTTTTATGCTCATACCGTTGCGGGTACCAAAGTCTTCCATCCACTCATGAGCAAGCTCATGTGGATTCCGACCTTTGTACCCTGGTATCGCTACATCCCAATCACGCATACGACCGCCCACAGAATGAACAGCAGGCCGTCCAGCACCACGCCCACCTGGGAGGAGATCATGTAGACATCCTCCTCCTGAAAGCCCCGGATCGCCAGGACGAAGCCTGCGGCGCTGGCCATCATGGCAAATATGCCCAAAAGCCCCACGACGCTTCCGGCCTGTCCCGCCATCCGGAAAGCCAGTGACAGGGAGACTGCTGTCAGAATCAGCGCCACCCCGCCGCAGGCCACCGAAAGAAGACCCTGCTTCGTATGCTTTTTATCGGTAAATTTATAACTTCTTCTCGCCATTTTTCTTTCTCCAGATATGCCAGAACACCACAAACATCAGGTAGCCGATGGCTCCCCCGATGGTGTTCAACAAAAGATCATCCACGTCGAAGCAGCCTACCCGTAAGATAAGCTGAAAGGTCTCTGCCAGAAGACTCGCCAGAAACGCCAGAATGATCGTGCGCTCCGGCCTTTGCATGGACGGGAATAAGAGCGGTACGGCGAAACCCAGAGGAATCCCCATGGCCACATTTCCCCAGATATTAATCAGCACCGCCGCTGTCCCCAGCACGTCCCGGTGCATCAGAAATCGCTTAATTTCCCGAAACAGAACCAGATTATACCGATAATCCGGACTGACATCGGTTCTACCGTAAGCCTCGGAAAAAAACATAAAATAGATCAGGCACGCCAGATATATCATCAGCAGCGCCCGTCCTATTCTCCTCAGTCTGTCTCTGGAATCTTTTTTCATGCTGCCCGTCTGTCCACCTTAAAACATCAAGTCTGATTTATTTTTCAGCAATCTGGCACCGTTTACGATGCAGAGAATGCCGGTCACGATACCGGTCACCAGCGCGATAATTCCCAGGACGATGGAGCCGGCCCCTGTCTGTGTCATGGTCTTATACGCTTTTTCGTTCATACCCTACGCCTCCTTATTTTGCTCCGTACTGCTCATAGTATGCGTCGATAGCCGCTTTTAATGTATCGTCAATCAGGACTCTGCCCTGGCAGGGACGATTATAGAGGTGCTCTACCACATCTGCCATGGTAACAATGGCGTTGGTCTCAAAACCGTACAGATCCTTCACCTCATCCAGCGCGCATTTTACGCCGCCTTTTCCGACCTCCATACGGTCCAGGGATACCATCAGGCCCACGATCTCCACGTCAGCCGCGCCCTTTACCTTCGGCACGGTCTCCTCCATGGACTTGCCAGAGGTGGTCACATCCTCAATCATAACCACACGGTCGCCGTCCTTCAGGCTGCTTCCCAGGAAGCTTCCCTTATCCGCTCCGTGATCCTTTTCTTCCTTCCGGTCAGAGCAGTAACGAACCTCCTTGCCGTACAGATCGCTGTAGGCGATAGCCGTCACCACACTCAGGGGAATGCCCTTGTAAGCCGGTCCGAACAGTACGTCGAAATCGTCGCCGTATCTGTCGTGGATGGCATGGGCGTAATACTGTCCCAGTCTCTTCAACTGTGATCCGGTCACGTAGGCGCCCGCGTTCATGAAAAACGGGGACTTTCTGCCGCTCTTTAATGTAAATTCACCGAACTTCAAAACGTCGGATTCTACCATAAATTTAATAAATTCCTGCTTGTATGCTTCCATTTTATCTGAACCTCCTGTATTAAGCCATATTTCTTTTATCTTAGCATAAAGTACGCTGCTTCGCAATCCGGCAATTAAAAATTCAGATACCGGGCCGCTATCCGGTCTCCCCACAGAGCCGCCAGGCCAAGGCCAAAGGCCAGAAACGGTCCCAGGGCAAACTGATCTGTCTTTTTCAGGCGCTTTGTGGCCAGCATAAAGGCCGCATAGACGCCCCCGGTCAGCAGACCGAAGAGCATGGCGCAGACAATGGCGTCCATACCCAGGAAAAAGCCGGATGCCGCCATCAGCTTTATGTCTCCGCCCCCAAAGGCTCCCGGTACAGCCAAGGTCAGAAGCAGCATGGGAACTGACACAAGCAGCATACCCGTAAGCCGTTCCCCAAGTCCATGCTCCGGAACCAGAAACAGCTGCGCCATTCCCAGTAATAAAATGAATATGTGAAACCGGTTAGGAATGATCCGGGTACGCCAGTCAATCAGAGCCACCGCCAGTAAGATTCCAAGATAACAAAGGACTACCGCGTTTTCCAGAGATATCAAATGCAAAAAGTTCTCTAAACTCATCCGGCTTTTCATCCTCCTTATTGCAGAGCCGCTTCCCGCTTATACAAAAAGCACTGGAAGCATCCAGTGCTTTTCAATACTATTTGACGGCTCCAACAAGCTCGTTGATGTCGGATACCTGATATTTTTTCATATAGGCCAGGATACCCTCTGCCGTCTCCTTTGCCGCATAGGGATTGGCAAAATTGGCAGTTCCTACCGATACGGCCGTTGCGCCTGCCAGGATAAACTCCATGGCGTCGTCGCCATTGGTAATGCCGCCCATGCCGATGATGGGAAGCTTCACGGCATTTGCCACCTGATATACCATCCGCACTGCCACAGGCTTCACAGCCGGACCGGACATACCTCCGGTCTTGTTGGCAATGGCAAAGGTACGGCGGTTGATATCGATCTTCATTCCGGTCAGGGTATTGATAAGGGACAGTACGTCCGCCCCTCCCGCCTCCGCTGCCCGCGCCATCTCCGTGATGTCGGTCACGTTGGGACTCAGCTTCATGATAACCGGCTTCTTCGCGTACTTCTTTACTTCCTTTGTGATGGCCTCCAGGGCCTCCGGCTTCTGGCCGAAGGCGATGCCGCCCTCCTTCACATTGGGACAGGAGACATTGATCTCCAGCATATCCACGTCCGCGTCGGACAGGCGTTCCACCGCGTCGCAGTAATCCTCGGTGGTCTTGCCACAGACATTGACGATGATCTTCGTATCGTATTTCTTAAGCTTCGGCAGATCCCGCTCCAGAAATACGTCCAGACCCGGATTCTGAAGTCCGATGGCGTTCAGCATGCCGCTCTTCGTTTCCGCGATACGCGGGGTGGGATTGCCGGGCCAGGGCACATTGGCCACGCCCTTGGTTACTACGGCTCCCAGCTCGCCCAGGTCGTAAAATTCTCCGTATTCGCCGGCGGATCCGAAGGTTCCGGAGGCTGTCATCACCGGATTCTTAAGCTCGACTCCGGCCAGATTTACACTTGTCTTGTATTCCATAGCTCTTCTTCCTCCGGTTACAGTTCGATTTCGTCAGCCGCAAAGACCGGACCGTCCTTGCAGATGCGCTTATTTTTCACGTTCGTGTGGGCGTCCACATCCTTGGACTTGCAGACGCAGGCCAGACAGGCTCCGATGCCGCAGGCCATCCGCTCCTCCAGGGACAGATAACAGTCGATGCCCTGCTCTTCGGCGTAAGCCTTCAGGGCCCGTAGCATGGGGCCGGGGCCGCAGGCAAAGATGGCGTCTGCGTGGAGATCGTTCTCTTTGATGGCGTCCAGCACATTGCCTCTGGTTCCGGCGCTGCCGTCCTCTGTAGCTACCACAAGCTTCGCATGGCGGGACAGCTCGTCCTTCAGGAACAGATCCCCGCCCCGGTAACCGGATACCACGATCTTCTCGCCGGGAAGCTGCTTTGACAGCTCCACCATGGGCGGTACGCCGATGCCGCCTCCGATGAGGAATACTTTTTTATAGCCCTTGTCCAGAGGGAAGCCATTTCCCAGGGGGCCGATGAGGCGTAAGGTCTCTCCCGCGCCGTAGCCGGAAAACTCTGCGGTTCCGGCTCCTGCCTTCCGGTATACCAGACGCAGGGTTTTATTCTCTTTATCAATCTCACAGATACTGATGGGCCGGGGCAGAAGCCGGGACTCATCGTGGCAGTAGACGGACACAAACTGACCGGGTCTTGCCTCCTCTGCGATATGCTCTGTCTGAAGCCACAGGCTGTAGACGCCCGGGGCAATCTCACGCTGCTCTTTGATAAGCGCTGTTTCCTGATATTTCATAGCCTTCTCCTATCGTGCGTTCAGTGCGCCGCTGATGTCGGCTACCATGTCTTCCACCGCCGCGCGGGAAGCGTCGCCGAAGTTTTCCGCGCCGAATTTTGCGTACTTCTCCTGCTTGTATGCGGCAATGATGCCTCTGGAGGAGTTGACAATGGCTCCCAGACCGTCCTCGTTAAAGAAGTTCACCAGATCCTTGCCCTTGCCGCCCTGCGCGCCGTAGCCCGGCACCAGAATAAAGGTCTTCGGCATGAGCTTTCTCAGCACTGCGCCCATCTCCGGATAGGTAGCGCCGACCACTGCGCCGATGTAGCTGTAACCGGACCCGCCCATGTGATCCTCGCCCCACTCGGCTACCTTCTCGCCCACCAGCTCGTAGAGCGGACGGCCGTTTACCAGCTGATCCTGGAACTCGCCGCTGGATGGATTGGAGGTTTTTACCAGGATAAACAGACCCTTATTTTCCTCTTTACATACCTCGATGAAGGGCTTCACGCCGTCGCTGCCCAGGTACGGGTTCACGGTGGCGAAATCCTCGTCGAAGGGAACGTAGCACTTGCTGCCCACCTGTACCTTGCCCAGATGACCTACCGCATAGGCTGCGGAGGTGGAGCCGATGTCGCCGCGCTTGATGTCGCCGATGACTACCAGGTCTTTGGATTTGCAGTAATCGATGGTCTTCTTATATGCCTTCAGGCCCTCGATACCGAACTGCTCATACATGGCGATCTGAGGCTTTACCGCCGGAATCAGGTCGTAGGTCTTGTCCACGATCTCCTTGTTGAACTGCCAGATGGCCTCTGCTGCTCCCTCCAGGGTCTCGCCGTACTCCGCGAACGCCTTTTTCTGGATATGTTCGGGAATATAGTTCAGCATCGGGTCCAGTCCCACCACGATGGGTGCTCCGGTCTTCTGAATCTTTGCAATCAGCTTGTTAATCATCTTCGTTCTCCTTCGTCTTATAGAGTTTTTTAGTTTCCCTGTGGGCTTGCGTATCTGTCGCAGACCCATTTGAGAAAATTATATAATAATTTTTTCCGGATTGCAACTGCGAGGGAGTTGCCATCCCTTAATAATTGCGCGGCATCCAGGCCCGGATGAAAATGCCGTCCTCGCGATACTCTTCTTCCAGCACCTGTCCTATTTTGCGAATCCGCTGAATATCCCCCGCCTGTGCGTAGGGAAACAGCTTTTCCACCTGCACCCTGCTGTTCCGAAGCTGCTCCTCCAGGACCTCCAGAAGTTCTTCAAGGCCCTTCCCGGTTCCGGCGGAAATGCCGATGGTACGCACCGCATTCGCATCCTTCGGAAGCTCGCTGTCCGCTGCCAGATCCCGCTTGTTAAATAATGTGATCACTGGCTTGCCTGCGATACCCAGCCGATCCAGGGTCTCATAGACCGCCTCCATCTGGGCGTCCATCTGCGGATTCACGCTGTCCACTACGTGAAGAATATAGTCGGCATAGCGGGCCTCCTCCAACGTACTCTTGAAGGCCTCCACCAGATGGTGGGGCAATTTCCGGATAAAGCCGACTGTGTCCGTCAAAAGAATGGACTGTCCACTGGGGAGCTCCATTCTTCGGGTGGTGGGATCCAGGGTCGCGAATAACTTATCTTCCGCCAAGATGCCCGCTCCGGTGAGCGCATTCAATAAGGTAGACTTGCCTGCATTTGTGTAGCCCACGATGGCCGCCACCGGAACTGCCTCATTCAGGCGCTTCTTTCTTGCCGTATCCCGGTGAATCTGCATCTCTTTTAATTCCCGGTTCAGGCGGGCAATACGGCTCTTGATAAGTCTCCGGTCAGTCTCCAGTTTTTTCTCGCCGGGACCTCTGGTACCGATACCGCCGCCCAGTCTGGACATGGCGATGCCCTTTCCGGTAAGTCTCGCCAGACGATAGCGAAGCTGGGCCAGCTCCACCTGAAGTTTTCCCTCACTGGTGGTGGCGTGCTGGGCGAAGATATCCAGGATAACCAGGGTCCGGTCCATGACCTTCAGATCCAGCTCCTGCTCCAGGCCACGCAGCTGGGCCGGGGTCAGCTCATCGTCGCAGATGACGCCGTCCGCGTGCAATTCTGCCGCCAGCTCCCGGACCTCGTCGATCTTACCGCTGCCGATATAGGTGCCCGGATGCATGCTTTCCCGGTTCTGGATGACCCGGCCTACGGCCTCCGCCCCTGCGGTGTCAGCCAGCTCTGCCAGCTCATCCAGGGATTCCTCCACATTTTCATTTTCCCGGGTGCAGACGCCGATGAGAATAACCCGCTCCCGGGCCGCTTCTTTATTTTCGTATAGTTCTGCCAAAATCTGTCCTCCTGCTGATACACGCTTTATTTCCAGTAAGCCCGGTTCATGGTGCAGCCCAGCACCAGCCACCGGGGCAGCTTCCGATAACGCTTACCCATCCTGTAACCCAGGAACTTCCAGCCGCTCTGCCACACCAGCGTCACGATGAGCCAGGGCTTCCCGATCTGCAGACAATGGGCTGCGGTTTTCTTCACCAGCCGGATGCCCTCTCCCTCGGAGGCCACGCCGTCGAAGATCTCCGGGTGATCGGCCTGGGATACGGCCAGATCGAAGTTCCGGTGGAATTGCTCGATACCGCTGTAATTGTGGGAATGGATGACCCGGGCATCCGCCGCGTAGGCGATGGCGTAACCGGCCTTAATAAGCCCGCCCGCATAAATCATATCCTCGTTGAAAATGGTTTTTTTGATAAAGCCTCCCAGGTTTACATAAGTCTCCCGTTCGTACAGGGCGCACACATTGGAGCAGAAGAAAGTCTTAATGCCCAGTTCCGGAAGATCCGCCGCCGTCTTTACCCGGCTTTCCTCCGGATAGTTAAAGACCCGGGTAAAGCGCTCCAGCTCCCTGCAGTCCGGTCTCGCCAGTTGTCTTGCGTAAGCCGCCCTGATCCGGGGCTCCGTAAAGGCCGCCGCCAGACGCTCTACCAGATATTCATCCGCCGGAATGGCGTCCTGGGTCAGAAACAGCAGGTAGTCTGCGTCAGACAGCCGCGCGCCGGCGTCCCGGGTGCCGCCGTGGTCAAATTCGTTTTTGTCCAGTTCATGGAGCTCTGCCTTTGGGCAATCCGCCAGCAGAGCCTGCACGTCCGTCTCCGTCCGGGTGTTCATCACAATGATTCTGCGCACCGGCCGGGTCTGCCGGGACAGCCGCTTTAAAAGCTCCCGGAATTCCGCCCCCGGGCGATAAGCCGGGATAACGACGTCGATGATAGTCTGTTCGTTCATAGGTTTCCCCCTCTGAAAAAATGGACGAGGCTGATTTCCCCGTCCATCTCGTTTGTCCTGTGTAATTACTCGGTTGACTTGGCCGTCACGCCTGTATCGGAAATGATCTTTTCGTTGATCTTCAGAACCGTCGGCGACGGATAGTAATCCTCCTCATTGAAGAGGAACTTGTGCAGCTCGGTGACGTTCAGTTCCAGATCTGCAGGCACAACCATATCCTGCTTGTTGATCTTCTTATTTTCGATATAGGTCGGGAAGCCGCCGCTCTCGCCCAGATCGTAGGACATCATATTGGCTGCCATTCCGATCATAGTGGTCTTCGGAATATTCGTAGATACCAGCGGGAAGACGTCGTCCACGATCTTATTGATGGTGCCCAGCCCCGCTCCCTTGGCCTTCTCTACGATCTTGCTGATGACCATTCTCTGGCGTTCGGTACGCTTAAAGTCGCTGCCCGCCGTATAACGGATCCGGCAGTAGGCCGTCGCCTGCAGACCGTCCAGGGTCTGTAAGCCCGGTCCCTCCAGGAAGGGACTGTAGTGATCGAGGTAAGCCTCGGAAATCTCCGTGGTCTCATACATGTAGGCGTTGACATACTCCCACTCGTCGTCCTGCACGTCAATCTCGATGCCGCCCAGTGCGTCGATGGTCTTGATCAGAGCCACGAAGTCCACGCTCACATAGTACTGGATGTTCAGATCCAGGTTGGTGTTCAGCATTTCCATGGCCTGCTTGGGTCCGCCGCTCTTATAGGCCGCGTTACATTTGCCGTAGGTGTCGTCCGCCCGGTTCAAATAGGTATCGCGGTATACGGACATAAGCTTAACCTCTTTGGTCTCGTTGTTGATGCTGGCGATGATCATGGTGTCGCTTCGGTTGCCTGCGCCCAGCTCGCCAATCTTACGGGTATCGATACCGAAGAGAGCGATATTGGTGTAGCCCTTCAGCAGTTTGGCAGTATCAGCGTCCATATCCTCGTTGACGTCTACCTCGCCGACGTCCTCGCTCTGGAGCTTGTCAAGCTTCCCCAGTCCCCAGACGCCCACGCCCAGAATCAGAATCAGGAATATTTCCAGAACCAGGATTCCAATCATCCGTTTTTTCCGTTTCGCCCTTTTGCGCTTCCTTGAGATTTTGCGCCTCTCCTCTGCCGTATAAGCATTTCTGCTGCCATGAGAATCATGTGCGCTGTGTGTGCTGCGGGATCCGTGACTGCCTCTTTTCCGCGTACTGTACTCCTCGTCCCGTCCTCTCGCATTTCTGCCTCTTTTATCTGCCATACGTGAAATCCTTTCTTGCATTGACGCTTAGTAGGCGTTCTTATTGATAAAGCCCTTAAAAATCGTCAAAAATAAGATTTTTATATCAAACCCCAGCGTCCAGTTCTCGATATAATAGAGATCGTACTCAATCCGCTTGCGGATCGAAGTATTGCCCCGGTACCCGTTGATCTGGGCCCAGCCGGTCATACCCGGACGCACCTGGTGTTTAATCATATAACGGGGAATTTCCTCCCGGAACTTCTCCACGAAGAAGGGCCGCTCCGGACGGGGGCCCACCAGACTCATGTCCCCTTTTAAGATATTGAAGAGCTGCGGCAGCTCGTCGATGCTGGTCTTGCGGATAATCTTGCCCACCCTGGTGACCCGGGGGTCATTGGGCACAGTCCAGGCGCCCCGCTCCTTCCTGGGAGACTGGACATCCATGGAACGGAACTTGTACATCTTAAAGTTCCGGTTGTGAAGCCCCACACGCTCCTGGGCATAAATCAGCGGCCCCGGAGAGGTCAGCTTAATGGCGATGGCCGTCACCAGCATAATCGGTGAGAAAATGATGATGGCGCAGACTGCCCCTACCAGATCCACACTTCGTTTTACAAATGCGTTAAATGTATTGGTCAGGGGCACATGGCGGATATTAACCACCGGAAGCCCCATCAAATCCTCGGTATACGGGCGGGTCGGGATGATATTATTGTAATCCGGAATGAATTTTGTATGCACGCCGGACTTCTCACAGACCGCCACGATGTGTTCCAGCTTGGAATATTCGCTTAAGCCCAGAGTAATGGCGATCTCGTCAGGTTTGGCCCGATCCAGCACCTCTTCAATTTCCTCGGTACGGCCGAACACCTGCACGCCCCGGTACTTCATGCCCTGCTCCACATTGTCGTCCAGAATGCCCATGATCTCATAGCCCCATTCCGGATTGGCCTTGATGCGGTCGATGTACTCCTCTGCCGCGCGGCTGTAGCCCACTAGAATCATGTGCTTCTGGTTGAAGCCCTTTTTCCGGAGCTGATGCAGGGCCAGACGGATGACATTGCGGGCCATAGCCTCCAGCACGATATTGATGATATAGAAATACACCAGCATCCGCCGGGAGTAGTTATTCGTGAACTCTGTATTCCAGCGCAGGAAAAACATGGCCATCATAAAGAGACCCAGACCTATGGTATTGGCCTGCACGATCTTCTCCAGTTCCACGCGCTTTCTCCGGACGCTCTTGGTGGTATACATGCCAAAAGCCGCGTAAAGCGCCAGATATCCCGGCACCAGCGGAATCAGAATCAGCATATAATCTTTGAATACAAAGCCGGATATATTATCCAGCACTTTAAACTGTATCGTCCACGCCAGCAGATAGGCTGCCGCAACCACCAGTGCATCCACCACCACATGAAGCCGGTTGAAATGCTGCTGATTATCTTTTATCACTACTTCTCACCCACAAACCTTTTTCTGTAATGATTCAGTACCTTCATAATTACAGAAATTCGCAGATTCATGAAAATTCGCTTCGCGAATGGAATCTGCTCACGCCTGAATCATGTTCTTACGGCTTCAGCAGCAAATGCTTCAGCCTGTACTAAACGATTACTTTTCTCACTATATTGCGCCACAATTCTAACTGAATTCTGACATATGCCGGAAAATGCTTCCACTTGAAAGGAACCTTTTTCCCCCTGTCACAGGTACGGATTCCTGTCAGAATTCCCCGGGCATAGATGCCGCCCAGTCCCTTCTTACAGAAAAATAACTGCTTTGCCCCGAAGCCGATGAGAAAGAACGGCAGATTCAGCATCCGCTGAAAAAGGGGCATATTTTTGTAAATAATCCATATATTATTCCGTGAACTTAAAGTCACCTTGAATTCATTGTAACGGGAACCGGATGTTCCGCTGCCTGCGTGAAGAACCTTTGCCTGCGGGGCATAGAGGTTCTGATATCCATAGATACGGGCCCGCCAGCCGATGTCGATATCCTCCAGATAGGCGAAATGGGCCTCGTCGAAGTATCCGATCTCCTCAAAGACCGCTTTCCGGTAAATGGCCGCTCCCGCACAGGCCGCAAAGACCCGGTCCTGCTCTTCATAGTATATGGAGGAACGGTCCTTTCCTCTCGCGAATGCCCAGCCCAGCGCACAGTAAAAATTTCCAGCGTCGTCCAGCTTCTCCGGGTGATGAAGCTGAATCAGCTTGGCCTGGGCCGAAAATACCTTTTCATCGTCCTGAAGCGCTTCTGCCAGTGCGTCGGTGAAGCCCGGCTCCACCTCTGTATCGTTGTTCAGCAGAATCACATAGGGCCGTGTGGCCGCTTTGATACCCTCATTGACTGCCCGGGCAAAGCCATAGTTCTGATCCATGGCCAGAATGCACACTTCCGGGAAATGCTCTCTCGTATATTCCAGACTGCCGTCCTTCGACGCATTGTCCACCACGATGAGCTCCGCCTCCGGCGCGTCCGCCAGCACGGACGTAAGACAGGCTTCCATAAAAGCCATTCCATTGTAATTGGGTATCACAATGGATACCTGACTGTCAGCCTTCATACATCACCGCCCAGGGTTCATAATAGATATGGTAACCGCTCGCCGTAAGGTTCGCTGCCAGTTCTTCCACTGACACTCCGCCACTCTCCGGCACACACGCCTTCCATACATCCGTCCGCACCAGAAAACAGTCCGTGGGTGTCTCCAGCTCCTGCTGCAGGGTCGCCCGGTGATTGTACCCGGTGTAGCCGGCCTTCAGACCCTTCATCCCGTCAGAGAAGGGATCCTGCACGCCCCGCATCCGGATATCCGAAGTCAGTCTCTTTCCTGCATCGTAGACCCGCGCGCAGGCCAGTCCCGCATCGGGTCGGTCACAGCAGGCCTTCAGCGTCTCGAAAAACTGCTTCTGTACCCGTATCCGGTTCTTCTCCGGATTCTGAACATGCACAAAAAGCATATAACGTTCTTTCCCAAAAATTGTTACGGAAATATTACATGCCTTATCATAATATACAACTTTTACCTCTGTTTGTCCATCGAATTTTTTTAAAGAATTCTTTAAGATGGCAGGGCTTCCCGGATAACAGACCCGATAGAAGCCATAATTCTCTGTATCCTGCACCTGACCGCTGCGTCCGGTGCGGCCAAGATGGGCCGCCACCGCCCGCTTTCCGGCCTCGTAGGCATAGAGCTTGCTCTCCGGGTTCGTGGCCGTGGAAGCCTCGTGGCTGCGCCAGGAATAGAGCACCTTCGACACATGGAGCACCCGATCCGCCTTTTCCGTACAGCGGAAGATAAAATCATGATCCTGGGCCCCGTCGAACTCCTCCCGGAATCCGCCCACCTCCAGGGCAATCCTGCGCCGTACCACAAAGAAGTGGCAGATATAATTGTTGCTCCGCAGATATTCCTGATTATAATCGGGCTTGAAATGAGGCTGAAAATGACGGGTCAGTTCCATATTTACCTTATCCTCATCCGTATAGACCGCATCCGCCCCGCCGTTCTCGTTGAGTGCCCGCAGGATCTCAAAAAGGGCCCCCGGAAGCAGCAGATCGTCATGATCCAAAAGGCCCACATAATCTCCGGACGCCAGTGTCAGCGCCGCGTTTGTATTGTCAGAAATTCCCAGATTCTCAGCCAGATGCCGGTACCGGATCCGTCCATCCTGCTCTTCATATTCCCGCACCACCCGTTCGACCTTATCGGAAGGACTTCCATCCGCGATGCACAATTCCAGCTTCCCATAGCTCTGGGACAGCACGGATTCGATCATCTGCCGCAGAAAGGTCTCCGGCGTCTCATAGGCCGGCACAAGGATGCTGATACAGGGTTCATACGGAAAACGTGTCTCCTTCTGTCGCCGCTCTGTCTCCCCATCCGGGAGCTGCGCCGCCAGCCACGCGTCGTACCCTTCCTCTGCCTGATTTCTTCTTTTTCGTTCGATTACCTTACAGTAAAGCCGGGCGAGCCCGTACTTTCGGATATACCGCAGTCCGCGCCCGCCAAGCTGAATCAGTTTCTTCATAAATGCTATTTCCTAGAAAGTCACTTCACCGTCATGGGCAATCAGGGATGCGGAAAGCACGGTATCCACTGCGGACACTTCCTTCACGAAAGCGCTCTCCTCTTTTACGCGCACCTCCACGACCATATCCAGTGTGCCCGCTGTCAGGTTTCTGGACTTCACTTTATAATAGTTGCTGTATTTCTTCACGATATCCAGAACTGCGTCCTCTTTGTCCACATCGGTCACATTGACCACCAGCATCATGGGCGCTCTGGACGCCGGCAGGTTCTCCAGCACCAGAATCAGAATCGTCACCACCAGACAGGTCAGGAGCGCTACCTCATAGAGACCTGCGCCGCAGATGATACCGATACTGATGGACCAGAACAGGAACACCAGATCCATCGGATCCTTGATAGCGGTACGGAAACGCACGATGGACAGCGCGCCGACCATACCAAGGGAAATGACCAGATTGGACTGCATGGCCAGAATGATGGCCGCCGTGATCACGGACATGGCCGCCAGAGATACATTGAAGCCCTTGGAATAAAAGGACTTTCTCGTCATCAGACGGTAAATCAGAAATACATAGCAGGCCAGAATACAGGTTACCGCGAAGGTGGCCATGATTCGTCCTGCGGAAATATCCATACTGGTAAATCCTTCCAGAAATGATTTTTTAAACACATCTTTAAATCCCATTTTGTTATATCCTCCATCTCATAAGCTTAAAATATGTATGAATACACGCTGCTCTCCCGCAACCGTTATTCTCGTTTTTAAGTATCTCTCAGTCCGGGATTCCCGTAAAGGAATACCGTCTGCAGAGATAATATTTGGAAAATGCGGTCTGTCTTAAGCGTTCAAGCTGCAGATTCCGGTAGATATAATCCGGAAGGAACTCATCGTACTTGACCTCCAGAATCTGCTTTCCTTTTTCCATGATGGGCCGCATGGGCACCTGCTTCTCCAGGAAGCGGCTGCAATAATTGGAAGAACGGATATTCAGATCCATGGTAATACGGGTATTACCCAGGGGATCCACAAAGGGAACTCGGTCATACTCCACGATAACGGCAGGGCGCAGCAGTCTGGTCCGCATCTGCAGGTTCAGCTTCTGCAGAACCGGCGGATAGGACGAATCCGGTGGAAGGGGTCTGCCGACCATCAGGCTCCGGCACTGCTCCTCGGTCAGGCGGCAGGACAGCTTCTGGGTCATACCGTGTTCCTTCCGCTTCAGCTCCAGGTTGATGCGCGCCGCGCTCTCATTATAGATTCGGATGCGGAACTTCTCTCTGGGATCGGTTCCGATCTCATTTTCCTTATAGCAGCTGTTATAATAATCATCAAAATACAGGCTGCGGATGTGATACATACCGTCCGCTCCCGCATGCGCGTCCGGCCGGACGAGTCCCTTAATCCGATTCTCCAGAAGGGCCAGCTCCGCCGCCGTCACCACGTATTTCAGCTCATGCCGATAATCCATCTTTTCTCCTCCGGGACCTCTATTCGTAGCCCAGCCCCATGTATTCTTTCAGATTGCCGTCAAAATAATAGTCCAGAATGCCAAAGCGATAGAAAGCCAGTCTCCGGAACAGGCTGTAATCCTGATCGCCATTGCTGTCCGGCCACCGCTCTTCATTCCGGGCCAGCGCGCCGGAATCCTGTATCTGATGCAGCAGCCCGTCAATCTCACGGTTCAGGCTCTCCTCCGAAAAAATTCCCTGCCGGAGCTCCTGCCAGGTATCCCGCACATAATCCCGGGAACCGTCCACGTCAAGCTCCACCAGACGGTCTCCGAACGCCCAGTTGATCCGCTCGGAATAAAGCCCTGTAAAAAGCCCCACATTCCAGAGTGTATCTCCCTCACCCTCGCTCAGGGCGTCTCCCCAGGTCAGATCCATATCCCAGGGGGCAAAATACATCTTCGTACCGCTGCCAGTCCTTTTTGCCACATAATACATGTTTTTCCCGCGGTTGTCAATTCCTGACACCGCCTGCAGGAAAATCCATACATTCAGCGCGCCCTCCCGATCTGTGAGGGCCGAAGCCCGTTCCCGGAACTCCTCGTCCGAAGACAGATCCCGGAGCGCCAGATAATTCAGCAGGGGCTCCCAGCTGCTGCGATCCACATAGGTATGCTTTCCCTTCAGCTCGTAGCCGTCCAGCTCCAGGCCATATTCGCTCTGCGTCAGAAGCTCCGAAGTGTCCAGGCTCTGGGATGTAATGGACTTATAGGAAAACTCCTCTTCTCCCGAAGCTTCCTTTTTCCGGTTCAGTTGCCTGGAATCCACCGGCTCGGCCAGCAGATAGAGTCCCCAGTACTCGTGATTGAAAAAGACCTCCACATAGGTCATCCGGGTACCGAAATTCGCCTTCGGAAAATCCGGGCGTTCCGCTCCAAACTGATTCCACAGATCCGCACACAGCTTATCCCGAATCTTCGAGGAATCGGTGTACATGGCGTTCAGAATCCACTCGTCGTCCTTTCGGAGGCCGAACAGGGATTTCTTATCGGATACGATGGCCCCGGTGCTGTTCTGCTTTTTCAGGGTCAGCCGATATCCTTTTTTGGGATAAATCCGGCTGGTATTGCCGCGGATATGGGCCTCCAGGATACTGGAGGACGTCCAGTTCACCTTGGTGGAATTATCCCAGAAATAAGCACTGCCGCCGAACACCTCCGTGTCGGCATCTTCCGCCGTCTCGATGGAAATCACCGGCAGACCCGTGAGCACCAGATCACACTCCTGGTATTCGTTCCCCTTTACCGCATAGAAATGAAATTTTTTTCCTGTCCGGATAGCCTCCTGCTTATCCGAATCTGTCAGCTTCTCCTCAAAGAGAAGCTCCGTATCCCCGGCAAGCGCCGAGATCTCCCCGCTTTCCCAGGCTTCCGTTTCCATATTCAGGGGCAGATAAAAGGTGGATGTGGTCTCATCGTAGGGCAGCTTCTCCCCGGAAAAAACCAGATCCGTAAAGAAAGGCTCCGTCGCCTCGCTGTGGGTCTCCTTCATGGCCGCCAGTTCTTCCGCGTCCGCCTTTTTCTGAAAGATCAGCTCTCCAAAGCAGTTCCAGAGCAGCATGGCCCCCAGGCAGACTGCCAGCAATATGCAGTTCAGTATCAGTGCTCTCTGCTTTTTCAAGCCATTTCTCCTTATCATACCGTGCCGAAAAGGACGATTCAATACCCAATTTCGTCCTTTCGTTTATTATTTCCACCTGTTTCGGCCTGTTGCTAATGTTTCTCAATAAAAATCTTACGGGTAATGAAGTTGTAAACCATCACCACCGCTGTGGCAAAGATCTTGACGATCATATACGCGTACCGGGAGAGGGATGCCAGTTTTGCGTTCTGCTCCATCAGTCCCGCCAGCCAGGAGGTTCCGCCCCACATCATCAGCTGATTGATGCCCAGGCCGATGAGGCTCAGGATGACGAACAGGGTAAACTGAGCCGCCTTATTGGCCTCTTTGTCCGCGTCGAACACTACGGTGACGCTCAGGATATAGTTGACCACCGTAGAAATGGTGTAGGAGCAGCCGCTGGAAATCAGGGAGGGCACTCCGGCCAGCTCGGTCAGGCCTACCATAATAAAATAATCAATAAAGAAGCACAGAAAACCCACGGCTCCGAACTTGATAATCTGTCCAATCAGTTTCTTCATAATAAATCGTTCTCCATTTTTCTCTGTATTATTCCTGAAGCAGCTCCTCCGGGTCGCCGGGATTCAGGAAGTCTGTATAGAAACCGTAGATTCCCCGGTTGGCCGCCTTGTACACCTGCTCTCTGGTATCCAGCACGTGGACAAACAGGTCCAGGTGGTTGGCGTCCGCCAGATCGATGAAATAATCATTGGTCATGCACCAGGCCGGTACGGTAAAGGCTCCGAAGCCCATCTGGTCGGAATACTCCGCCGCCTCAATCTCCGCGCCGGGAGTTTCCGGCAGCTGATAAGTGGTGAAGAGCCAGTGCTTTACCGGGTAAATCGCATTGATTTTATCATAATCCGGGATATTATACAACTGCACAATCAGGTGATCCAGCAGTTTTTCCTGGCCCATCTCCCTGGCCAGGGCCACCAGCTTCTCCATAACCTCATAGAGATTGGTGTTCTCATCCTGCTTCACATCGGTGACAAAGTAGAGCTCCGGATGCCCGCTCCAGACCTCCAGAAGCTTCCGTCCGGTCAGGGGTGTCAGCTTGCCGAAATACTTTTCCTTCTCGAAGGTGGCCAGATCCGGCACCGTGCCGTCATAGGATACGTCGAAATCATCTGAATACCAGGTATGGCGGCAGACCACCTCGCCGTCGGAGGTCAGGCTCAGATCCACCTCCAGTGTCCGGAAGCCCTCGGAAATGGATTCCTCCAGGGCGTCCAGGGTATTGGTGTAGGTATACTCGCCCGCATTTCCCAGGGCATGGGCAATCAGGCAGCTCTCCTCGTACCACTGGATCTCATGATCCGCCAGCTTGTCGTGATCGGTGCTGCGGCACACATTGACCAGAAAATCACCCAGGATTTCCTCCTGCCCCTCCTCGGTATAGGGGCCTACCCAGGTCACGGTAATCTCGGAGATTCCGCCCTTATGGGCTTCGATGACGCCGTCCTCGGTGACTGTCACAATCTCCGGGTTACTGCTTGTATATGTGATATTCTCCACCAGGCCGTTCAGCGGATCCGGCAGGGTCTCAAAGGACAGCTGATCGCCGGTGTGCAGCAGATGGTAATATTCATTGGAAGGAATTTCCTCCGGGAACGCAATCTGCATGCTCAGAGCCTTCTGAATGACTGTAACCTTCACCTGGGCCTTCACAAAGGGATTGCCCTTGGCTTTGGCCGTGATGACCACCGTACCCGGATTCTTTCCGGTAACCACGCCGTCCTCCGATACCTCAGCCACCTCAGGATCTGAGGATTTCCAGCTGATTTTTGAGGATGCCAGGGAATTGCCGCGCTCCACCTTCGCGGAAAGCGTCTCCTCCACATGGTCCGTGTAGCGCACCAGGGTATAGCCCTCCTCCGGCACGCCGGAAAGGGTCACGCTCTTGATGGAGAATACAAAGATGCTGCAAAACAGCAGAATCGCCGCCACCGGCACCAGGATGATCAGCGCGATCCGTAAATAATGGGACATCTCCTTCTGATTTTTTTTGCTCATACTTCCTCCTTAGGGCGTAAGGGTAAACAGACGATCCACCCGATTGTTTCTGTCCGCCACCGCGTTATATTCCAGGATCTGATAACGGCGCATCAGCTCCGGTTTTTCCACATTTTTACTCCACGGTACATACGTGCCGTCCGCCAGATAATAACCGTTCTTGCCGAAAACCGGAATCCCTTCCCGGGCCTCCAGCAGCAGCCGGTCGTAATCGGTGAGCTCAAGGTTCGCCAGATTCAGAATCTCCGCCCCCAGATAGTTGGAGCTGATCCGGTCGAGCTCCGGCTTTTCCATCTCATAGTTGGTCCAGATGATAAGCGGCGTCACATACTGCTTATCCGCCTCCTCCGGCGTCAGCTCCTTCATGGATTTCCCGTAGAGCTTCTCATAAAATTCCGTCTCGACGGAAGCCTGATGATCGCCGAACATGACGATCATGGTGGGCTCCTCCACCTGGGAGAAATAGTCAATCAGATATTCGAAGGCCTCGTCGGATTTCTTCATCAGGGACAGATAGCGGTTGGCCTGCGGGTATCCCGCCACATCCCCGGTGGCCTCAATCTCCTCCTGAAATTCCGGGAAGCTCTCCTCATAACCGCCGTGGTTCTGCATGGTCACATTGAAGATAAACAGCTTTTCTCCCGGCGTCTTTTCCTCATACCGGGATATAAGCCTGTCATAGTTTCCTTTATCGCTGACATAATTCCGCAGCTTTTCCACATCGCCGTAGTGCGACTGGGAAATGAACTCGTCGAAGCCCATGTCCTCATAGACCGTCTTCCGGTTCCAGTTGGCGGAGCTGTTGGGATGCATGGCCACCGTGGTGTAGCCCTGGGCCTTCAGGGTCGTCGCCATGCCGTATTCCGCCGGCTTACAGTAGGCCTGGTAGGCGCTGATGACATAGGGAAGAAAGGTAATGCTGTGACCGGTCAGGGTCTCGTACTCCGTATTGCTGGTACCACCGCCAAAGACCTGTACATAGAGATGACTCTTGATCGTGTTCTCCTCCAGACTGCTGATGAAGGGAAAGAATTCTTCGTTGGTGGTAAAATCCCGGATCACCCGCATATCGGAGAGACTCTCGTTCATAATCACGATCAGATTCTCCGGCGTAGTCTCAGACACCGGCGTGCTCTCGAAGACAGCTTCTTCCCCGGCCTCCGTCGCCGCCTCCACCGAGTAGCCCTCGGGCTTCTCAAAGACCATGGATTTGATCAGGATCGCCGTGGAAGTGGCGTAGCCGAAATCCTGATAGCTGCCCTCCAGACTCCACCAGAAGATGTCGTCGTCGATATCCGCCAGCGGAAGCTTCACATCATATTGATAGAAGGCAATCAGCCAGGCCGCCGCCAGAACCGCGTAGCTGCCCGCGAATATGCCCCTTTTCTTCAAATTCATTTTTTCCACGTCCGTGTGCCACAACAGGAACAGTACCAGAAGCAAAAGCACTGCGCCCAGAACCACCGGACGGGAAAGGGTAATATGGTAATTGGAGACTACGGCTGCCGCGGTCCGCCAGGCCGTCAGATCCTGGGGCAGAAGCAGAGGGCTTCCCTTGAACTGCAATACATAATAGTCCACAGCCGCCAGAATATAGAGCACGAGCGTCGTTCCCATCATGGCCGCCCGGAACCGGTTCACCACCAGGTAGACCAGACCGTAAATCAGATAATAGAAAGCCAGATTGATGAGCATTCTGGCAAAGGTAATAGACATAAGGTTGCCCGTGGTAGTCTCAAAGATCACATATCCCAGCACCGGCATCAGGGCTCCTAAGGCACGGCCATGGGGAATCGTAAAATTTCCTTTTTCTTTTCTGGTTTCTCTGTTCATAAAAACATCCTTCTTTTTGCTCTGTCTCTGCAACTGTTTCAGTATAGCCTCTCCCGCCCCGATTGACAAGAGTTCTCCCAGAAGCTATACTTAAAATTATCAAATTTTAAGGAAACAGGAAGCATTCTATATGGAAAAATTATCCTTTGTAATTCCCTGCTACGGCTCGGAAACTACCATTGAAATCGTGGTAAATGAAATTCGCGATACCCTCCGGCAGCGCCCGGAGTATGACTATGAAATCATCCTCGTCAACGACTGCTCCCCGGACAACGTCTTCTCCCGGATCCGGGCTCTGGCCCTCTCCGATCCCCATATTACCGGCATTGACCTGGCGAAAAACTTCGGCCAGCATGCGGCCCTGATGGCCGGATACCGGCAGTGTACCGGAGATCTCATCATTTCCCTGGACGACGACGGACAGACACCCGCCTGCGAGCTCTTCACCCTGGTGGACAAGATGAAGGAGGGCTGGGATGTGGTCTACGCCTCCTACGCCCACAAGATGCACAGCGGTTTCCGCAATTTCGGCACCTGGATGAATGAGCGGATGACTGAAAGCCTGATTGGAAAGCCCAAAGGTCTCCGGGTCACCAGCTATTTCATCATGCGCCGCTTTATCGCTGACGAGATTCTCCGCTATGAAAACGCCTATCCCTACATCGAGGGCCTGATATTCCGGGCCACCCGGAATATTGCCAATGTGCCTGTGACCCATCACGAGCGCATGGTGGGCGAATCCGGCTATACCTTCGGAAAGCTCCTGGGGCTCTGGTTCAACGGCTTTACCGCCTTTTCCGTAAAACCCCTGCGCGTGGCCACCTTCTGTGGTATGGCCTGCGCCTGCGTCGGCTTCCTCTACGGAATCTACGTGGTCATCCGGAAGCTGGTAGATGCCTCCATCGAGATGGGCTGGAGCTCCATCATCGCCTCCATCTTTTTCCTGGGAGGCCTGATTCTGATTATGCTGGGACTGATTGGCGAATACATCGGCCGCATCTACATCAGCATCAACAACGCGCCCCAGTATACCATCCGTCAGATCGTATCAGCTGTAGAACACGAAGATTCCAAGCAAAATTAACACATTTCCAAGCAATTTCTTTTTCGTAATCTTCTCGCCGAAGACCAGGCGGCTCAGGATCATCACCAGAACGAAGCCCAGGGACTCGATGACGGCTCCGTTCTTGTACTCCAGACCTGCATAGCCGCCCACGGTCAGAAGCGTGGAGAGTACCATCATGCCGTAGCCTGCGATCACGTAGGGATTCAAGTATTCCCTTATGACAGAGCTATAGGTCTTGGCCGCGCTCTTTTTCAGTAAAATCTGGGAAAGGGACGCCACTACCACCGACGCCACCAATAAAAGCATATATTTATTCACCATCGCTGTTCACTATCATTGTTCCCGCGAAAACAATGAGTACTCCTATGATATTTTTTACGGTCAGGGCCTCGTGAAAGAAAATCACGGTCCACACCAGGGACCAGAGGATGGCCATGGAGCGGTTGGCGTAGGCCACCGACAGGTCACAGCGCTTGATGATCTGCTGCCAGGCTATGGCATAGAAACCCAGGATCAGGATTTCCACGCCGTAATAGACGATGAAGGGCAGGCTTAAAAAAGCCTGGCCCGAAGCCATTTTCGCCGCCACGCTGGACAGGGTGTAAAGCATCACTACCAGCTGCAGGGCCAGAATGAGTTTCGGTGAAATCTTTTTCATATGGTTACATACTCCTTTGCTTCTGTAAGGCTCTCAAAAGCCATGATAAAATAGCCAAATCGCGTGGAGCTGTCTGTAACGGCGCCTTCCCGCACTTCTTCCAGCTCGCTGATAAAATGTATCTTTTGTGGAATCTCCCGCTGGAACTGCTCCAGCAGTTCCAAATCCTTTTTTGTGAAAATAAAATGAATGTACGCGGTCTTCGGCTCCCGTAGCTTTTCAAAGGACGGTTCGTGTCCGGTCGCCACGTCGATGACCATCCGCACGAAATCATAGCCGGTAGACAGTTCCACCAGGTCAGAACCGATGCAGTCTCCACCCATACGGGCTCCGATTTCGATAATGCGCACCTGCTCTCCTTCCAGCTTGAATTCTGTGTGGGAGGCTCCGTTCTCCACCTTCAGGGCGTCCAGGCCCGCAAAGACTGCCCTTTGGATGGCCTCTCTCTGGCCTTCTGTCAGCGGCGCAGGCTCCAGATGTCCGGTCTCAATGAAATGGGGCTCGCCTGTGGTATATTTCTTCGTCACTGCCAGGAAATGATGCTCTCCCCGATAGGAAATGCATTCGCAGCTATATTCAGGGCCTGTCAGATATTCTTCCACAATGGCCTTCTTTTCGAAGGAATTATCCACAGAGTCCTTCAGCGCAAGCTTCAGTTGTCCCCATTCTTCCACCTTGGTTATCCCCCTGCTGCCGGAACGATCGGTGGGTTTTACGATAACTGGAAGTTTTAACTCTTTCAGATCTTCCGCCGTGGTGTCCGCATCCGCCTCAAAAAAGCCCGGTACCGGAACACCCGCTGCCCGAAAGGCCTTCCGCATGGCGTATTTATTCGTGGAGATCTCCGTACATTCCATACTGTTGCAGGGCAGTCCCAGCTTCCCGGCCACATAATTGACCGTCAGCATGGCCAGATCGGATCCGATGGAAATCACCGCGTCCGGCCTGAGCTCCTTACATTTTTCCAGAATGGCGTCCCGCTCCACGATGCTGATGGGATAAAAATAATCCGCCGTCCGCTCTCCGATTGCCCCGTCCTGCCAGGCAAACACATGGGTCTCATAGCCCAGTGCCCTGGCTTTCAGAATCAGCGGGTTCTGGAAGCTGTTGGCGCCGATGATCACAATTTTCTTCTTATTTTCCATAAAATTCTCTTACCTTTCCCGCAATGTACTGTACCTGTTCTTCTTTCAATCCATAGTACATCGGAAGGCGTAAAAGTCTCTCGCTTTCTTTTGTGGTATAGCGATCTTCTCCGTTGAAACGACCAAATTTCTGACCTGCCGGTGCCGTGTGAAGCGGGATATAGTGAAATACAGTCTGAATTCCCTGTTCTTTCAGGAACGCGATCAATCTGGTACGCTCTTCCAGATCGGCAGCCTTAATCCAGAACATATGGGCATTGTGCTCACACCCATCCGGTACAAAAGGTAATTCAATACAGCCTGCATCTGCCAGCGTGGAAAGCATTTCATAATACCGGTTCCAGGATCCCATGCGGTCTGCATTGATGAGCTCTGCTGCCTCCAGCTGGGCCCACAGATAGGCCGCGTTCATGTCACTGGGCAGATAAGAGCTTCCATAATTCACCCAGGTATATTTGTCAATCTGTCCCCGGAAAAATTTGGAACGGTTCGTTCCCTTTTCCCGAAGGATCTCCGCATTCTCGATCTGCTTCGGATCCCGAATCAGCAACGCGCCACCCTCTCCCATGGAGAAATTCTTAGTCTCATGGAAGCTGTAACAGCCGTAATCGCCGATGGTACCGAGCGCCCGTCCCTTATACCAGGCGCAAACGCCCTGAGCGGCGTCCTCCACGACAGCCAGATGATACTTTTTCGCAATGGCCATAATCGTGTCCATCTCGCAGGAGACGCCCGCGTAATGCACCGGAACGATAGCCTTTGTCTTCTCTGTAATCGCCGCCTCGATCAGCTTTTCATCCATATTCATGGTATCCGGACGGACGTCCACAAAGACCGGCGTCGCGCCCCGGAGCACAAAGGCGTCCGCTGTGGACACGAAGGTATAGGCCGGCATAATGACCTCGTCGCCAGGTTGGATATCAAGGAGCAAGGCCGCCATCTCGGTGGCATGGGTACAGGAGGTGGTCAGAAGAGCCTTCGGCGTCCCGGTTTTCTCCTCGATCCATGCGCTGCATTTCTTCGTAAACATACCATCGCCGCAGATATGCTCCGCTGAAATGGCCTCTCTGATATAGTCAAATTCTTTTCCCGTAAAGGGCGCTACGTTAAATCCTATCATACTGTTTCTCCTCCTATAATTTTAAATACAGGTACTTCTGTACTGAAAACCGGCGCACAGTCTTTCTGTTCCCACATAATATCATGATACTTTTCTTCGTAATGTGCTTCTATTTTTGAAGACGGTGCTACTAATATTACATATACATTCTCATTTTCTATGATTGCTTCATCCGCACTGCATTCTATACCGTTTTGCCTCAATTCCTCTTCATAGATTGGCGACAGCGCAAGCCAGCCTCCCATTTCAAATCCGTTTGCTTTGCTGTTCTTTCTTTGCAAATGGAAGATATCCGAATATCCACTTACAAACCATTCAGCAATAAAATATACATTTTCCTCATGTTCCTGATAAAAATCCTGTAAAATTTCATATTCCCGATTATACTGATACATTTTCTGCTGCTTTTGCTTAATTGAGAACAGTCGAGCTCCGAAAAGCAATATCAAAGCTCCCGTAATATAACTGAGCCGTACTTTATTTTTCCGCCAATCCAGAGACTCGGTTCCAAGTTCTTCCTGATAAAGAAGCGCCGCCGCCGAACCTAGCTCTATCAGGAACAGTGCTGTCCCGACACGTGTAGGAAATCGTCCCTGAAGCCCCAAATAGGAAATCAATCCACCTTCGCACAAAAGGAATCCCAGATTCGTCAAAAATTCCTTTTTCTTTTTCCGCTTCAGGCTCAAAAAAATATTGAACCCTATTACAAATTTTGTCAATCCATTCAGCAACAGATTTTCCGGATCCAGTTCACCCTTAAGTGCCGCCTTGATTCCTGCTTTAATCCGTTTTCCCAACGAATTTTCCGCAAAATACTGTTCCTTTGCGTACCCTGCTATCTGATGCATTTTCCCTGTTTCCAAATCATTCACAAAGCAAAGATTGTAACGCTTCAGATTTTCCACATCATATTCTTTCAGCCCTATTTTCTCATAAAATTCCCTGTTTTCCTCATAAGCCGGTACTCCATAATAATCATATACCATAGAGCGTTCATCATTATAGCTCAAGTAGGCCTGCCACTCCTCGCTTCCATAAGCTTCCTTCTCAAACACCATAATCCCCAATAAACCGACCATGGCTATCAGAGCCGTTATTACCTTTCTTTTTATCGAATCTGCCTTTGCCAGAAATATTAATCCACCAAATGGGACTGCCATAAACAGCACATCTGAACGAACACAAAATGACAACCAAAGTAATATCAGAACGCTTCCTGTCCGTCCATAGAAATTATTTTCCTCCCGTCCCGCTGTACCATAAAGAAATATAGCCGTCCCTGCCAGAATGGCTGCCGTTACTGTAAACTGAAAATTCAGCATATGTTCCAAAAGGATCCCTGTAATTCCAATCACATACCACCCAATTATGTACCAGGGCTTTTTACCCTTTTGTATACACCAGCTATTCCAACGTTCCAGTAAAATTCCACAACATAATACCATCATCCCCAGAAACACGCATCCGTACCAGTCTATTCCTTCAAAACAGCGGTACAATCCGGTCAATACCCATCCAAAGGCCGCCTTTATAAAAATCAAATGATAATCTGGTGTTCCTGTTAATGAGCCCGACGCAATATCCCGCATCGCTACATCATCGTTGATTGCATAAGTTATTGGAATCACTTGCATTATAATCAAAAGATATAGCATGCACACACACCACACAATTGCAGTCTGCTTTTTCATTCACTACTCCTCCACTACCAAATCATACACCTCAAAGCTCTGCTCACCATAGCTTAAGGTATCCACCAATTCTCTTCCTTTGTAGGCGTCCCCGTAGACGCCCTCAAAATACCGGTCCATATACCGCAGATTCACATTTTCCAGGGAAATCACGTAGACATTGTCCTGTTCCGCCATGTCCCGCTTCGGGTCGGTGATGCCGAGCTTCGCGCATTTCTCATTTTCCAGGGGCGAGAAGGTGTGCCAGCCGCCCACGGACAGGAGATTGCTGAAGGCGAAATCCCGTTTGATGGTGAAATTGTCCGTATAGGTCTCGATGGAAAAAGTGGTCATAAAGTATACGTTGTCCGGGTGCTCCGCCATGTAGCGGTTCACATCCAGGAATTCCAGGTTATAATCCCGGCGGCCTGTGTTGTAGTCCCTCACATTCCGCCAGGTGTTTGTGGCCGTCAGAGTCAGGACGCATAAAATCCCAAAGGTCAGCAGGATGGTGCCGGGACGGATGGTTCCCGCGTTGTCCGGCTGCCGCTTTGTCCCGTCGTCGGTCTCGCCCAGTGCCAGAATCCGGTACCAGATGGCCAGGAACAGAAAAATCGCCATCAGGTACAGCACGAAGCCCACCCGCTCCAGCAACCGATCCCGGTAACCCAGATAGCCCCAGTAACCGAACCAGAGCGCCAGAAAGCCAAGCCCCAGGCCCAGCTCCCGCCGGTTCTTCATGGCCGCGACCGCCAGAACCAGCGCAATGACTGCCAGGGCAATCAGGTTCGCCGGATGATAGGTGTCCTTCGTAAAATGCTGATAAATCTCTGTATAGGCTGTGCTGAGACGCTCCTTCAGCGGATGCTCCGCCGTGTATACCTCTTTCTCATGCTGCGCCAGCGCCGCCATTTTGTCCGGGTACAGGCCGTCCGCCAGATACAGGGAATAGCGCTGCAGATTCTCCGCCTCCTCGGGCGTAATGTTCAATTCCTCATAGACAGCCGGATCCGTCTCATAATTCTGAAGCCCATAGTAATCCATAATGGCTTCCCGATCCGTATTGTACTTCCGGAAGGTCTTCCACTCCGGGGAACGGTAGGCGAAAGCCTCCACGCCCAGAATCACCACCACGCCCGCGGCCAGGGCCACCGGCACGAAAAGGTGAGTCAACCGGAACGGCAGCGTGACTTTTCCACATTGCCATTTCTCTTTCGCGGCATATTTCCACAGAAAACAGAGGGCCGCCGCCGGGACTGTGATCAAAAAGACGTCGTCCCGGATGAGAAGGGACGCCAGAATCAGAAATACCGCAATTCCTTCCTCCAGATAAATCTGCCACTTTGGGCCGCTGCCCGCCGTGTAGAACAAAAAAATGCCAGCCGCGCCTGCGATGCCGGCCGCCGTGGTCCACTGAAAGGCCGATACATGCTGGGTTCCCAGAGCCGTCATCAGAAGCAGGACTGCCGTCGTATATATGATTTTCCAGAGAATCCCTTTTTCTGCCACAAGACCGCGATACAGGCACAGAGCAAAGGACAGCAGCACTACCCCAATCAGGGTCAGGCCGTACCAGTCCAATCCAGGGGCCAGCCGATAGAGACCGCTGATCCACAGGCCCAGCAGATACTTCATATGCAGCAGATGGGCATCCGGAGAACCGGTAATCACACCTGCGGCCACATTCCGCATGGCCACATCGTCGTTGATGTCATAGATAAAAGGAACCGTCTTATATACAAAAAAGAACCAGAGACAGGTCAGCACACAGGCCGCCAGCATAGCGCCGAAGACCTCAAGCCCCCTGTTCTTCTCTCCCTTTGTCCTTGTACTCATCTGTCTCACTCCTGTACCTGATAAAAATAATACATTCTTCCGTCTATCTCCCGGGACTCCTCCTCTGTAAGCTCCGCTTCCGGCCGCTTCCAGGCCAGCCAGGAGGCGAAAAATCCCGGTTCTTCCACATCACGCACCACCAGGTACGCGTTTTGCTCCGTCAATAAGGTCTGCTCCACCGAATCAATGCCCAGAGCTGCAAAGCGCTCCTGATCCAGCGGCGAATCCGTATACCAGTCTCCCAGGGTCAGGCAGCGGTTCAGGCTGAAATTGCCATTCACCGTCACACGGGCTCCGCCCACCGGCTCCGCCATATAGGTCTCAATAAAATACAGATGATCTGTATCCTCCTTGCAGGCATTCTTGAAGGTCTGGAAGCTGCCGTCCATGGCCAGCTTCTCCTGATTGCCGGCTTTTGCGCCCTGCCACTGAAACAGTACCGTGCCCAGGGACAACAGACAGAGTAATCCGACTGCAGGCCGAAGCCATGCGCATCGATCCTCCTCTTTTTCACAGAAGCAGGTAAAGAGACCGCCGCAGGCCCCCAGCATCACCAGATGGAGGGAGAATGCCACCCGCTCGGGCAGGCGTCCCACATACCCCAGGGCCAGCCACAGGAGACCATGGGCGCAGAGATAAAGCAGCACCGGGAGAAACAGCCGCTTTTCCCGTTTCCACAGAAGCAGGGCTGCCAGCGCCAGGAATATGACTGCAGACAGGCTGGCTGTAAAATATTCCGGAGACAAAAACTGCTCCGCCGCCAGCTTCACTGCCGCTTTCACCTTCGCCATCATGCCCGGCTCCGCGCCTGCCTGACGCTGCGCCTCGGCGCTTAAGCTTTCCATCAGTCCTGCGTCCATGCCGTCCACCAGATACAGGGCGTAATGGCGCAGAGCCCGTACCTCCTCGCTGCTGATGTTCCTCTCCTCAAAGAACTCCGGATTCCCCTCATAGGTGGGGACGCCCGCATAATCGTATACTTCCGAGCGGGCATTCTGAAACCGCTGAAACTCCGCCCAGTCTGCTCCCCGGTAGGCCAGCTTCTCCGTCAGGAACAAAAGACCGATTCCGGAAAATACCAGGATGGGCAATGCCAGCTCCCGGCGATTAATTTCCCATTTTTTTACATTTTCATTTTTCCGGAAGGTTTTCCAGAGGAAGGCCAGGCCGAAGCCGGGCAATACCATAAAAAATACATCCGAACGGATCCCGTAGGTCAGGATCAGCAGCAGCCAAATCCAGACGCCGTCTGCCACAGTCGTTTTCCCGCGTCCAGCCGACACATAAAGGTACAGGGCCGCCGCTCCCAGGGACGCTGCGCTGATGGTCCACTCGAACTGGGCCGCGTGAGCAACAAGCGCCGTCAGGGTCACGCCCATGGCTCCGACACTGTAGACGCATTTCCACCGAAGACTCTTCTCCGCTGCCAGACCGCGGTACAGGATCGCCGCCAGGCTGAGGAACAGGGCTCCGGCCATGAAAAAGCCGTACCAGTCCACGCTCCTGTTAATCAGGTACAGACGGCTTATCAGCCAGCCCAGCGCATACTGCACGAAAATCAGGTGGCCGTCTGGCATGCCCGTAAAGGCGCCGGAAGCAATATCCCGCATAATCACATCGTCGGCAATGGCGTAGACAAAGCCCATGGTCTGATATACAGCCAGGCCGAAGATAAACGCAAGAAGAACAGACGCCGCCGCAGCTGCGCCTGTTCTTTTCCGGTTCTCTCTCATTGTTCCTGCTCCTTTTCATCTTTTTGCAGGTTCTTATAGGCTTCGTGGGCCGCGATCAGCTGCATCTCGAAGTCCTGTTTATTTTTCTGTTCCATACTCTGCAGAACCAGCCCGGCAAACAGAGACTGCAGGGCCGCGATCAGCACAAAGCCGCAGACAATCAGGGTCGGAAAGCGGGGCACCAGTCCGGTGGCCCAGTATTCGGTCAGAATCGGGATCAGGAAGGCCACGCCCAGCGCCGTCAGAATCTCTGCCAGCAGGGAAAAGAAACCCAGAGGCTTGTAATTCTTATAGAGACTCAAAATCCGGGTCAGCACCTTGAAGCCATCGCTATAGGTATTCAGCTTGGATACGCTGCCCGCCGGGCGATCCCGGTAATCGATGATCACATGATCCACCTGCATGTGCTTATCTGCCGCATGGATGCTCATCTCGGTCTCGATCTCAAATCCGTGGGACAGCACCGGAAAGGTCTTCACAAACTGATAGCTGAAGGCCCGGTAACCGGTCATGATATCCTGGATGTTCGTGTCAAAAAAGCGGTTGATACAGTTCTTCACGAAGGAATTGCCGAAATTGTGAAAGGGACGCTTATTTTCCGTATAATAGGTGGAAGAAAGCCGGTCGCCGACCACCATGTCAGACTGTCCCTCCAGGACCTTCCGCACCATCTCCGGGGCCGCCTCAGCCGGGTAGGTGTCGTCGCCGTCCACCATCACATAAACTTCCGCGTCTATCTCCCGGAACATCCGGCGGATGACATTGCCCTTGCCCTGCTGGTATTCGTGGCGCACGATAGCCCCTACCTCCCTGGCCAGGTCGCCCGTTCCGTCGGTGGAATTGTTGTCATAGACATAGACGGCGGCCTCCGGCAGGGCCTTCCGAAAATCCTCCACCACTTTTTTTACTGTTTTACTTTCGTTATAGCAGGGAATCAGTACCGCTACTTTATCCATAATGACGTGTCCTCCGTCTCCTCTATATTAATCTTCTCCCTTTTTTTCCTTGTATACACGCCAGATCAGATAGATCATCAATGGCATGCAGGCGATAAACGGATAATGATACCGCATTTTCACCACAGGACCCAGAAGGTTTGTCAGGAAATACCCGGTAAAGGGAGCCATCACAATGAGCCGCCGCCACTGCCTCGCATAGAATAAAAGCAGCATGGTGAACAGCCACAGCCAGGTGTAGACGCCCAGGTTAAATGTTGCGGCAATGACCGGAACTTTCTGGAAAGAAGCTTCATTTCCGATTTTTCTATAAAATTCTGACAGAGCCGGAATCCTGGATTCCATAGTCACATCCACGTCTTCCCGGAACTCCTTGCAGTAATATTCAAAATAATCTCTTCCGGACGGATTGTCCTCGATGGTATCACCCGGATACCAGTAGCCGAAGCTTCCTGCCAGGAACGAATCGATATACATCTTCTTGTGGGTCATTCCCACGCTGATCCAGGTCTTTAGAAACGGCACCGGATTTTCCGCAAATTCAGAGCCGTGGAAATAGGCCTTCACCGGGTCGGCAAAACGTGACATATAGGTGTTCAGGCCCTCCTCGTCGATCATGGCGAGAATCCCCTCTCTCTGCTCCTCCGTCAGGCCCTGATAATCCAGATTGTATACACGGGCCGCCGACTGCATCAGCACGCTGCACATCTCCCTGGCGTCTCCGGGCTCGATGCCTAAGGCGCTGTAGACCGGTCCCGTGTAAATGCCGTAAAGGCCCAGGCAAATCACACAGAGCAGCAGCATTTTTTTCCAATATCTGCGGTACGCCCACAGCAGGAAGGGAATGCAGAACAAAAAGGTATGCAGACCGTTATTACGGAACGCATACAGGAAAAATACGTTGACGCAGAACAAAAGCTGTCTGCGCCGGGAAGCGAAGAACACCTCCGGGTACTCTGCCATTCGAAGCAGCTGTACCACAAAAACCGCGAAAACTGCGGTAAAAATCGAATCCTTGGTGGCGCACAGGGCCATCAGGCTGTTTACCGGGTGAAAGCCCAGAAAAATAAGTGCCCCCATCCACAGCCATTTCGGCGCTTTCTTCTGCCGCAGGTACAGGCAGACGTCCGCGTATAAGGCGGACATGATCACCATCTGAAGCAGGGAGTAAAGCAGTGCTCCGGTCTGGTTGGAACCGGTCAGCGCACGGCCAATCTGTCTCGTAATCCACAGCATCGCCGTATGGAGTATCGGGTGATGGGCTGTCCATGCGTGATCGGCCACCGCCGCCAGCTGCCAGCCGCAGTCATAGGAAAAGATACCCGGCCAGGAGGCCAGAAGCACCGGAACCCAGGACAGAAACAGAACCGCGAAGCAGAACCAGTAGAACTTTCGTACCGGGAAGCTGTAGGCGATGAAATAGGCCGTCGGACCGTCCGCCTGGCTGATATGCGCGTCTGCCAATTTATCGGCCTCCTGCGCTGCCGCCGAACCTGCCTCTGATTTTTCCGCTGCACCTGCTTCTTTTCCCGGCAGCCCCGCCAGCATCCGTAAGCTTGCGCTCACGCAAATCGTGAAAAACGGGGCTAGGCAGAGAAAAGCCGGAAGCACCTGCGGATTCCACACAGTATCCGTATAATTCAACGAGAAACCCCAGCTCATCAGCGCCGCGAACAGCATTCCGTCTGCCGCGCCGTAAACCAGCAGCCTGCCGTTAACCGGTTTTTTCAGAAACTGCGCGCCCACGTAAGCGAACGCGCCGAACATCAGCACTACTGTCACACTGTTGGACAGCATGGTATTCTCTGCGCGGATTCCGTACAGTAGATTGATCCCGCACACGGCCAGAAAAGCCGCAAGCACCGCTATGCTGTTTCGTGTGATCTGCTTTTTGTTCAAGTTTCTCTCCTGTTTCTTATTTAATCGTATAGTCGGAGTAATCCAGTGAGAAGTTCGGGTTGAAATAAGGATCCCCCGCATCCAGATCCGCCTTCCACTTCTTACGGAACAGGTCTACCTCCTGCTGGAAGCGCTTCTGTTTCTCGCCCTCCTCCATACCGCGGGTCTTGGACTCGTAGTGATAGAGCTCCGCAAAGGGCGTAAATACATTCAGATATCCCGCATGACGGAGCTTCAGGCAGAAGTCCACGTCATTGAAAGCCACCCGGAACTCCTCGTCCAGGCCGCCCACCTCGTCATACTGGGCGCGGCTGACCAGAAGACACGCGCCGGTCACTGCCGTCACATCCTGAGCGTAGCACAGGCGTCCCATATAGCCCAGATGCATCTTATCATCCTTGTAATGGGTGTGGCCCGCCGCCCGGTGAGCGCCGAGGCCGATGACGATGCCCGCATGCTGAATGGTATTGTCCGCATAGTAAAGCTTACCGCCGACTGCAGCCACATCCGGCCGCTGGGCGTACATCAGAAGCTCCTCTATCCAGTCTCTGGTGATGACCTTCATATCATTGTTCAGGAGCAACACATACTTGCCGTTGGTAAAGCTTACGCCGAAGTTATTGATTTTCGCGTAGTTGAACTCGCCCTCGTACTTGACGATCCGGATTTTCGGATTATGCTCCAGGGCCTTATAGTAATCAAAGATCTCTTTTGTCTCGCTGTTATTCTCCACAATGACAATCTCGTAATTCTCATAAGTGGACTTATTTACGATGGACTCCACGCAGCGGGACAGATCTTCCATATGATCCTTGTTGGGAATCACAATGGAGATAAGAGGCCGCTCCAGAAGCGGATAGCGGATCCGGAAAATGGTCGGGAACGCCCGGGTGCTCTCCACCTTGACGTCCATGCCATATACATCCTTAATGTGGTCGTGTACCGCGCGCTTGGCAGCGTCCACCGCATAGGTTTTCGCGTTGATGTCCTGGGCCACGCTGGCCTTATGGGAACGCCAGTAATACAGGGCCTTCGGTACATGGTATACCAGCTTTGCTTTTGCGGTCAGACGGAGAATCATGTCATGATCCTGGCTTCCGTCATACTGGCTCCGGAATACGCCTGTCTCGTCCAGCAGGTGCTTTGAAAATGCAGAGAAATGGCAGATATAGTTATTGCCCCGCAGATTATCCACGGCGAAATCCGGCTTAAAATGCAGCACGATCATATGATCGATGCTGTCGCCCTCAAAGGTGATCTCGTCGCAGTAGATATAATCCGCGCCTTTCTCGTTGATAACCTTCGCGTACTCATACAGCACCGCCGGATGGAGAATATCGTCGTGATCCAGCAGGGCGATATAATCGCCGGTAGCCATCTTCAGACATTCGTTGGTGTTGCCGGAGATTCCCTCGTTATGCTCCAGCACCTGATATTTGATACGGGCATCGCTTTCCGCGTATCTTCTGCAGATCTCTCCCACGTAAGCGTGCTCGCTGTCGCTGCCGTCCGCCAGGCACAACTCCCAGTTCTGATAGGTCTGGGCCTGTACGCAGTCCAGAAGCTCTGTCAGGAACTTCTCCGGCGTATTGTAAAGGGGCGTCAGAATGCTGAACTTCACCATATTGGGAAATACGGTCTCCCGCTGGGCCTTTGCTTCCTCCGGACCTGGGAAGCTGGCAGTGCCGTGGCGCTTCATATTCTTGCGCTCCTGCAGCTTGCTTCTTACCTTCCGCATAATCCCGGGGATAGAACCGTAACGAGTCAGACGATCCCTTGTCTTTTCATAGAAATGCAGTCCCTTCCGGAGAGGAATCGCCAGTTTCCAGGCAAAGCTTCCCTTGATGCGATCCAGCTTGAAATTCAGCTCCTCGATCTCCTTCTCGGACTCTTCGATTTTGCTTACGAGAACCTCGGTTTTTTCCCGCTCTGCCTCGTAAAGCTTTTTATAATCCATCTGTTCCTGATTATCCATAGTTTGCTTCATAACTCCCCTGTATTACTATTCACTTCGTTCACAGTAACCTATTCTCTGTGAACATCCTATTTATGAATACGGTTATTCCTTTGCGTTGGGATCCTCGTAGGCGTCGCAGACCTCCTCCGCCTCGCCGATCATCCGCACGTGTCCCCGGTCAATCCAGATGGCCTTATTGCAGATTTCTTTGACCTGCTCGATACTGTGGGACACAAAAAGGACCGTGGTATTGCGATCCATCATTTCCCGGATACGCTTTTTACATTTATTCTGGAACTGATAGTCGCCGACGGACAGAATCTCGTCGATGATCAGGATATCCGCATCCACGATGGTGGCGATGGAGAAGCCCAGACGGGCCAGCATACCGGATGAAAAGTTCTTGATGGGTACGTCCACGAAGCGCTCCAGTCCTGCGAACGAGATAATATCGTCGAACCGCTCCTCCAGCATTTCCTGGGAATAACCGATGAGCGCGCCGTTCAGGAAGATATTTTCCCGGGCGGTCAGATCGTGGTCGAAGCCGGCTCCCAGCTCAATCATCGGCGCAATGGTTCCGGTGGTTTCCACCGTTCCCTTGGTGGGCTTTAAGACGCCTGCGATGATTTTCAGCATGGTACTCTTACCGGAACCGTTCATTCCGATCAGTCCCACAGAATCGCCTTTCCGAATCTCGAAGCTCACGTCATTCAGCGCCCAGAACTCCTCATAAAAGAGCTGGCGCTTCAGCACCTTGATCACGTATTCCTTGATGCTGTCCACCTTTTCTCTGGAGAGGTTGAAGCACATGGACACGTCTTTGACTTCTATGGCATTTTCTAACTTCATACTGCTCTCCTATATCTTCAGAATAAACTTATCCTGGGATTTCTTAAATACCAGGGAACCAATCACCAGGGCAATCGCACACCATATGATACTCTGTACATGGAGAATCCAGGGCGCTGTCACACCATCCAGCACTACCGCGCGGAAAATCTTGATAAAGGCAGTCAGCGGGTTGGCATTGATGATGAATACGGCCCACCTGGGCGCGCCGTCCAGGATGGACATGGGGTAAATGACCGGGGTCAGATACATCCATGCCGTGGTCACCACACTGTACAGGTGCATCAGATCCCGGAAGCTTACGGCTGCCGCAGACAAAAACAGGCTCACGCCTGTGGAAAACAAAAGTACATAGAGAAGCGGGAATACCGCCAGAAGCACCGTCGGCGTTACGCGGGAACGGGTCACCACCATCACGATGACCAGCGCGATCATGGAGGACAGCAGGTTGACACCGCTGGACATGACCTTGGTAATCGGGAACAGATACTTGGGCACGTACACCTTTTTAATCAGCTCGCCGCTGTGGACGATGGAGCCCATGGCGATACTGGTCGATTCATTAAAGAAGTTAAAGATGACCTGGCCGCACAGCAGATAGACCGGGAAATTCTCCACATCTCCGTAACGGGAGAAAAAGTAGGAAAATACAATAGACAGTACTGTCATCATCAGAAGAGGATTCAGTACCGTCCATAAAAGGCCCAGCACAGAGCGTCGGTATTTGGTTTTGATGTCCCTCATGACCAGCTGGTCAATGAGGGCTCTGTATTTAACAAAGACACTAAGCAAGCTCACGGCGGTATCCTTTCTGAATCACACGGTTGATCACGGCAATCAGCACAAAGGCTCCCAGAAATACCATGCCGAAGCGGAAAAAGCTGAAGCACAGCACCTGATCGTTGGGTCTGGGTGTGGAGTAATAAGCGTTATTAAAGATGAACAGCTCACTGCAGAGAGCCAGATAGACAGACGCCAGGAAGGTCAGAATATTGCCCTTGCCGAAAATCACCTTCATGGGACCCCGGGCGTCATGCTGCAGCTTCCAGATACCGGAGGAATAGATATCCTCGGCCTCCACCTTCAGCCGTTTATTTTCTTTCTCCAGGGCGTTATTTTCCTTCATGGCGATATCCAACTTGCCGAGAAGCTGCGCCTTCTCCTTTTCGGAGACGCTGTGCTTCTTGATCTCCTGCCAGTATTCCTTTTTGCCATTGCCCAGCTCCAGTACCCGGAAGGTCACCTTCGCGCTTTTAAGCTTCAGGCACAGGGCCTCGTCCACGAAAAACTTCGGGTCGTTGTGGAGATAGACAAAGACGGGATCAAAGTCCACGTCGCTGTTGGTCTTGAGCCGATCCGCTTCTATCTGTTTTGTTTCTTCATTCTCATAGGTCAGGGCGAGCGCCTCCAGCTTCACCATGCTGCTGTCCTCCAGCAGCGGGTCGAAACGGAAGCCGCAGGTGTGCTCAAAGCCTGTAAGGTCAAAGTCCAGAGTGACCTTCTCACCGAGCGTGCAGGTATAGGGCATCGTCAGAGAATCCTCCGGCCGGAAATCCTTACCTGTGTCAATAAATACCTCTGCTGTCAGCTGTACGCTCTCACTCATCTTATTTCTTCAACTCCTTAATTCCGCCCCATTTCTGATCCTTCTCGGAAATAGTCAGTTCCATTCCCTCCGGGATCGGCCATTTTACGCCGATATCCGGATCGCTCCACAGAAGGCCGCCCTCATCGTTCGGATGATAGAAATCGGTACACTTGTACGCGAACTCCGCGTAATCAGACAACACCAGGAAGCCGTGGGCGAAGTTCTTCGGAATGAAGAACTGCTTCTTATTCTCCGCGGAGAGTAGCACGCCGTACCACTGTCCGTAGGTGGCGGATCCCTCGCGCAGGTCTACGGCCACATCGAATACTTCACCGCTTACCACCCGGACAATCTTGTCCTGGGGATGGTTGATCTGGAAATGCAGACCCCGCAGTACACCTTTCTTGGACGCAGACTGGTTGTCCTGTACAAAGGGCATATCGATGCCTGCTTCCTTGTAATCGTTGTAGTTATATGTCTCCATGAAATAACCGCGCTCGTCGCCGAATACGGTCGGAGTAATCACCTTCAGACCTTCAATCGGGCAGGTCTCAACTGTAATCTTTCCCATTTTTCATTGTCTCCCTTGTAAGCTTGTATTTATAATCCATTGGCCACGTCGATCAGATACTGACCGTAGGCCGTCTTCAGAAGAGGCTGCGCCAGCTTCACCAGCTGCTCCTTGTCGATAAAGCCGCGGCGGTACGCGATCTCCTCGATACAGGAGATGTACATACCCTGACGCTTCTGGAAAGCGGCTACGAAGTCCGCAGCGTCGAGGAGCGCGTCGTGATTGCCGGTATCCAGCCATGCAAAGCCGCGTCCCAGGGTCTCTACCCGCAGGGTTCCACGGCGCAGATACTCGTTGTTAATGCTGGTGATCTCGATTTCACCACGTGCAGAGGGCTTTACGTTCTTGGCGATCTCTACCACGTCGTTGTCGTAGAAATACAGACCCGGTACCGCATAGTTGGACTTGGGATTCTCCGGCTTCTCTTCAATGGAAAGAGCCTTGCCCTCCCGGTCAAACTCTACCACGCCGTACTCACGGGGATCCTTTACGTAATAACCGAAGATGGTAGCGCCGGTTTCCCGCTCTGCCGCATTCTTCAGAACCTGGGAAAAGCTCTGTCCGTAGAAGATATTGTCTCCCAAAACCAGGGCTACCCGGTCGTCGCCGATGAATTTCTCGCCGATGATAAATGCGTCAGCCAGTCCTCTGGGGCTCTCCTGTACCGCATAGCTCATCTTCATGCCCAGCTGGGAACCGTCGCCCAGAAGCTCCTCGAAGATGGGCAGATCGCGCGGGGTAGAGATAATCAGCACCTCACGGATGCCCGCAAGCATCAGGGTGGACAGCGGATAATAAATCATCGGCTTGTCATATACCGGCATAATCTGCTTGGAAATCGCTTTTGTCAGCGGATAAAGTCTTGTTCCGGAACCTCCGGCCAGAATAATTCCCTTCATTTGTAATTTTCTCCTATCTGTTCCGTTCCTTATTTATTCTTATACATCTCTTCGTAGTATTTCTGATAATCGCCGCTGGTTACGTTCTTCATCCAGTCCTCATGCTCAAAGAACCACTGGATAGTCAGACGGATACCGTCCTTGAACATGGTCTCCGGATACCAGCCGATCTCCTCTTTGATCTTGTCCGGAGCGATGGCGTAACGGCGGTCATGGCCCTTACGGTCTGTCACGTAGGTAATCAGGTCCTTGCTTACCAGCTTCTTTCTCGGATCCCCGTCCGGCAGCATCTCCTGCAGAGTTTCCAGGATGATGTTGATGATCTCGATATTCTGTTTCTCGTTATGTCCGCCAATGTTGTAACGCTCGCCCAGGCGGCCATTTTCCTGTACCATGTCGATGGCCTTGGCATGATCGTCCACATACAACCAGTCACGCACATTCTTGCCGTCGCCGTATACCGGAAGCTTCTTGCCCTGCAATGCATTATTGATGATCAGCGGGATCAGCTTCTCCGGGAACTGGTAAGGTCCGTAGTTATTGCTGCAGTTGGTGATATTCATGGGGAAACGGTAAGTATCCCAGTATGCCTTCACCAGCATGTCAGAGGAAGCCTTGCTCGCGGAGTAGGGGCTGTGAGGATCGATGGGAGTCGTCTCATAGAAATAAGTATCTCCCTCCTCCAGGGATCCGTATACCTCGTCGGTGGATACGTGCAGGAATTTCTTGTCCTCTTTAAAGGTGCCGTCCGGCAACTCCCAGGCTTTCTTTGCCGCGTTCAGCATCACCAGGGTTCCCAGTACGTTGGTCTCCACGAAGATCTCCGGGTTCACGATGCTGCGGTCCACATGGCTCTCTGCCGCGAAATGAACCACGCGGTCGATATCATTTTCCGCAAAGATCTTTTCGATGGCCTCGCGGTCGCGGATATCTGCCTTGATGAAAGTGTAATTGTCCCGCTCCTCGATGTCCTTTAAGTTCTCCAGGTTACCTGCGTAGGTCAGCGCGTCCACATTAATGATGCGGATAGCGTCACCGTACTTGCGGAACATGTAGTGAATGTAGTTGGAGCCGATAAATCCGGCTCCGCCGGTTACAAGATAAGTTCTCATTTTAAAAAAATCCTCCGATTTTATTCTTATTTTTCTTCATAGTTAATTGTAGTATAGCATTAAACAGAGCGGAGGGCAAGACTTTTCCACAGTCCCTGCCCTCTGTCGGTTGACAAGGCTTTTCGGATTCGGTATATTTATCATAGAAATGCTATAATTATCCAGTACAGCCTGAAGCACTTGCTGCTGAAGGCATAAAAAAATGATTCAGGTGTGCAAAATCCCATCGGCGAAGCCGATTTTCATGGATTTTGCATTATAACCGGTCAGGTACTGAACAGTTATAAATAATTCGTAATCGAGGTATATTTTTCATGATACATAAGATATTGGGAAGTTGGAAAAATCTGTCACATTCGCAGCGGCTGTCCCGGATTCTGGCTCTGGCCTTTCTCGTCAGCATCGTCCCGGTTCTGGCTCTGGCCTTTTATTCCCACCCGGCCGGAGATGACTACGCCTACGGCCTGGCCGCCCATCTGGCCTGGAAGGAGACCCATTCCATCATTTCCGTTCTGAAGGCTGCCGTGCAAAATGTAGCGGGCTATTATAACACCTGGCAGGGCACCTATGCATCGATTTTTCTCATGTCCCTGCAGCCCGCCGTCATCAGCCAGCGGCTCTATCCGTTGACCACATTTCTGATGCTGGGCATGCTCTGCGGTGGCACCTGGCTGCTGATTCGTACCATTTTCACCCACTATCTGAAGCTGGAAAAGAGCCTCTGGCAGAGCCTGGCCCTGTCCGTGCTGTTCCTGTCCGTCCATGTGCTGGATGAAGGAAAATCTGCCTTCTACTGGTTCAACGGCGCGCTGCACTATGTATTCATGCACAGCTGCATGCTGTTCTTCCTCTCTTTTGTACTGCTCTACCTGAAGGCGGAGAAGCGGGGAGCCCGCGCGGCGTATTTTCTGCTCTCCTGTTTTCTGGCCGTGGTCATCGGCGGCGCCAACTATGTGACGGCCCTGCTGACGCCGGTGCTGCTGGTTTTTCTCCTGCTTCTGTGTCTTATTTTCCGGAAGAAACGGGGACTTTTCTGCATCCTGCCCCTCGTGCTTATGCTGGCGGGACTGGCCGTAAACGCCATGGCTCCCGGCAACGCCACCCGCATGGCGGCCCAGCTGGATTCCATGGGACCTGTGGAGGCCGTCTACTATTCCTTTCTCTATGCTTTCAAGGGCATCCGGGACTGGACCACCGTATATCTCATCTTTTTTACCGTGCTCCTGCTGCCCTTCCTCTGCGTGGGGCTCTCCCGGTGTAATTTTGACTTCCCCCTGCCCGGCGTTGTGGCCGGTCTCTCCTACTGCGTGGTGGCGGCCTCCTATACGCCGTCCCTCTTCTCCATGGGACAGACCTACATCTTCGGCCGGACTCTGAATATCATGCGGATGCTGTTCTATCTGCTTTACTTTTTAAATCTGGTCTATCTCACCGGCTGGGTGACTGCCCGCTGCCGCCGGTTCGGGCTGACGGAGAGTCTTCTCTCCTTCTTTTCCCGTCTCTGGCAGGGCTGCCGCAAAAGCCTCACCGCCGGAATGGTGCTCTTCGCGCTGGTACTTCTGGTCTTCTCCGATAAAAATGAGATCACCGGCATCTCCGCCGCGGAATCCATCGTCCGGGGCCACGCCAGAAGCTACCATGAGGAAAGCCTGTACCGTATCGCCCTGCTGACTCAGGGCGTCGACGAGGTCTGGGTTCCCAACTTCTCCGTGTGTCCTGTGCTTCTGGATCCCCAGGAGCTCTCCGCCGATGATCCGGGCGACTACCGGAATGAGGCTGTGGCCCACTGGTATGGGGTCAAAACCCTGCACCTTTCCATCGTGTATTAGTATTCTGTTTCTATTGTGAGGTATGTGTTATGAAAAGTATTATTGTAATTCCGGCTCTGAACCCGCCGGAGCAGTTTGTTTCCTATGTGGACGAGCTCATCGCCTCCGGCGCGGAGCATCTTCTCCTGGTGGACGACGGAAGCTCCCCGGAAAAGAAGGCCATTTTTGAGACCCTGGAGAAGCATCCCCAGTGTACGGTACTGACCCACCCGGTCAACATGGGAAAAGGCCGGGCCCTGAAGGACGCCTTCACCTACATTCTGGAACAGCCCCAGTGGAAGGGTCTGGGCGTCATCACCGCTGATTCCGACGGCCAGCATCTTCCTGCGGATGTGCTGCGCCTGGATCAGAAAATGGCGGAGCTCCACGCTTTCGGTAAAAACGCCATCGTGCTGGGCTGCCGGAACTTTCATCAGGATGACGTACCCCTGCGCAGCAGCTTCGGCAATCTGATCACCAGCGCCCTGTTCCATCTGCTTTACGGCGTAAAGGTCACCGACACCCAGACCGGTCTGCGGGGCATTCCCTGGGAGCTGCTGCCCCGGATGTGCTCTCTGAAGGGCGAACGTTTCGAGTATGAGATGAATATGCTGACCGATGCGGCCATTTCCAGGATTCCGCTGGAAGCTGTGGAAATCGCCACTGTCTATCTGGACAATAATTCCGAATCACACTTTAATCCCCTGGTGGATTCCATGAAGGTCTACCGTATTTTGCTGGGAACTTTTGTAAAATACGCCATTTCCTCCCTGGCCTCCTCTCTGGTGGATCTCATTGGCTTTACCATTGCCCATCTGCTGCTTCCGGCCGGTCCCTGGCAAATTCTGCAGGCGACGGTCATCGCCCGAGTCATTTCCTCTCTGGTCAATTACTGGTGTAACCGGCAGCTGGTCTTCGGAGATAAGGGCAGCACGACCAGTACGCTGCCCAAATATTACGTTCTCTGCGTGTTGGTCATGTTCTGCTCGGCAGGTCTGGTCAGTCTCTTTTCTTTCCTGCCCCTTCCCGCCACGATAATCAAGCTTATCGTGGACTCGGTTCTGTATCTGTTTAATTATCAGATCCAGCGCCGCTATATCTTTAAGACTGTGTAACTCAGGAGGAATCTTTCATGAACACACTGCTTCTGGGCGTGCGGGTACTGCTCTTCGCCCTTTCTACCTTCGGTTATCTGACCTTTGCTCACCGGAAAACCCGGATTTCCGTAGATTTTCTTCCGGCCCTGGTCTTTACAGGTCAGATCTGTATCCTCTTTTTCGCGGGGCTTTTGAATCTTCTGCCTCTGGCGGTCCCGGCACTTTTCCTCGTGGGACTGCTCTTGGCCCTTGGCTCCCTCCATTACCGGAAGCAATACCGGGATTTCGTGACGCCGGCCCTGATCTTTTTCGCGCTGGCCTGCCTTTATTTCCTTCTGCTCCTGAAGGGCGTGCTCTTTACCGGATATGACAATTTTTCCCATTGGGCACTGGTAGTGAAACAGATGCTTCAAACCGATCGGTTCCCCACCTGGCAGGATCCGATTATTCTGTTCCAGGGGTACCCTCTTGGAAGCTCTGTCTTCATCTATTATGTGAGCAGGCTCATCTCTACTGTGTCGGAGGGGTGTCAGATGTTTGCGCAGACGATGCTGACCATAAGCCTGATTCTTCCCGTATTTTCCGGCATCCGGAAAAGAAAGCTTCCGGGCTTTCTGCTGCTTCTGGGCGCTTCGTTGTTTTTCCTAAGCTATATCGCCACACCGGACAGTCTGTATGTGGACACTTTGCTGCCACTGTGCGGTGCTTTCGGATTCCTGCTTCTGAACCGGGAGCTGGAGGTAGATGAGCATACGGCCTGGCTGACGGTGCTTCCGACTGTAGCCGTGATCATGATCAAAAACTCCGGCATCTTCTTCTGGGCACTCATCGCCGGACGGGTACTGATCTACTGGATCCGCCACCGGAAGACCGCCTCATCCATGCAGCGGCGCTCCTGGCTGACTGTGATGCTGTTCCCGCTCTTCTCCCTGCTGGCCTGGAACCGGCATGTGGCCTATGTCTTCACCTCCGCCGAATCTTCGCCCCACAGCATGTCCCTGTCGGTCTACCTGGCCAATATTCAGGCCAAGCTGGCCGACGGCACAATCCCGCAGATTACCAGGGCTTTCCTGCTTCAGGTGCTGCACGGACGGATTCTGCTGCTTCTGCTGGCCGTGCTTCTGCTGGCGACTCTCTACGCCCGCTTTCAGAAGCTTCCCCGTCCCGCTTTCGGCAGGCTGGCTCTGTTCCTTGTGCTGGTCTACGCCGCTTATCAGCTGGGCAGCCTGTGTATGTATCTTTTCTCCATGCCGGAGGGCGAGGCTCTTATGATGGCCGGATATCCCCGGTACTATGGCTCCATCGCCATCTTCTGTCTGGCCATTGCTCTGTACCACTTTGGAAAATGGATGGATATGGTTCCGGTTCCTACAGCCTTTATTTTCACCTTCGTATTTCTCTTTGTCTTCTGTCTCATGGGCGCCAATCCGCGGATTCTTCTGCGACATTCCGGCGAGACCCAGCGTGATCGGCTGGAAGCCCTGATTCAGGAATACGGATTGCAGCCAGACAGCGCCTGCCTGGTCTATGTACCGGCGGATGACTCCGGATACACCTATCATCTGGTGAAATACGCATTGTATACTGCCACGGTGGATGTACATAATTCCTCGGCTGGGGAAGATATCAGTGAAGTGGTGGAAACAGCCCGGGATCTGGGCTATGACTATCTGATCTGTTTTGATACGGAAAATGACAAACTCAACCTCTATTGCGCAGAAATGTTCGGAGTGCCCGAAGGCACCCCGGTGATAGCGCTGCAATAACGTTTCTTAAAATCCGGATATATCATAGATCCGGACACTTTCTTCGGAAATCAATGCGTCCTCCCGAAATACGGGGACGGTATCTGCGAGGGCCTCTTCGAGGCCCTCGATGTTGTTCTGACCTCCGGTCAGCAGCCAGAAGGACTGTACTTCGGGGTAATGGGAGCGGATTCGTTCCAGCATTTCTTCATACCCGATGGTCTCCTCCCGGCTCTCATTCCAGACGGAAAAGGTGATGGGGGCTTCCGTCAGCGGGTACCAGAGCGTCCGATCCGGCGCGTAAGCTGCCACCGCGTAGGCCGGTACGTCTCCGGCTGTCACCAGAAGCGCTTCCTGCGGAATTTCTTTTTCAATATAAGCCGCCGCATCTTTTCCCGCGGAATAGGGCTCCTTCCAGTCCGACTCCATAGCTCCCCGGTGTCCGTCCACCGACAGCAGACAGAGAACCGCCAGCAGAGCCTGAAAGCCCACGGCTGCCGCCCGGTTTCCTTTTCTTCTCCAGTCCGTCTCTTCTCTCTCCCCGGAAGCCTTCTTCTTTTCCAAAATCAGCCACAGAATAAAAATCAGTTCATGGACCAGCAGCATGGCCTTCTGCTCCGAGGGCAGATAGACATAGGTAAACATCAGCACCTGGCTGCCCACAGCCGCTGCCAGAATCAGGGTCTCTTTCCAGGACCAGAGCAGAAGCAGCAAAAAGCAGAGAGCTATTACAAATACCAGTATTTTCCATGTTTCATCGCTGATTCCGCCGCCTACCGCAAAACCGGACGCCCATTGGGAAGCCACGCTCATCCGGTGCAGATTGGAGGATAGGGTGGAACTGATGTGAATGTTCACGCCGGTATTCCTGTCCGTGCTGCCGAAGAGTTCCCAGATCAGGAACAGACCACTTGCCAGATTCAGAAACACGGCACACAGACGCACCCGGTTTTCCGGCTTTTTCAGGGGAATTTCCCGCAGAATCTCCAGCAGCCAGAAGAAGGACAGGGCTGCGGACAGCCCCAGCATGTAAATATGGGTCTGGGTCAGAAGTGCCAGCAGAATGCCATAGGGCAGAGGCTTTTCCATCCGCCTGGGATAACACAGGGCCAGCAGAGCCAGCAACGGCGGCACCAGTGCATAGCTTCTGGAAATAACCGGATAGTAATACAGGAAAAAGCCGCTGAACACGGTCAGAACCCGAACCGGCATGGAAAACGGAGCGCGGGTCAGCATCAGCCAGGCTGCCACAGCCATCAGGACCAGGCTGATACCATTCATGCTCCCAAAGGGCGCGTGAAGCTTCGCGAAGGGCATCAGAATCAGATACCAGAGACAGGGATGTCCCTCGTATTTCAGCTGGGCGAACAGCCCCTTCAGATCCAAAAGCCCGGCTATCTGCCAGGCCTGCGCCTCATCACGCCAGTTCTCGTGATGGAGGATCAGCGCCATATTTACGGCCAGATAGACCGCCAGCAAAAGGATGGGCCAGAACCTCTTTTTCGTTTTCTCCATGTCCTTTGTTCTCCTTCTATTCTGCAAATCTCATTTGACAAATGCGTGCTTATCTTCTATGATACCCATATCGGTTTTTCCGAAATTCTGTATTCAAAGGTGATTTTTATGAAACGCTATTTTCAGGCTTCCGGACTTGCCCGGCTCTGCTTTCTGACCGTTCTTGTCCTGATTCTGACCACACTGCCGCTTCTCTATATCGCTCGGTACGATCATTCCAGCGCGGACGACTATACCTACGGCAATTATACCCATCAGGTATGGGAGGAGACCCACTCGCCGGTCAGGCTTATCGGCGCTGCCTTCCAGACCTCCCATGACTTCTGGTATACCTACCAGGGCCCCTTCGCCTCCGCGTTTTTCATGTCCCTGCAGCCCTCTGTTATCAGCGAACGGCTCTACGGACTGACTGCCTGGCTCATGCTGGGCATGCTGATCGCCAGTCATTTTCTTTTCTTCAAAGTACTGTTGGGAGATTATCTGGGGGCAAAGCCGGTTCATTATATCACCATCGCGGCGGCCTTTCTGGTGCTCTGCATCCAGACCATGCCGGATCCGGTGGAGGCTTACTACTGGTATGTGGGCAGCGTCCACTATACCTTCATGTATTCCTGTATGCTGTTTCTGCTGTCCTGTCTCATGTTGTTTTTGAAGACGTCCTCCCGCATCCGGGGCGCGCTGCTTCTGTTTCTCGCCTGTCTGCTGGGACTCATCTGCGGCGGATCCAACTTCATCACCGCCCTGCAGACACCGGTTTTACTGTGCTTGTTTGGCGGTTTCTGTCTCTTTTACCGGAACCGGAAAGCACTCTGGTGCCTGCTGCCCCTGGGCTTCACCCTCACCGGCCTCTACTTCAATGTAACCGCACCGGGCAACACGGTCCGACAGGGCGAAATCTCACCTCTGTCCCCGGTAACCGCCATTTATGATTCTTTCCGATATGCCGTTACCTATTTTAAGGAATGGACCAACATTTATTTTCTTCTGCTGCTTCTGTTCCTGACTCCGGTGATCTGGCATTTCGTATCCCGCTCCCACCGGCGTTACCCGCTACCTGGCCTAGTGATCTTTCTCTCCTTTTGCGGCTATGCCTGTATGTTCACGCCCTCGGTCTACTCTCTGGGCTTCGCCGGATACGCCCGAGTACTGAACATCATCATGTGCGCCCTGTACCTGTTTCTTTTTCTGGATCTGATTTATTTTCTTGGATGGCTTGCTTCCAAAACTACGGTTTCTGTCTCGAACCCAGCTTTCCGGAAACCTTTCCTGCAGTCCTGGTACACCGGCATCGCTGTGACCACCCTGGTGGCCCTGTTCTTCACCAAGCCGGATCAGATCACCTCTTTTTCCGCCGTCAATGCCCTGTACAAGGGATATGCCCAGTCTTATCACCAGGAAAATCTTGACCGGATCTCCATGCTTTCCCTGGAGGGTGTGGATGAGGTCTGGGTTCCTAATTTCTCTGTGGAGCCCCACCTGCTCTTCTTCGACAATCTGGATACCGATGAGACCTGTTGGAAGAACCAGGCCGTAGCCGAATGGTTCGGCAAAAAGGTGGTTCATATGGTTGAAGTCTATCAGCTGGACCACGAGAATGTCCAGTAAGCCTTCCGTTTTTCACGCCGGGGCTGACGAACCGTCAGATCCCGGCCTTTTTCTTTTCTTCCCCATATAATAAACCAGCACTCCAATCCAGGCGCAGAGGCTGACTATCTCCGATACATTCCACCACAATGGCGCCAGGAATTCCATCCGGATCGTCCCCTCATAATCCGCAGGGAGCATGATTCCTGTCATTCCTAAGTCTGTTCGCAGCATCTGGAATTCCTCTTTTGTTTCCGCATCCCAGGCTTTGTATCCCTTATAGAGTAAAATCGGTACCTCCAGCACCGTCTCCTCTGATTCCGTATTCTTACAGGTCACCCGGATCTTATTGTACTGCTTTTGAAAGCTTTCTATTTCCACGCCATTTCCCCGGGGCTCCAGCGGATGAAAGGCTTCCTCCTCATCCAGCTCAATATCCGCCGGAAGATACTCTCCACCCGACACATAATAGGTGGCATCCCGTTCCTCGTGGCACTCTTCCACCTCCGCCGTCTCCATAAAGGTAAAAAGCGTATATCCGCTCCCCAGAAGCGTGAAGGTCACCAGCAGACCAGTACACAGACGCACCAGCTTCTGCCTTCCTTGCTTTTTCAGGTATGCCAGCGCCGCGCAGACACCCACGGTCAGGGACAGAGTTCCCATACCCAGCAGCCGCCAGGGGAATTGCAGGGTAGACAGGAAATGGAATCCCGCATTTTCCAGAAAATCCCATGGAAAATATTTTGTCGCGCCATACAGGGTCAGCAACGCAAACCCCAGGTTCAACGCCAGAAGCTTCCGTTCCTCCTTATCCCTTCTGCAGACGATAAGGGTCAGTGCAAGAATCAAAAAAGCCAGCTGCATGGCCAATCCGATTCCCAGCGGCAGCTCGCCCTGGATGCCGTTCGGCCAGATCCCGGTTCCATGCTGCCAGATCCGGAAAAGCTCTCCCACAGTCAAGCCATTTTCCTGAATCCCACTGCCGGACAGAATTCCCACTGTAATGTTCATCTTCTCATGGAGCATCTCGTCCAAAAAGGGAATCAGAAACCATAAATTCAGAAGCAGCGCCAGCACCACAGCCTTTATGAGGGCCAGAAAGGTCTCCTTCTGAAAGATCCGGCGGATCATCACGAGACAGAGCACGCCGGCCAGCATGGCCGCCATTTCCGTGGAGAGCATATGGGTCTCCAGAAGCCCGGTAACCCCCATGGCCAGCGCCATCCAGTTCTTTTTCCCGCTGTAATCACTGAATATGGACCAGAAGCCGTAGAGCGCCAGCGGCAGAAAAGCCATGGCACTGTATTCGCCCAGAGCCGCCCTGGTATACACATTCGCCAGACGATAAGCCGACAGCGTATACAGGAAGCTGCCAAGACTTGCCATCCGCACGTCTCCCAGTATCCGCTTCAGGCAGTAAAAGGTCAGTGCCGCTGTAAATCCGTTGACTGCCAGTACATACCCTTCGTAGACCTCCTGCACACTGAAACCGAGCATCCGGAAAACTCCGGGCACATAGAGCAGAGCGTCCCCATAAAACAGGGATACCGGGTACCCGTAACCATGAAGCCAGTTGGGCTGAATCCGCACCGGGAGTTGGCCGGAGGCAAGCCCCTGCCATACGCCCTCTATCCGAAGGAAATGGAAACCGCTGTCATGGCCGATGTAGACACCCCGGGACAGAAGTGGGATGGACGCCAGAAATACCGTCACAAGCAGTTGATATCCAGTCCGCCGCTTCTCCCGGGTATCCAGCCTTCCGCCCGGCCCGAAAAACCGCAAGAAAATCCCCAGCGCCAGGCAAAAGAGAACTGCCTGCGCTAGCTCCCGCGTTCTTCCCTGGATGCTCTCCTTCACAGTCACTTTCGACACAGAGAACCCGTTATAGCCCTGATAAGCGGTTCGAATCGTCACATCCGGCACATCTGCCGATACCCAGACCTGGAAGCTTTCCTCTGTCTTCCCCCGTTCCAGCAGGATCGCATCGGAACCTACTTTCCCGGATCGGGTATCAGACTTCGCGAAAATCGTATTTTCCGTGCCCTCCGCCTGATACTCCACCGTCACCTCGTAGACGCCCCGGGACAGGGCAAGCGGTTTGCCAAGGGTCGCCTCCTTCACTTCCCCTTCCGTGACGTGCAGGTTTACCCCCATCTCATAAGTTACTCTTTTCCTCAGAAAGCTGGACGCCGCCATGAGAAGCAGCACCGCACATAAAAATCCGTAAGCCCCCCAGATTTTCTTTTTCATAGGCAGTTTTTTCCTCTTTCCGCTCTCGAAATTATCGAAGCTTCGCCAGGTAGATATGATACCGGTCAAATTCATCCAGCGGCTGCATTTCCACCGCTCCTACGGTCTTGCTGATATAGTCTGTGATCTCCTCGTTGAGCTCGGAATCTCCCACATAGACCACCACCTGATCCGCGTCTGCAAACTTCTCCATGGCCGCCGGGATATCCTCGGTGATCGCCGCGTAGGAGATACAGTAAAAGCCCTTGTATTCCTGCAAAAGCTGTATCACGCCGTAATATTCCCACCAGTTATATTCCCGGTCGATATAGACGCAGTAAGTATCCCCGTACTCCTCCGCCAGAGCCTGATGCTTCTGAAAATCCGCATATGCATATCCGGGCGCTCCCTGGGCCAGCTTTCCGGCTGTGGCCGCCAGAAATACCGCACTGCAGACCGCCAGCGCCCGGCCGGGGCGAATCAGCTTTCCCAGCAGCCACGCAAAGCCGCCCACTGCAATCAGATACACAAAAGCATAGACCGGCATCAGATAGCGGTCCGTCATATACGGCGCAATCTTGGTCACCATCAGAAAATAACATAGGGTCATAAATACCACCGGATACAGCCTGTCCAGCTCCTTCCACGGGAAGCTTCTATGCTTTATCAGATACACGATCAAAAGCAGAACCGCCAGCGTCAGGATCGCGAACAGCCAGCCCCCGAACAGCTGATCATTCAGAATTTTCACCATGGTCTTCAGACTGCCGCCGAAGCCGGACAGCTTCACCAAATTATTTCTGGCTCCCTCTCCCCGGTAATCATTGAAGATATGCTGCCACATGGTTGGGAAAATGGCCAGGGCCGCCACCGCGGAGAGCTCCAGGGTCACATGGTAGCCGCACTCCTCCTTCCACCGCTTCTGCATCCAGAATTTTACAAAATACCAAACGGCCAGAAAGCAGGCTGGAAGGATAAAATAATAGTGGGTCAGGACGCCGCATACAAGCGTAATTCCCAAAAGCAGAAAGGTCTTCCAGGTCAGCTCCCGCTTTTCCACCAACCGCTGATATACATACACATGGGCCAGCAGCAGAAATGCGAACATGGCGTACATCCGCACAAACAGAATCATATTCATGGCTCCATAGCTGATTCCGAACAAGGCACTCACCAGAAGCCCGATCCTGCGGCTTCCAAAAATCCCCTTCGTCACCAGGTAGAGCAGAATCGTACTGCCCCACAGAAAGCACAGGTTCAGTCCCACTCCAGCCGGAATGGACAGCTTCCCGGGTACCAGAGAAGAGAGGGTGTGCATCAGAAAATAGTAAAAAGGCGGATGTACGTCCGCCTCCTGATTTCGATAAGGAATGGCGTAATCAAAAGCATGTCCTTCGGTCACCGTGGACTGGGAGAGAAACCAGTCCCGGTCCAGCCATTCATTTAAGGGCATATCAAATGCCTGAATTTCGGCATTGTTGGAAGAAGTGTAGGTAAACAGCTCGTCACACATCAGATACGTTTTCTGTCTTCCGTACTGCCATCCCAGAAGAAGCTCCAGCAGGCAGACTGCCAGAAGGAGCCCGCAGATCAGCAACGTCTTCTTTTTTTCTGTCATAATTTCTTCCTTTCCATAACTCATTTTCACAGGCTACTTTCTAAGTAGCAGTCGGTTCCGGATCGCCTGCATGGCGTCCAGCCCCAGCAGAATAAATACCGGCACAAAATTCACCAGATACCGGGAGCGGGTCTCCCAGATCAGCAGAAACAGGAAAATGCCGAATACCGACAGCTGCATGGCCTGAATTTTCCTGATTCTTCCTTTTTCCATAAAATTCCGCAGAAGAGACAGAAGAATTCCGCCCAGAAGCAACAGCTGCACGGCGTTGCAGTAACGGTATGTATAGGAATAGTTTTTTCCATAATACAGCACCCAGTCGTGCAGCCAGCTCTCTTTCAGCGGATCCCGCTGTAGCTTCTCAGGCGCGAAATAGACGCCGTCGCCCCAGGTAAACACCACTTTTTCCCGCAGATGCGCCAGCATCCCGGATGCGCCGTATTCCTCCAGCTTCTGCCGGATAAACAGCCGATCCACCGCCTCTTTTTCCGCCTTTCCCTCGGTGGAAGCCGTCATCCAGTAGACGTCCGCATTGTAACCGCCGCTGTCCACCAGTCCCAGCGCCACCCAGTGCTCCATGGGAAATTCATTGCGATAGGATTCCTCCGCGCTCAGGCCTGAGAACTTCGCTGGAACCACCGTCAGGAAACCCACCAAGGCCAGGAAAGGCAGGGTCAAAAGCAGGCTCCGGATCAACCGTTCCCTCAGACTGTCCCTGCACAGCCACAGGTAAATGAGCAGGGCGATGAAAATCACGCCCAGACTTCCTTTTATCTTGTAACCCGCCGCCAGAATCACGCCGGTCAGAAGCAGAAACCGGCGATCCTTCTCCCGGAACTGATAGGACCACAAAGTCCCCGTCACAAAGGGCAGGGCAAAGGTATCCGTATAGAAAATCGGCGTATGCATGTAAAAGGGCAGGAAAAACAGACAGAGTAACATTCCGAAAGCCCCGTACCGGACACCGTACAGTCGCCGGGCCAGCTGCCAGAAAAAGAACAGCCCCAGCAGAATCAATCCCACATTCAGCAGGATACCCAGCGTAATATAGGAACAGAAGCCCCCGAACAGCTTAAAAATACCGGCCAGAAACATGCAGACCGCCACGTTGTTCGGGTAGGTAGTGAAATACCAGCTGCTGTTGTCTGAGAAGCAACCATCTTCCGCCAGCTCCACCGCCCCCTGGTAGACCGATCCGAAATCCCAGCCCGGGTACACTTCAAGCTCAAAGGCCGCATACAGAAGTCCCGCCGCCATCAGTACGAAAATTCCCGCTGTCACCCCCGTAAAAAACCTCTCCTTCTCCCACAGGGAACCCAGAAGCTTTTTTGCGGACAGCAGCACCAGAAGGAGCAAAAGCCCCAGCACACCGGCCAGTGCGCCGATCTGTCTGCTCTGCTTCAGATCCGCAGCGCACACCGCCATCACCGCCAGCCAGATCAGCGCAAAGACGCCGGAAAACAGTACTATACATGCTCTTTGTATCTTATCCGTCATATCCATCCTCTTTTTTGTAAATACATACCAGCCAGATCACGAACAGGAACATGCCCATCTCGTAATTCAGCAATGCGTAATCCATATTCATCAGCACGAAGACGCCCAGAACCAGGCTTGTTCCCAGAAAACTCCTGCTTTTGTAAAGGGCGTAAATCAGCACTGCCAGCATCAGCAGCAGAAAACACAGGCCCACCGGAACCGAGAACCGCAGCATGGCGTTCAGGAAAATATTGTGGCAGTTGTTGGTGGACCAGCCTGACCGCACCTCAAAGAGCCGTTCCCCGAACTGAAAGCCCCAGCCGCCCGGACACTGGCGAATCTCCCTGAGAGCCCCGGCCCAGATCTGGTTCCGGTCTCCCATGGAGAAAATATTCCGTTCCTTTAAAAGCAGCTTTCCGGCCACGCCGCCTACTGCCGCCACCCCGACGATCCCCAGCAGATGGATTTTTCGGAAATGAAACCGTTTCCAGTCCACCTGATCCAGGAAACCGCCCAGAAGCACCAACGCCGCCGCGCCGAAGCCGGTCCAGGAATGGGACAGGAACATGGCTGTCAACAGCACCGCCACGCTTCCGAAGAACATCCATTTTCTCCGGAACAGACCGCGGAAATGTACCACAGCAGCCAGAAACAGGGTCAGCATCAGCGCATAGTCGCTCTTGTGGCTGTAGAGCCAGTAATGACGGAACTCATAGTAATCCGCTGGCAGCTGGCCGAAATAGAACCGGTTATTGCAGATCAGGAAACTAGTGTAGCCCGCAAAGAAATACACGATGCTGAGGAGATTCGACACCACCGCGCACCCCAGAAAAAACCGGATCAGATTCTCCGGCTTCTCTCCCAACGGTTCCTCCTGCATGCAGAGCACCAGAAGAAAGAGGAAAGCCACCGTATCGTCGATCTGTTCGCCGAACCAGTGCAGTTCCCGCACATTGAACCAGAGAGACAGGATATTGTAGATCAGCAGTCCTCCCACGAGGCACAGCGCAAACACCTGTTTTTTCTTCCATCCTCCCTTTATGGCGCAGGCAGCCATCCACAGCAGCAGCGCCCCGTAGGCCGCGGTGAAGACCGCGTAATATTCCATCTTATAGTCCTCTGAAAAGGTACTCCAGAATGCCGGAAAGAACAGACTGAACACCATAAACAACTTTAAAAAGAAGGTTTTCATCTTATAAGCTCCCACTTCTGTACGAAATCAAGTATCTGGATATTATACACCAATCACTTATTGTTTGACAAGCAATCCCAAATCTTTTATGATATTTATCAGGATAGAAAATAAACTGCGAGGAATCTGCGATTATGTCAAATATCAGCCAAAAACAACGGCTTATTCAAAATTATACCCTGCTTGGTCTGGAATGCCTGTGCATCATCCTTTCCTTTACTCTGGCCGTTCTGACCCGGGGACTGGAGGAGAGCTACCTGAGCTTTTCCCGGACCTACATCACTATGCTGGCCTGCATCCTGTTCTTCCATCTGCTTTCCTATTATATGTTCGACTGGAACACGAATATCTTCAAGCGGGGCTATTATGTGGAACTCATCGCCGTTCTCAAATACAACAGCGTGCTGATTCTGATGCTCAGCTTCTTCCTCTATGTGAGCAAGATGTCGGAGGATTTTTCCCGGCTGGTCTTCGTCTATTTCTTTGCCTACAATATTCTGCTGACCTATCTGGGACACCTGCTGCTTAAGAAGTACTTTACCTCCGTATATCGGGTCAGCTCCAGCAGCAATAAGGTCTTTGTCATCACTACCTCCGACTACGCCGACGATATCCTCGGCCGGATGCTGAACTCTTCTGAATGGAGCTATGAGGTCACGGGTCTGGCACTTCTCGATCGAATAGAAGAAGGCGGGACCGTCCTGGGGATCCCGGTCATCGCCCACGGGGACGATCTCTTTGAGCAGTTCAAGACCCGGGTAGTGGACGAGGTTTTCATCCACCTTCCTGATTATTCTAAATCGACCATTGAAGAACTGATCGTAAAATTCGAGAGCATGGGCATCACCGTCCATGTGAATATCGACTACTTCAACAATGTCATGGCCCATAAGACCACCGAGCTCTTTGCCGGCTTTACGGTGCTGTCCTACGAGGCCAGCGTCTTCGATTACCGGCGGCTCTTCATTAAGCGGATTATTGATATCATCGGCTCCCTGGTGGGGCTGGCGATTACGCTGGTTCTGACGCCTTTCATTGCCCTGGCCATCAAGCTGGACTCCCCGGGGCCTGTCTTCTTCGCACAGAAGCGCGTGGGTAAGAACGGCCGGTATTTCAAGCTCTACAAGTTCCGTTCCATGTACATCGACGCGGAGGCCCGCAAAAAGGAGCTCATGGCCCAGAATGAAATGGACGGCCCCATGTTCAAGGTGGAGCACGATCCCCGGATTACGAAGGTCGGCGCTTTTCTCCGGAAAACCAGCCTGGACGAGCTGCCACAGTTTTACAATATTCTGATTGGCAATATGAGCCTGGTGGGAACCCGACCGCCTACCATCGACGAATTCAAACAGTACGATCTGTATTACCGCAGACGTCTGAGCATTAAGCCGGGACTGACCGGCCTGTGGCAGGTCAGCGGCCGGAGCGATATCACGGACTTCAAGGAAGTGGTAAAGCTGGATTTGGAATATATTGACAATTGGTCGCTGTCATCTGATATTCGCATTCTGCTGATGACCGTCTGGGTGGTCATCATGAAAAAGGGGGCGCGCTGACAACAGCGGCCCCTTTTCTGAATTCTTCTTTTCTATTCTGCTTCCCGGATAATGGTTCCGGTCTTCTCGTGCAATGCATCCTTCGCCCTGGCCAGATCCGCGATCACGGCCACACGGCCCGGACGGCCTGACACAAAGGAGGCTCCCGCTGCCATCTTCGGCAGTACGGACGCCCGCGGGAACTGTCCTGCTGCCGCGTAGGTCTCAACCTCCTCCGGCGTTACTACGTCCAGCTCCTTCTCCCGTTCTGTCCCATAATTAATGCAAATCTTATTTTCCCCGGTCAGGATCATCAGCATGTCCGCGTCCAGAAGCTCCGCCAGCTTGCCGCTTGCGTAGTCCTTCTCGATGACGGCGCTGGCTCCCTTTAAGTGGCCGCGCTGGCGAAGCACCGGAATTCCGCCGCCTCCACAGGCGATGACCACCTGATCCGCATTCAAAAGCACGCGGATAGCGTCGATTTCCACGATATCCGTGGGCTTCGGAGCCGCAACCACACGGCGGAAGCCCTTTCCTTCTTCCTCCACTACGAAGTTGCCCTTCTCTTCCTCTGCTTCAGCCTCTTCTCTGGTCATATAGCGGCCGATGACCTTGATGGGCTCCGCAAATGCATCGTCGTAAGGATCTACCACCACCTGGGTAATGATGGTGCTGACGGTCTTCGGAATGCCTCTGCCCAGAAGCTCCTCACGGATGGCATTCTGCAGATCGTATCCGATATAACCCTGGCTCATAGCCGAGCAGACCGACATGGGCGCGAAAGTGTAATCCTCGTGTTCTTTTCCGAACTCATTGAGAGCCGTGTGAATCATGCCCACCTGGGGCGCGTTACTGTGGCTGATGGCTACCTGACAGCCCTCCTCCACCAGATCCGCAATGGCTTTCGCCGCACTTTTTACCGCTACCTTCTGCTCCGGCAGCGTGGTACCCAGCGCTTTATGTCCCAAAGCAACTACTACTTTTTTCTTTTCCATAATCCGTTACCTCGCTGTATTTAAACTGTTAGAATTATTATAGTTGTTTTATCTGTAAAAAGCAATGTCAAATAGCTTTCCCGTAAAATTCTACAGATAATTCTGCTGGCACTGCACACAGGTGCTGTTCCGGCTGCAATGAAAATCCTCTATGAGATCATCCACCCGACTGCAGCTGGCCGCGATGAAGGTGACGGTGTGTTTTACTTTGGAGGCGTCCACGGGACATCTGGCCTCGAATACCTGGGTATATCTCCGGTCTTCCTCCTGGGCGTGGGTTTTTCTGTTCTCTGTCATATGTATTCTCCTTTTCTGACCAATCCCTATGAGTTTCAGTGTATCACGTTCTCTTAAGCGAATCAATTTATAATCCGCTTTTTCCTCCCGATTCTGCGTACAATTTCCCTGTTTTTTGTTGCAAACATATGTTCTTTGCGTTATACTCAGGATAAGAAATAGCAGAAAACTCTGACAGGAACCTGTTAAACTGGAAGGAGGCAAATCAACGGCTATGAAACCGATTATCTTTCACATCGACGTAAATTCAGCCTACTTGAGCTGGACTTCCCTGGAGAAACTGAAGAATGGAAGCGACATAGATCTGCGAACCATTCCGGCTATTATCGGCGGAGATGAGAAAAGCCGCCATGGGATCGTGCTGGCTAAGTCTATTCCGGCGAAGAAGTACGGGATTCAGACTGCCGAGCCGGTGGCCTCTGCCCTGCGGAAATGTCCCGGCCTCGTGGTGGAGAAGCCTGATCATACCATGTACCGCCGCTACAGCCGGGCCATGATGGAGCTGTTGTCCGGGTATACGCCGGATCTGGAGCAGGTATCCATCGACGAGTGCTATCTGGATTTCACGCCCATCGCCCACCTCTATCCATCCCCGGAGGAGGCGGCCGCCCGGATCCGCGATCACATCTTTGAGACCTTCGGCTTTACGGTCAATGTGGGCATCTCCAACGTCAAGGTGCTGGCGAAAATGGCCAGTGATTTTGAAAAGCCCGGGAAGGTGCATACGCTGTACCCGGAGGAAATCCCTTTGAAAATGTGGCCGCTGCCCGTCTCCGACCTCTTCATGGTGGGCCGCAGAAGCGCCGAGCGCCTGAAGACTTACGGCATCCGCACCATCGGCGACCTGGCCCATACAGACCTCTCTTTTCTCACCGCCCATTTCAAAAGCCACGGGAGGCTCATGTGGGAATTTGCCAACGGCATCGATCCCTCCCCTGTGGTGTCCAACCGGCAGGAGGCCAAAGGCGTGGGTAATTCCATCACCCTGTCCACAGACGTGACCACGGCGGAGGCAGCCAAAAAGGTACTGCTGTCCCTGGCGGAGAGCGTGGCCGCCCGCCTGCGGAAGGCCGGGCAGCTGGCCGGGACTGTGGCGGTTGAGCTCAAGTACGCCGACTTTACCAAAGCCTCACATCAGGCTCCCACCCTCTCCCCCTGCAATGACACAGACGCCATCTACCGACTGTCCTGTTCCCTCTTTGACCAGGTCTGGAACGGCGAACCCATCCGGCTTCTGGGCATCCGCTCCTCCCGGCTCACAGCTGAAGGAGAGCCGGTTCAGCTCTCGATCTTTGATCTGCCCCTGGCTTCCATGCCGCCAGATCCAGATGCCGCCCGGACGGACTTCTCCGGAACACACCCCGCAAAAAAAGAAGGAGAACCCGCTCGGTCTCCTTCTCCGGAAAAGCTGAAAAAGCTGGACGCCGCCATGGACGCCATCCGTAAGAAATACGGGAAAAACGCCATCCACAAGGGTGAACTTACTGATTTCTCCGATAGATAAGCTTCAGTCCCTTTAAAAGCAGGGCGTCATCCATCCTAAGCTCTCTTCTGCAATAAGGCGCAATATATTTGGCCATGCCGCCGGTGGCTATTACGCTGACCTTCTGCCCCAGCTCCTCCTCAATGCGGCCAATCATACCGTCCACACAGGCCGCGTTGCCATAGAGGACGCCGCTCTTCATACAGTCGATGGTATTGCTGCCGATGAACTTCTTCGGCGGATCCAGACTGATCTTCGGAAGTTGGGAAGTCCGGCTTATCATGGCGTCCAGCGCCACGCCTACGCCCGGCATAATCATGCCGCCCATGACCTGCTTCTTCTCGTTGACCACCGTAAAGGTAGTGGCAGTTCCCAGATCTACCACCACCAGCGGGCAGGGATATTCCTCGATGGCGGCTACTGCGCCCACCACCAGATCGGAACCCAGCTGGGCCGGATTGTCGATGCGGATATCCAGGCCGGTCTTCACGCCCGGGCCCACCACCAACGGCTCCCGGCCCGTTACCTTAGCTGCGGCCCGGCGCATGACGCCGGTCAGCGGCGGCACTGCCGAGGAGAGAATGCCTCCATCCAGTTCCCTTCTGTCGACTCCATATATTTCCAGAACCGTCTTGATGCTGATCGCATATTCCAGCTCTGATTTCTTCGTATCTGTGTGAAGCCGCTCCACAAAGATAATTTCATCGTCCCGGATGCAGCCCACTACAATGTAGGTATTGCCAATATCTACTGCTAAAATCATGCCTCTTCCTCCTGTTTTTCTTCGGCTTCTTCCGCTGCCCTATCATGATTCTGTATATAGCGAAGCTCTCCGCCTTCCTGTTCCACGGACACCAGCTCCTGATATACTAGCGTATCTGTGGTCAGCTTCTTCTGCTTCAGCAGATAGTTGGAACACTTCTTCACCAGATCGTAGATGACCGCAAAGGCCGGTACGCCGATGATCATGCCCACGAAGCCCATGAGACCGCCGAACACCAGGATGGAGAACAATACCCAGAAGCTGGACAGCCCCGTGGAGTTGCCCAGAATCTTCGGTCCCAGGAAATTGCCGTCAAACTGCTGCAAAAGCAGAATCAGAATCAGGAAGTACAGGCACTGCATTGGATTTACCGTCAGCACCAAAATGGCGCTGGGGATGGCTCCGATATAGGGGCCGAAAAACGGGATGATATTCGTCACACCCACCACCACGCTGATCAGCATGGTATAGGGCAGCTTCAGAATACTCATGAAGAAAAAGCAGAGGCAGCCGATGATCAGCGAGTCAATAACCTTGCCGCTGATAAATCCGCCGAACATCCGGTCAATGAGCCGACATTCATCCAGAATTGCGTTGGCATGGGATACCTTGAAGATGCTGTAAATCAGCTTCTTGGCCTGGGCCGCGAATTTTCGCCGGTTGCCCATCATATAGACCGCTGCAATCAAGCCGATCAGGATATTTTTCATGGTGGCAATGGCGCTTAAGAGACCTGCGGACACGCCGCTGACGATGGTCTGCATATTCGGCAGAAGCTTGGTCTCCAGCCAGGTTTCCACATTGGTATATACGGTGTCCATGAATTGGTTTACATAATTCAATATTACTTCATTGTCCTGCAGATAGTTCTGAATCCAGGCCGACCACTTATTCACCATGGAAGGGAAACCTGTCACGATACTGCCGATACTGGCAAATACCTGGGGCAGTACCATAGCAAGCAGCAGATAAATCACCAGCAGCCCGAACAGAATGCTGAGGCCGATGCCGGCCGCCCCGGCGATGCTGTGGGCTTTCTTCTGGTTCTTCATCCGGTTCCTGAAAAATCGGAACAGATTCCGCTCGATAAAATTGCAGACAGGGGTCAGCAGATAAGCGATGACCGCGCCGTAGATAAAGGGCATCAGAATTCCCTTTATCAGGTTGTACGCAGCCACAATCCGGTCAAAGCGGTACATGGCGAAGAACACGATGATACAGATGATAATGGATCCCGCGCCCGCCAGACTTTTGTACAGATATTTTTTTACTTGTCCGTTTTCTTTCATTTCTGCCTGCTCTCCTGTCTGTTGTGTCTTATTCATATTCATCAAAGCCCTTCATGACTTTCGGAATCACATAATGACTCCCGCCACGGCCCTTGACGTCCTCGATCATCATCGTGATCAACAGCGGCTTCTCCGTATTCTCCACGCAGATGCCCACGAACCAGCCCAGCTCCTGACCTTCCGTATCTTCCCTGGAGGTCTTCAGCTCCGCCGTACCGGTCTTACCCGCCATCCGGAATGCGTCGCGCTGCGCGGAATGGGCCGTACCGTCGCTGTCCTCCACCACCTGGTAGAGATCTGCTAGCACCGTATCCGCCGCCTCTTTGGTGAATACGCCCTCTTTCCAGCAGGATGTACTCTCACTGTCCAACAGATAGGGCTTCACCATATCTCCACCATTTACCAGGGCGGAGTAGATGACACTCAGATGAATCGGATTCATCAGCACCTTGCCCTGCCCGTAGCCACTGTCTGCCAGCTCCGTCTCGGAAGCTATCTTGCCGTCGCTGCCAAAGCTGGAAGCCGTCGCCGTAAAATCAAAGGGCAGCTCCTCGCCGAAGCCCAGGGAGTCCAAGCCCTTTGCGAAGTCATCCGTACCCATGGCGCAGGCCGCTTTCGCGAAATAGATATTATCGGAGTGAACCAGGGCGTTCTCCAGGTTCTTCACCGGGTAGTCCACCAGGGTTGTCACATAGTAGTCGCCCCAACTGCTATCCTTCTGCCATTTCAGGCCGTCATTTTTCACATCCTCGTCCGGGTCCAGCGTTCCTTCCGTCAGTCCCAGCGCCGCCACCACCGGCTTAAAGCTGGAACCGGGGGTCCAGGCCGCCAGATACCGGTTATACAGGGGCTGTGCCTCATCGGAGTTCAATGCGTCCCAGGCGCTGGAGGTATAACCCATAACGAAATCATTGGGGTCGTAAGCCGGAGTGCTCACCAGCGCCCGTACGGCTCCGGTGGTGGGATCCATGGCTACCGCGCAGCCCTCGTCGCCCTCCATCTCCTGATAGAGATACTGCTGCAGTGTGATATCGATGGCCAGCTTCACATCCTGTCCATCCTCCGCCGACTTCTCCAGAACCGTATCCTTGACTTCGCCCAGCTGATTCAGAATCTGAATCGTATAGCCGTCCTTCGGTCGGAGCTGCTCCTCATAGATGCGCTCTGCGCCGGCCTTGCCGATGATGCTGTTTCTATTATACCCCTGTCCGGCCCGTTTTTCCAGCTCTTCCGCCGTAATATTCTGCACATAGCCGGTCAGCTGGGCCGCCTTCTCACCGAAAGGATAAAAGCGTACCTTCGTATCGGAAATCATGACCCCCGGAATCTCCAGCAGCTTCTCTTTCAGATCCATGGCGTCCTTGGCCACGGTCCGAAGCGGCACAAAGGTATCGTCCCGCACCCAGCCCGCGCTCAAGGCTTTCTCTATTTTCTCCGTACTGATTTCCAGAAGCTCCGAAAGCTGCGCAATGGCCCCGTCCCGGTCCTCCGGAAGCTTGCCCGGCACCAGGCCCACAGAAGAGGCCACGCCCTCTCTCGCCAGCTCCACCTGGTTGCGGTCATAGATATTGCCGCGTTTGGCCTGGGTGGTCACCACCTTCACCGTATCCTCATTGTAGAGGTTCGGAAAAATGTCCTGGCTGTCCCAGCTCATTTTATAATCCCCATCCTCGTTTTTCGTGAAAATGGCCACCGTATCAAAGGACAGCTCCCCCGCAATCGTATCCATGGTCAGGGTATACTTCACCCGCTGGGTCTCCGCCTTTTCATCCTTTTTCCCGCCCTCGTCCGCGATATCGATTCGGACGTCTGAAGCTTCGATTCCACCGTAGATATTCTTATATCGGTTTACATAAGTTTCTTTATCTGTAGTCTCCTGCGCCTCCTCTGTCAGGAAGCCATACATATCCGCGTAATCTTCCTGATTCAGAAAATCGATATATTCCGTCAGCAGTTCTTCGGGCTGCTCTGTCTTTTTCCCGCAGCCTGCCAGCAGTCCCAGACTCAGTCCCAGACTCAGCCCCAGGGTCAGAGTCGATAACGCCATGTTCCTTTTCATAAAATCCCCTTTTCTTCTGTAAAATCATTGTACACTACGTTCTTATAAAAAGATATCCTGATTTTTATGGATTTTGCACTCCTGAATCAGCACCAAGTGCTTCAGACCATATTGAATGGCTACGGCTGCTGCCACTTCTCCGGATATCGCCATTCATCCAGCTTCCAGGACAGCTTGCCGTTATAAGGAGTCGCAGTCCAGACGACGCCCGCGCAGCCAAGCAGTGTCACCACCGCCAGGCATACCGCCACCGGCACCTTCCAGAACTGCCCCGCCAGCAGGCCCCGCTGGGTTAGCTTAAGTCTAAGCAGATCCTGTTTCTTCTCCGGCCATTCCGTCATATCCAGCCAGAGAAACCTGTGCTCCTTCAGGAAAATCCACACCTGCTCCTCTTTTCTCCGAACCTTACGCACCTGCCGGAGGTCTATCCTGGTGCCATCCGACAGACACAGCGTATTTCCCTCTATCTCCGCCTTTTTGATCACGTCTGCCCGGCTGTTTCTCCGGTATAAATGCTTTTCCCACAGGAACAAAAGAAAATACAGGAAAAACAGGGCCATACAGCCTGCCAGAACCGGCGTTCTCCGCCGCACGCCGCCCCACTGGCAGAAGCGGAACAGGGTCCGCCAGAACCAGTAATACACCAGCAGAAACCAGGGGCTGTACAGCCGCCACACCCACAAAAATCTCCCCATTTTCCGCTTCCAGCGCTTCTCCGTGGCCTTATCGACCATTTCCATCTGTCCGTCACCTCTCACGCTTGCTTCGCAGAGTTGTCTCTGCGACCTTATCTCCGATATACGATACCCGTATAGACCCAGGTCTGCCCCAGATCCTCCGACTCATAGCGCAGCTTCGTGCCACCCAATTCCGAGTATTCCTCCATGCCCAGATACAGCACCAGTTTTCCATCCTGGATCTCCGGCGGATAATAGACCGTATAACTCTCTGCGTACTCCACAGCCGGAACCCGGACTGTCAGCTGCTTCCAGTTATTTCCACCATCTTCCGTCCGCCAGCAGCCGTCGCCGCCGGTCACAAAGCCGACCTTGTCAGACACAAAGGCCGCCCCGGTCAGCAGGGAATGACTTCCCCCATAGCCGTAGAATGTCTCCGCTGTCAGTGGGCTCCAGTTCTCACCACCGTCCCTTGTCACATAGAGCGTGCTGCCCTCCTGGTGCATGGTCCGATCCCCGGTAAAGATCAGAAAACCGTGCTCCGCGTCCGGAAAGCTTAAGAACAGCCTCCGCACACTCGTATCCATATTTGACACGACGATGGTTTTCCAGTTTTTTCCTTCATCATGGCTAAAGGTCACAGACACCGGAACCGACGGGGAACCGCCGTAGGCAAAGGCCGTCACTTCATCCGTCACCACATAGCTCTTCTCCTGTGGACCAGAAAGCTGTCCGTCCATCTCATCACCCCGGCTGGTGAGCTTTTCCAGAGAAATCGGGACGTCCCTCCAGTTTGCTCCATTGTCCCAGGTAGCCTGCAGGACACCGTCCTGGGTCCTCGCCCTGCAGCCGTCCTGCTGCTTCAGATCCAGCATCGGAAGGGACGCAAAGGCCGCCTTTGCGTCCTCCGGGTGCGCCGCTTCCAGGGCTGCCAGCGCCTGCTGCGTCTCCGCCACACCCACCAGCTCATAGGTAAATTCGCCCACCCGTTTCACATGCACTGCCCAGTCAAAATAGCGGTATTCCGTACCATTTTCCACATAGCGCCCGCCATCCACCGGCAGGCCCGTTTCCACAGTCTCATCTGCCCACACGATGTCCCGGAACAACAGCCTGCACACATACTCATCTGCGTCGCCCGCCAGCAGGGTCCGATCGATGATCTCCAATGTATTATAGCCGCTGGATTCCTCCGGGTTATAGGCGCTGCCCCGCTCCGGGTCTTCATAGTACATCCTGTAGCGGTAGACAAAATCCGACACCGTATCCAGATAGGACGCCCGGGTCTTCACCCGCAGCTGCCAGGGACCGGACACCGCTTCCGTCATATCCGCGAACTCCGTCTCCGGATACTGCTCCATGGCGTTCATCCGCCACTCATAATAGCTCTCGCCATCCACCGGCGTAAGCCCGGTCATGGCCTCTACCGCCGTATCCGTGAAGCCATCCGGCGCGTCATAGCCCAGGTACCGATTCACCGCGGCCTCCTGCTGATACGCCTCTTCCCGCACATCCCGGCGCACCGACACGCCCAGAAGTCCGACGCAGACTACGAGCTCCGCCGTCAGAAGCAGAAAAGCCGCCGCCCCTGCCACGAAGCCCGGCTCCTGCTCCCGGGTCACTACCTGAAGCCTGGCCCGCATGACCGCCTTGCTGTTATAGAAATAAGCCGAATAAGCCTTATTTCTCTCCCGTCCCCGCCGCAGGGAATCCAGCAGGAACTCTGCGTAAGCGTCCCGTTCCACCTCGGATTTGTCGGCTGCCACGCTCTGGTCGCAGGCCACCTCCACGTCCTGAAATGCCGCGTTTTTCAGAAGCCAGACCGCCGGTTGGAACCAGAAGATACAGCTTCCCACTGTGAAAATCAGCTTGTACCAGAGATCCCGCTTTTTCGCATGGGTACATTCGTGCAGAAAAACCATCCGAAGCTCCGCAAAGCTGTAGCGGGTATCCGGGAGTAACATAATCGGAGTAAGAAACCCCAAAATCATCGGCGTCGTCACCGCATCGCTCTGATAGAGAGCGGGAGCCTTGGAAAGCTCCACCTCCGAAGCAGCCTGCTCACAGGCGCTGTGAATCCAGCCCTCTTCCACCGGCTTCATCGCCGCAATCGCTTTCCGGCGGAACCGCTGATAAGACCCCAGCTGCCACAGCAAAAGCAAAAGCGTTCCCGCCGCCCAGATCGGAAACAGCAGCGCCAGACGGCGCACCTGCGGGTATTCCCAGCGCAGCACATACAGCCGCAGCAGCACGCCCACATGGAGCAGCGCAAGCTCAGCCAGCAAAATCACCCATAATACCTTCCGGTACTTCGCCTGTCTCATTTCCCACGCTCCCTTCTCTCCCGGTCCAGGAAATCCTGCAATTCATCCAAATCCTCATCGGAGAGCTCGTCCCCGCTGCCCAGGGCCGCTATAAAATTCCCCACAGAATTCTGATACAACCGCTTCCAGATGCTGCGGCTCTCCTCCTTCAGATACGCGTTCTTCGGCACCGCCGCCTCATAGACATTGCTCTTTCCCTCCCGGTACACGTCCACGAAGCCCTTCTCCTGCAGTCTGGACAGGAAAGACAGGATGGTGGTGGCCGAAAGCTTCCGATCCACCGGCAGCTGATACTCAATCTCAAGCCGGGTCACCGGATGCCCGGCGTCCCAGATAATCTGCATTAGCTCCAGCTCAGAATCTGGCAGTCGTTTCATACGCGAAAACCTCCTTTCGCTCTTTTCCTTCGTAAAAATCTTCTAAAATCGCCAATTCTTTTTTCGGCATTTGCCGAACAGAAACTTAAGTTCATTTTACATTTGATAAAAGTATCTGTCAAGCAAATGAATTCCGATTTTTCTTAATATTTTATGAAAACAGGAAACGCCTATAAATTTCCGATCCGTTGTCATTTATTTATCCTCAGCTTTCTATCTTTCTTGTAAAGAAGGAAAATTTATACTATAATCAACACGGATCTTTCACGATTTTATCATTTAGAATCGTATGGAACATAACTTAAGAAAGAGGTATGGGTATGAATTACAACGAATGCATCGAACTGGCCAGAGGCCGTGTGGGCAAGGTCTGTAAGGCCTGTCCCGAGTGCAACGGCCGGGCCTGCGGCAACAAAATGCCCGGTCCAGGAGCCAAGGGCATCGGCGACACCGCCATCCGTAACTATAACAAATGGAAGGAAATCCGGGTTCAGATGGACACCCTGGTGAAAAAACGTCCCATCGACACCAGCCTGTCCCTGTTCGGCAAAACCTTCCGGTACCCGTTCTTCGCGGGCCCCGTGGGCGCTGTGAACCTGCACTACGGCGACTCCCTGAACGACGTGAGCTACAATGATATCCTGGTCTCCGCCTGCGCGGAATTCGGCATCGCGGCTTTCACCGGCGACGGCACCGACAGCAACGTCATGGTGGCAGCCACCAGAGCCATTAAGAATGCGAAGGGCTTTGGTATCCCCACCGTCAAGCCCTGGAACATCGAGACCATCCGGGAGAAAATGGCCCTGGTACACGACGCGGATCCCTTCGCCGTGGCCATGGACATCGACGCCGCAGGCCTTCCGTTCCTTCAGAATCTGAATCCGCCCGCCGGAAGTAAGTCCGTAGAAGAGCTGAAAGCTATCCGGGAAGCCGCAGGCGTACCCTTCATCGTAAAAGGTATCATGACCGTCAAAGGAGCTCTGAAAGCGAAAGAAGCCGGCGCCGCAGCCATCGTCGTATCCAATCACGGCGGCCGCGTCCTTGACCAGTGCCCCGCCACCGCGGAAGTCCTGGAGGAGATCGCCGAAGCCGTGGGCGGTTCCATGAAGATTCTCGTGGACGGTGGCATCCGCTCCGGCACGGACGTCTTCAAGGCCCTGGCTCTGGGAGCCGACGCAGTCATCATCGCCCGTCCCTTCGTCACAGCTGTGTACGGCGGCGGCCGGGAGGGCGTCGAGTCCTATATCAACAAAATCGGCGCGGAGCTCAAGGACACCATGGCCATGTGCGGCGTCGCGTCCCTCGACGAGATCACCCGGGACTGTGTCCGCAGATAGCAAAAAGCCCTTTACGTTTTCTGTCTTTTCCGTTAAGATAAAAGACAGATAGTTTTTTATAAAAAAGGAGAATTCAATATGGCACAGAATCCAGTCGTTACATTTGAAATGGAAAACGGCGATCTCATCAAGGCAGAGCTCTACCCCGAAATCGCCCCCAACACCGTCAACAACTTCATCAGCCTGGTAAAGAAGGGCTTCTACAACGGCCTGATTTTCCATCGGGTTATCAATGGCTTCATGATCCAGGGCGGCTGCCCGGACGGTATCGGCACCGGCGGACCGGGCTACTCCATCAAGGGCGAGTTTGCCCAGAACGGCGTTCAGAACGATCTGGCCCACACACCGGGCGTCCTCTCCATGGCCAGAGCCATGCATCCGGACTCCGCAGGTTCCCAGTTCTTCATCATGCATAAGACCAGCCCCCATCTGGACGGCTCCTACGCCGCCTTCGGCAAGGTCATCGAGGGCCTGGACGTGGTAGACAAGATCGCCACCACCCGGACTGATTTCCGGGATCGCCCCATGACTCCGCAGGTCATGAAGAGCGTCACCGTGGACACCTTCGGCGTGGACTATCCGGAACCGGAGACTTTATAAGCATTTTTCTCAGACGGAAAACCGCGAACGGTTTTCCGTCTTTTTATTCCAGAATCAGCTCATCGGCCGTCACAAATTCATAGCCTTTCTTCTGCAGCTCATCCACGATTCGGAGGGCCGCCTCCACGGTGGTTCGGTAGGAATCGTGCATGAGGATCACGTCGTTCTCCTCCACATCTTCCAGCACCTCCCGGACGATCCGGTCCGTATTTTTCACCTTCCAGTCCAGGGTATCCAGGGTCCAGAATACCGGGATCATCATGACCTGACATTCCAGCTCCTTATTCCAGTTGCCGTAGGGCGGGCGCACATACTCCACCTGCTGCCCGGTAATGGCGCGGATGGCCTCGCTGGTGTCCCTTATCTCCGCACAGGCCTCCTCCATGGACAGGCTATTGATATCCACATGGTAAAAGGTATGGTTGCCGATGAGATGCCCCTCCTCGCTCATGCGGCGGATCACGTCCTCCCGGCCCTCGATATTCTCCCCCAGCAGGAAAAAGGTGACCTTCACACCCCGCTCCGCAAGACCGTCCAGCAATAAATCCGTATAATAGGGATGAGGACCGTCGTCGAAGGTCAGGGCAATCCGTCGGGTCTCGACGCCTGCCTCCACTGCATTCGCGCCCGCCAGAACCTTTTGAGCCTCCTTTTCCATCCTGACCCGGAAACCGGCCGCCGTCAGCGTAAGCGTCAGACCCAGAAAGCCGATCAGAAAGCCCCGCTTCCACTTAGGAATCCGCCTGATTTTCTCATTATTCACGTTCCGTCTCCGGTTCGTTTTTCCTATAATATATGCAGAAGGAGCAGGCGTATGAGCCTGCTCCCTGTCTTTTTACTGTTCCCCGTTATCGTCCTCTGGGTCTGCCTCTGTCTCTGCTTCCGTCCCGGTTTCTTCTTTTCCGTTTTCAAACTCCGGCCGGATCTTCCGTTTCATCTGCGTCGCGACAAAATAGATCAGCACCGGGATCAGGAAATCATTTCCCGCCTCGGAATTCATCCCGGAGATCCAGTAAAACAGCGCTCCCGCACCGATCACGTCCGCCGCCAGGATCTTCAGGTACGCCGATTTCCGATCCGGGGTCAGATCCTGCAGAAGCCCCGTCTTCCAGGGTTCCACCACGTCGGAGAAAACCAGATAAACCGTCACGAACAGTATCAGAAGGATCTCGAACAGAATCATGTTAATGTCCTTCGTGATCAGGCCATAGACCGCATAGCCGATGACGATCAAGGTCATGGCCAGGAGTACCCGCATGGTCAGCTTCTGCGCTGCTTTTTTCTTTTTTTCCATCGCTTCTTTGTTTTCCATATTTTTCCTTCTCCTTTGTAAACTCTCTGTCTCCTAGTGTACCAGAAAAAAATACACCTTGCAAGTTTCCACAGGATGTCTTACAGTTACCATATATTTTACTATGACAGGAGGTAATGTCCCATGGCACCCAAAGACCCTGCGATGCTCTTAAGCTGGATCAATACGCAGCTCCGTGACTTCTATCCGTCCCTGGACGAGCTCTGTGGCGCAGAGAACCTGGAGCGGAAAGCTGTCGAAGCATCCCTCTCTTCCATTGACTACGCTTACGACCCCGGCACCAATCAATTCATCTGAATGAAACAGGGCCCGCTGTTCTCGGACAGCGGGCCCTGCTTCATTCTGTTATTTTCTATTTCTGTACCTTGGACATAGCTGCTTCATCGCAAATCACGGTTACGTTCGGATGGAACTGGATGATGGAAGCCGGAACCTCCGGGGTTACCTCGCCGTAGAAGGCCTTTGCCACGATATCAGCCTTATCTGCGCCCGTCACAACCATCAGGATCTTCTTCGCGGACATAATGGTTCCGATGCCCATGGTGTATGCCTGACGCGGTACGTCGTCGATGGACTCGAAGAAACGCTTGTTGGCCTCGATGGTCATCTCTGTCAGGTCTACGCAATGTGTCGCTTTATCGAAGAAGCTGTTCGGCTCGTTGAATCCGATGTGTCCGTCATGACCGATACCCAGAAGCTGAATATCAATGCCGCCGAGCTCCTTGATCAGTGCCTCGTAACGCTTGCTCTCCTTCTCCGGATCCGGCTCGGTTCCGTCCGGTACGTTGGTGCGGCTCGGGTCGATGTTGATTCTGCTGAACAGATGCTTGTTCATGAAGTAGTAGTAGCTCTGGTCATTGTCATGATCCAGTCCTCTGTACTCGTCAAGGTTTACCGTAGCAGCCTTGGAGAAGTCTACCTCTCCGTTCTTGCACCACTCAGCCAGGCAGTCATAGATGCCGATGGGGGTGGAGCCGGTCGCCAGACCAAGAACGCTATCCGGCTTCTCGATCACCTGCGCTGCCAGAATGTGCGCTGCCATCTTGCTCAGTTCTTCATAGTTCTTTACGGTAATGATATTCATAGTAATTCCCTCCTGAAATCAATATTTCACATAGGTTTGATACCGTGGTCTCCCTTGCACGATATCATCGATATTTTTATCTTAGCAATGGGAAAAGCCTGTGTCAACGGCATTACCGATTTGTACAACTTATTTGTGTTTTTGTGACACTTTTTCCAAAATCTACACAATCCCACTTATGTCAGACAACTTTCCACATTTTCTGCGGAGGGTTTTTTGCTCTATAGGAAGCATAACTTTCACGCTTTCATGTAACATGGTATTTCCTACAGAGGAAGAAAAATACGGGCGGCAGGTTTCTCGCCTGTCCGCCCGTATGAAAAATCGCTGTGTCTTTTTCCGGCTTACTCTTCGCCGTCTGCAGCAGCCTCTTTTTCTGCTTCCTCTTCTGCCTCTGCCGCGCGCTCCGCAGCCATTTCCTCATTGTAATGATCTGCGTGAAGCACTGCGCGCTCCGCGTCCATCTCATCTGAGGAGTCATCATCCTCCGGCATGATCTTGATCAGGCCCTGTTCCAGTTCCTGGATAGCAATGGACAGCGGCTTCTTGCCCTTGCCGTTTACGAACGGCTCCTCGCCGCCGATGATCTGACGGGCACGCTTAGAGGTAGCCAGCACGATGGAATAACGGCTGTTCACGACCGGAGTTTCGCCCTCCTCTACCTCGCTGTTGACGACCTTCATTAAATCGGAATATGACGGATGTAACATGTTTTCACCTTAACCTTTCTGAAATTTGCTGATATCTTTTTTGATCGTGTTAATAAGCTCCAGATTGCGGGAGACACGGCTGTGTTCGCCCTGGATAATCTGATGCACCTGTGTAACACAGGTATCTAAATCATCATTGATGATGAAATAATCATAATTCTCGATGCCCGCGGCCTCCTCGGAAGCACGGGAAAGACGCTTTTCTACCACGTCCAGGCTTTCCGTTCCCCGGCCTATCAGGCGGTTCTTCAGGGTCTCCGCGTCCGGTGTGGATACAAATAATAATAAGGTATCCGGGAACCGCTTTTTAATCTGCAAAGCGCCCTGAATCTCGATTTCCAGAATCACATCCCTGCCCAGGGCCAGCTGTTCTTCCACATAAGCCCGGGGGGTTCCGTAATAATTGCCCACATAGCAGGCGTGCTCAATGAGCGCGTCGTCGGCTATCATCTGTTCGAATTCTTCTTTGGTGCGGAAAAAATACTCTCTTCCATCCAACTCGCCCTCTCTTGGGCTGCGAGTGGTCGCTGAGATGGAAAGGGCGTAATTATCATAACGTCCCACCAGTTCCTTCATCAGCGTTCCTTTTCCTGCTCCGGAGAAGCCGGACACAACCAGTAAAATTCCTTTTCTGTCCATCTTATTCTCCCTACTCAATATTCTGAATCTGTTCCCGGACTTTTTCGATGCCGGTCTTCAGTTCAATGGCGTGATTGGAAATCTCCAGGTCGTTGGCTTTGGAAAGGATTGTGTTGGCCTCCCGGTTCATCTCCTGGGCGATGAAGTCAAGCTTGCGGCCCACGCTCTCTTTCTCTTCCAGTGTGGCTCTCGTATGCTCGATGTGGCTGCGGAGTCTCACGATCTCCTCGTCCACGCAGATCTTATCCGCAAAAATGGTGACCTCGGAAGCGATGCGGCTCTCCTCGATCTGGGTGTCTGCCAGGAGCTCCTTCACCTTTGCCTCCAGCTTTGCCCGGTACTCGGCCACGATCTGCGGGGATCGCTCCTCCACATAATCCACATGGATCAGCAGCTCGTCGAGCTTTGCCAAGAGATCCCGCTTCAGGTTCTCGCCCTCGGTCACCCGGGCAGCCACGAACTGTCCGCAGGCGCCCTTCAGGGCCTCTTCCAGAAGCTTCCAGAGCTCCTCCTCGTCATCCTGTACCTCTTCCATAACCAGAACTTCCGGATAACGGGACAGGGCTCCTACCTTCACGTCCTGCTCCAGGCCGAAGTCCTCTGCCATCTGGTTTAAGTATTTCAGATATTCCGCGGCAATCTCTTTATTATAATGGAGCGCCATATTGCTCTCCGACAGATCCTCGTAGGTGATGAAGACGTCCACCTTTCCGCGCTGGATGTAGGTCTTCAGGAGGCTTCGGATGGCAGATTCAAAATAGTTCAGCTTCTTCGGCATCTTGATGGCCACGTCCAGATATCTGTGGTTGACGGACTTCATCTCCACCGTCATTTTCCGTTCCCCTTCGGATACCTCGCATCGGCCAAAGCCTGTCATACTCTTTACCATGGTTGTTTTCTCCGCTCTGCAGTGTCTTTTCTTCCGAGTCTTTGCACTGCTCATTTGGATTTCATTGTAGTTGAATTTTTTCAACATGTCAAGTATACTAATGGAAAAAGCTAGTTTAAGGAGGCCGTTTTCACCATGGCATTTGACGGAATTACTGTATCCTGTCTTCGAAAGGAGCTGTCGGATAAACTGACCGGGGGACGCATCACCAAGATCGTCCAGTCCGAGGCCGACGAGCTTCTGCTTACCATAAAAAATAACGCGAATCAGTACCGGCTACTACTCTCCGCTTCGGCCAGTCTGCCGCTGGTCTACCTGACGGACAGAAATAAGCCCGCGCCCATGACCGCGCCGGGCTTCTGTATGCTGCTTCGCAAGCACCTGGGCGGCGGGCGCATCGTGGCTGTGACCCAGCCTTCCCTGGAGCGCATTCTCCATTTCCATATCGAGCATCTGGATGAAATGGGCGATCTCTGCCGCAAGACCCTCATCGTGGAGCTGATGGGCAAGCACAGCAACCTGATTTTCTGCAGGGAGGACGGCATGATCCTGGACAGCATCAAGCATGTGTCCCTGGCGGTCAGCTCCGTCCGTGAGGTGCTGCCGGGCCGGACTTACTTCATTCCCCATACCCAGGACAAGCTGGATCCACTGACTGCCAATCCCGTGGAAATGGTTTCAGCTATCTGTCAAAAGCCGATGCCCCTCTCCAAGGCCATCTACACCACATTGACAGGCTTTTCCCCGGTCATGGCTGAGGAACTCTGCCACCGGGCTTCTGTGGAATCTGCGCGGCCTGCGGGGGCTTTAGAGGCTCCGGAGCGGGAGATGCTGGCGCATCAGCTGTTGCGGCTTATGGAGACGGTTCAGGCTGGTGATTTTAAGCCTCATATTTATTATAAAAATGCAGACTCCACCGCCGATACCGTATTCCCACAGCCCGGGCAGAATCTGGATCCGGCAGAGTTCTCCGCAGTTCCGCTGACCATGTACGGGGATCTGACCGACCAGGCTTTCGACTCCATTTCCGCCCTGCTGGAAAGCTACTATGCTTCAAAGAATACCCTGACCCGCATCCGCCAGAAGTCCTCGGATCTCCGGCGCATCGTGCAGACGGCCCTGGAGCGAAGCCGTAAGAAATACGATCTGCAGAGCCGACAGCTGGCCGATACAGAAAAGCGGGAGAAGTATCAGATCTGGGGAGAACTGATTCACACCTACGGTTATGGCGTACCGGAAGGCGCAAAGTCCATGCAGGCTCTGAATTATTACACCAATGAAGAGGTTACGATTCCTCTCGATCCGACCCTCTCTGCTCAGGAGAACGCGAAAAAATATTTTGACAAATATGGCAAGCTCAAGCGGACCTTCGAGGCTGTAACCACCCTGCTGACTGAAACCAGGGCTGAAGTCGAACATCTGGAATCCGTGCAGACGGCCCTGGATATGGCTCTCTCCGAGGAGGATCTGGTGCAGATCAAGGAGGAGCTGGTGGAATCCGGCTATATCCGCCGGAAGGGTGGTGGCAAAAAGGTGAAGATCACTTCCAAACCCTATCACTATCTCTCCAGCGACGGCTTTGATATCTATGTGGGAAAAAATAATTATCAGAACGACGAGCTGACCTTCCAGTTTGCCACCGGAAATGACTGGTGGTTCCACGCCAAGGGCGCGCCCGGCTCCCATGTCATCGTGAAGACGAATGGGCAGGAGCTTCCGGACCGCACCTTTGAGGAAGCCGGAAAGCTGGCTGCTTACTACTCCAAAAACCGGGGCGGCGACAAGGTAGAGATCGACTATGTCCAGAAGAAGCAGGTGAAGAAACCCGGTGGCGCGAAACCCGGTTTCGTGGTGTATTATACCAATTATTCCCTGATGATCGATTCGGATATCTCCGGCATCCGGCAGGTGGATTAGGTTTTCGGAGGGCTGAGTCAAAAAAGTCCGGCAGATGGTGACATCTGCCGGACTTTTTTTGTTTTCTCATTTTTCGCCTGCTCTTACGCGGGACACAGCCGTCTCTCGACTTCCTTTCCTGCTGCGATACTGACCAGATTCAGAATAGCCTGTACCACCTGGTGACATACGCGCACAATGTACTCGCAGTCCTCCTTCACCCCATGCTCAATCTTCAAATAATCCTCATGGGCTTTTTTGATAAAGGTACAAACTGCCTCTGCCGTCTCAAACTTTTTTGTATCGATGCGGACCCGGAAGGCTTCCCCGCTCTTCACATATTCCCGAAGCCGGAACTTCAGTTCTTTCTCATAGATACAGTGATCTTTCAGATTGCCATCATAAATCTTATTATGTGGAAATGTGAAATAATCCGCAATATAATGAATGATTTCACCGAGACGCCGCATATAGGCGCGTCCGTTGTCCAGCATCAGATCTGAATCCTGTGACAGATTACAAATGCGCTCCCGAACCATGTCGAAGGTTCCTACGAATTCATGGCGCTGGGTCAGAAAGGACGGTTTACAGTCCGGGAGTATGCTTCCCAGATAGAACGCCTTCCGATGATGGTTCATGGTCGGAAAGTCCATGTCCTGCGCGATGTATCTGGCCAGTGAAATATGTGATTTTTTTCTCATTTATTACCTCCATCCCCACGGTAAAATCCCGTTTACATAATATTCCCCTCATAAATGCTACCTGCTTTATCATACTCCCATTTTTTCTGATTGTCCATTCCTGACTTTTACAAGATTCCACATTTTTTACCCCCTCTTTTTGACTATTTTTGCTGTACTTTCCTTTTTTCCCTTTGCAAATGATGAACTTTTTATAAATTTCAGTGATTTCCTTGATTCACCGGAGGAAATTCAGTACACTTAAATGAATGACACAGGATGGGATGGGATATTTATGAAACATGAGATACAGAGTCTGGCTACAAAGCAGGCGTTGGCGGATTCCTTAAAGCAGCTTCTGGCGAAAAAATCATTTTCAAAGATTACGGTGACGGAGATTGTGGAGAACTGCGGGTTTAACCGCAAGACTTTTTATTATCACTTTGAGGATATCTATTCGCTGCTGCGCTGGATGCTGGAACAGGATCTGCTGTCGGTGGTGGACAGCAATGAGCTGACGTCGGATCCGGAGAAAGTGATCCGGTTTGCCCTGCATTATATTAAACAGAACCGGCAGCTTCTGACCTGTGTCATCAATGAACTGGGGCATGATGAGCTCCGGAATTTTCTCTATGATGATTTTTCCGCACCTATCCGGCTGGTAATTCAGAAAGCCGAAACCGAGACCGGACGAACGCTTGACGACGCTTACCGGGAGCATCTGACTTCCTTTTATACCAGCGGTATGACGGGGATGATTGTACGGGTGCTGCTTCGGAAGATTCCTTCGGAGGAGGAGTTTATCGAGGATATGATTACGACGTTTCATGTGTCGCTGGCGGCGCTGGTGCAGGCGCGGGGACGCAGGATATAAAATATAGTAACGGACGGAAAGAGAGAATGCCTCCCTCGCTCTGAGACGCATTGATTTCCCTGATTAGGTTCGCACGGCTTATTCGCCCCCGACCGCCAAACTCGGCCTTCGGCCTCAGACAGTGGCTCCTTCGGGGGCTGCCTAGCGCAAACGAATCCTCGGGAAATCAAGCTAACCTCAGATCAAGGGAGGCATTCTCTCTTTCCTGACTTTGCAGGATGGGTATTTTATCCTGCGTTTTATTATATCGGTTGTCTAAGACGGTACGTTTTTACACTATGATACATAATCAAACAGCGACAACTGATTGGACTCCGGCAGGTCGCCGAGTAATCCCAAATCTCCCATGAAGTCAATCACAGTTTTTGAGAGCTTACTTCTGGTCCGCAGGTCGTCCCGGGACAGGAAGGGGCCGTCCTTGGCAGCGGCTTCCAGCTGATCGGCTGCCTTGTCACCCAGGCCCTCGATGGTACTTAGGGCCGGCATCAGTTTGCCGTCGATGATCTGGAAACGATGGGCCTTCGCCCGGTAGATGTCGATGGGCCAGAATTCGAAGCCTCTGGCGTACATCTCCTGGACGATGTGCATGTCCTTCATGCTGTCCTGCTCCTTCTTGGACAGAGAATCACTCCGGCGCTTATAATCCGACATAAAATAAGCCAGACGCTCTTTTCCCTGACACATAAGCTCATAGCTGAATGCCGAAGCACGGATACTGAAATAGGCCGCGTAATAGGCCAGCGGATAATTGATCTTGCAGTAGGCGATTCGCCAGGCCATCATAACGTAGGCCGCCGCATGGGCCTTCGGGAACATGTATTTAATCATTTTACAGGACTCGATATACCAGTCTTCCACGCCCTCGGCCTTCATGGCCTCGATCCATTCGGGCTTCAGTCCCTTTCCCTTTCGTACACTCTCCATAATCGTAAAGGACAGGCTGGGTTCCACGCCCTGATGAATCAGGTACAGCATAATATCGTCCCGGGTACAGATAGCCGTGGAAATGGTGGCCTTGCCTTCCTTGATAAAGCGCTGGGCGTTGTTCAGCCACACATCGGTACCATGGGACAGTCCCGAGATCCGGATCAGGTCCGAGAAGGACTGAGGCTTGGCGTCGCACACCATCTGGATTACGAAGTCGGTGCCGAACTCGGGAATGCCAAGGCATCCCAGGGGGCAGCCGTCGATATCCTCCGGCTTGATTCCCAGAGCCTCTGTATTCTTAAACAAAGACATGACGTCCTGGTCATCCAGTGGAATGGTCTTCGCATCCAGGCCGGTCAGGTCCTCCAGCATACGAATCATGGTCGGATCATCGTGTCCCAGAATGTCCAGCTTCAACAGGTTGTGGTCGATGGAGTGATAGTCAAAATGGGTGGTAATGATGTCCGTGGTCATATCGTTGGCAGGATGCTGAATGGGCGTAAAGGAATGGATTTCCTCCCCGTGGGGCAGTACGACAATTCCACCCGGGTGCTGGCCCGTCGAGCGGCGCACGCCCACGCAGCCCTGCACGATACGGTCAATCTCACAGTTCCGCTTGTGCTGGCCCCGCTCCTCATAATAATTCTTCACATAACCGAAGGCCGTCTTGTCCGCCAGGGTTCCGATGGTCCCCGCCCGGAAGGTCTGACCCGTACCGAAGATAACCTCCGTATATTTGTGGGCCTTGGACTGATAATCGCCGGAGAAGTTCAGGTCGATATCCGGCTCCTTATCTCCCTTAAAGCCCAGGAATGTCTCGAAGGGAATATCGAAGCCCTCCTTCTTCAGGGGGCCTCCACAGACCGGACAGGCCTTATCCGGCATATCGCAGCCGGCTGCACCCGCGTATTTGCGCACTTCTTCCGACTCGAAATCGCTGTAATGGCAGGCCGGACAGTAATAGTGGGGCGGCAGCGGATTGACCTCTGTGATTCCGGCCATGGTGGCCACGAAGGAGGAACCTACGGATCCTCGGGATCCCACCAGATAGCCGTCCGCGTTGGACTTCCACACCAGCTTCTGGGCGATGATATACATAACCGCGAATCCATTGGAAATGATGGAGTGCAGCTCTTTCTCCAGACGCTCCGTTACCACCTGGGGCAGCTCCCCGCCATAGATGGAATGGGCTTTCTCGTAACAGATGTCACGGAGCGTCTGATCCGAATTCTCGATAACCGGCGGACACTTATCCGGGCGCACCGGGGAAATCCGTTCGATCATATCCGCAATCTTATTTGTGTTAGTGATGACTACCTCTTCTGCTTTATCGCTTCCGAGATATTCAAATTCCGCCAGCATTTCCTCGGTAGTCCGAAGATACAGCGGCGCCTGATCGTCCGCGTCCTTGAAGCCCTTTCCGGCCATGATAATCCGGCGGTAGACCTCGTCCTCCGGGTTCAGGAAATGCACGTCGCAGGTGGCCACCACAGGCTTGTGAAACTGCTCTCCCAGAGACACGATCTTCTTATTCAGACGGATCAGATCGTCCTTCAACTCGAAGGTGGGCCGTTCTCCCCGCAGCATAAATTCGTTATTGCCCAGAGGCTGAATCTCCAGGTAGTCGTAGAAGTTCACCAGTCTCGCAATCTCCTCATCAGGGGCAGACCGCACCAGCGCCTGATAGAGCTCTCCGGCCTCGCAGGCGGAGCCTACGATCAATCCCTCCCGGTGCTTCTGGAGCACGCTTTTGGGGATTCTCGGCACCCGGGCAAAATAATCCATATGAGACCAGGATACCATCCGGTACAGATTCACTCGGCCAATCTCATTTTTCGCCAGAATAATCACATGGTGGGAGGGCAGCTTCTTAATGGCGTCCGCGTCCAGGGTACTCATCCGGTTGACGCCGTTCAGGTCGAAAATATCCCGCTCTTTCAGCATCTGCACAAACTTCACGAAAATTTCCGCGGTACAGCCTGCGTCGTCCACGGCCCGATGATGATTTTCCAGAGACACATTCAGGGCTTTCGCCACTGTGTCCAGCTTGAAACGGTTCAGCTGGGGCAGCAGAATCCGGGCCAGCGCCACCGTATCCACCACGGTGAACTCGCAGGGCAGGCCCTGGCGCTCGCTGTTTTTGCGGATGAAGCTCATATCGAAGCCCGCATTGTGGGCCACCATGACCGCGCCCTTGCAGAAATCCAGGAATTTCGGCAGGATTTCCTCGATGGTGGGCTCGTTCATGACCATCTCATCGTTGATGCCGGTCAACTTCTCAATCTCGAAGGGAATCGGGGTCTGGGGATTCACGAATACACTGAATTTGTCCGTGATCTCACCCTGTTCCACCCGCACGGCTCCGATCTCAATGATCCGGTCATTTTCCGCGGAAAAGCCGGTGGTCTCAATGTCAAAGACCACATAGGCGTCGTCCAGGCTTTGTCCGGCCGCGTCGGTGACGATATCCTTCAGGTCGTCGACCAGATAGCCCTCCACGCCGTAAATGACCTTGAAATTATCGCCCTTTTCCAGGCTGTGGCTGGCTGCAGGGTAAGCCTGTACCACGCCGTGATCCGTCACCGCAATAGCCTTATGTCCCCAGGATTTCGCCCGCTTGATAATGTCCTCCACTTCAGAGACACCGTCCATATCACTCATCTTCGTATGACAATGAAGCTCCACCCGTTTCAGCTCACTGTTGTCTACCCGAGGCGTCCGGAAATCCGAAGATTTTTTAATTCCCACCACGGAGCTGATGGTCAGCTCGTTGTCAAAACGGTCCATGGCGGTAAGACCCTTCAGCTTGATGAAGGCTCCCTTTTTCAACTTCTCCCGGAAGGCTTCCATTTCGTCATTTTTCTCGAAGATTTTGATACGGATGGTGTCCGTGTAATCGGTCACCGTGATAGTTACAATGGTCTTCTCGCCGCGGATCTCCCGCTCGTCCCAGCCGGTCACCTGGCCGTGGATGACCACCTCGCCCATTTCTCCAATGACCTGCACCAGATCGATGAGCTCGCTGTCGTCAAAATCACGACCGTAAAGCACGTCAGGATTGTTGCTGGCGCCACGGCTTCGGAAACCACCGCCGGAACGCAGGGTCTTGCCGTAGGCGTACTCGCTTTTGCCGAAATTGCCAAAGTTCTTCTTGCCGCCTGTGGATGCAGCCGCAGGCTTCTTCTCCGTTTTCATGCCGCCGGAGCTGCCGACGTCTCCTGCTGCCGTACTGTTTCCGCCCGCGCGTTCCGCGTTCTCTGCACTCTCCGCAGCGTCTGCCGCCTGCTTGGCCGCCCACATGGCCGCGTTCAGGGCCTCCGCCTGCTTCTCCACGTCCGCACGGCCGCTGCGCTTCTTCTTTTCTTCCTTTTTATCCACAAACTCCACCTGGATTTTCACATCCAATCCACATCGTTCCGTGAAAATCTTATACAGAATGCGGATAAGTTCATCGGCCGCGTCCTCACCCAGAGTGGTCTTCGCAAGTTCCATTTTCAGGATATTGGCTTCCGGAAACTCGATCTTCGCCCCCCGGAACAGGTTGTACTCCAGCATGCTGTAATGGCGCAGTTCAAAGAGAATGCTGTCCTTATAGAGCTCCATCAGCTTTTCCGGGTTGTACTGCCCCGACAGCTCATAGCGCTCCAGAATCCTGACTGTGATATCCGACGCCCCGAAGAGCTGCTTTTTTAAAGTCTTTTCAAGCTGAAAAAGCTGCTCCTTATGGATCAGCTTTCCGCTCACAAGATATACTCTTATGAAATTTTTTGCCCGGTTGGAGGTGACCTTTTCCACCTTCACCTGCTCCAGCAGATCCTGAAGCCCCTGCTCCACATGGAGCGGCGGAAAGACCTCCGCGAACATTTTTGTCATTCTATCCCTCTCTATCTCATTCTCATCTGTCACAGGCTTGCGCACTGTCTGCGTTTCTGAGCTCAGTTCTCGTTCCAGTGCAGCAGTTCCTCGCGCAATGCTCCCAGAAGCTCGCTCTCCGGCATCCGCTGTACGATCTCACCCTTCTTAATCAGCATGCCGGTGCCCTTGCCGCCCGCGATTCCGATGTCAGCTTCTTTCGCCTCGCCCGGTCCATTTACCACGCAGCCCATAACTGCCACCTTGATATCATTAAGCGGAATATCCTCTACCATGCGCTCCACCTGGTTAGCCAGGCCGATGAGGTCGATCTGGGTTCTGCCGCAGGTAGGACAGGATACGACCTCAATACCGCCCTTGCGGAGCCCCAGGGTCTTCAGAATGCGCTTTGCGGAGCGAATCTCCTCCAGCGGATCTCCGGTCAGGGACACACGGATGGTGTCGCCGATGCCCTGATACAGGATGATGCCCAGTCCCACTGCGGACTTGATATTGCCGGAATACAGGGTACCGGACTCGGTGATGCCCACATGAAGCGGGTAATTGGTCTTCGTGGCAATCAGCTCATGGGCCCTGGCGCACATCATGACGTCGGAGGACTTGATGCTGATGACCAGGTTGTCATAACCCATGTCTTCGATGAGGTGTACCTTATCCAGGGCGCTCTCCACGATACCCTCTGCGGTGACGCCGTGGTATTTTTCCACCAGTTCTTTTTCCAGGGAACCGCTGTTGACGCCCACGCGGATGGGGATGTTACGCTCCTTCGCAGCGTCTACTACGGCCTGTACACGTTCCCGGCTTCCGATATTGCCCGGGTTGATGCGGATCTTGTCCGCGCCGTGCTCGATGGCCGCCAGGGCCAGCTTATAATCAAAATGAATGTCCGCCACCAGCGGAATCGTAATCTGCTTCTTAATCTCGCCGAGGGCCTCCGCCGCCTCCATGGTCGGAACCGCGCAGCGGATAATGTCGCAGCCCGCCGCCGTCAGCGCCTGAATCTGGGCCACGGTAGCCTCCACATCCTCTGTCTTTGTATTGGTCATGGACTGGATCAGGATCGGATTGCCTCCTCCGATGACCCGGTCGCCGATTTTAATAACCTTCGTATGCTCTCTCATGTTCTCTTGCCTCCCGTAATTCTTTTTCCTTTTTAAAACGACTCTGCTTTTCTACATTTAACACCATGCCAATCTCGAACAGCAGGAACACCGACGCCGTTCCTCCATAGCTGAAGAAGGGCAGGGTTACGCCTGTCGTGGGAAATAAGCTGGTAACGACCATCAGATTCAGCACCACCTGCAGCGCCACATGGGAAAAGACGCCGATGGCCAGAAGCCTTCCAAATACGTCCTCCGCTTCCTGGGCCACGCTGTAGAGCCGGTACAGCAGGTAGATAAACATCAATATAATCAGGCCTGCGCCGAAGATGCCAAGCTCTTCGCAGATGATGGAAAAAATCATATCATTATAGGGCTCCGGGATACGTCCCAGCTTCTGGATGCTATTGCCCAGGCCCTTCCCGAAGAGGCCGCCGGAACCAATGGCGTACAGCGCCTGCAGGGACTGGTAGGCCTTGTCCGACTCGTAGGAATAGGGATCCAGCCAGGCCAGGATACGCGCGCCACGGAAACCGCTGCCGCTGCCTGCCTCGCCTGAGGCCAGCTTCCGCTTCAGGTAGAAAATCAGGGCTCCGATTCCCGTAGCTCCCGCGCCGCCCAGCAGTACGAAGGGCCAGTACTTCGGATAGACCATAAAGGCCATCAGGAAGCTGATACCCAGCACGATGGTGGCGGTACTCATGTTGTTACTGATTTTCAAAATCAGGACGGACACTACAGCCGTCGGAATCAGCACCGTGATAAAGGTCTTCATATTATTCAGCCGACTGGAATAATTTCCTATCAGAGTCGCTGAAAACAGAATCATCGCCACCTTCACCGGCTCCGCCACCTGGAACTGTCCGATGCCCGGAATTCGGATCCAGCGGGTTGCGCCCTTGACCGTGACGCCCAGTCCCGGCACCAGCAGCAGCAAAATCAGCACAATCGACGCTACCAGCCCAAGCATGGCGAAATGCCGCCAGAAATGGTAATCCACATTGGCGATAACCAGCATCACTGCGATACCCACGATGCTGTATTTCAGCTGACTCATCAGTAAGTATGTGGGGTCATGCCTGAATGCGTCGCTCATGCTGGCCGTATAATAACTGGCACTGTATATCATCACCAGACCGAAGACAATCAAAAATAAGACGGCTACGATCAGGTTCATATCATAACTGAACAGATAAGAGAGAACTCTTCTCTTTTTCTTTTTATTCGCCATCTGGCACTCCTTTTTGAAACTCGTTTACATTTTATTATACTTTCTTCCCATCCCTCTTGCAAGCCGAAAACGGACATCCGTCAAAGATCCTTTGTTATGTAACAGGGGATTCCAACGGATTTTTCTATTACATAACAAGAGACAGGATAAGTCTCCTTATCCCGCCTCTTATGTAACTTAAAATGCCGTCTTGTTTAAAAATTACTCTACAACCTTGATCCAGCCCTTCGGAGCCTCGATGCGGCCCATCTGGATACCTGTCAGGGTGTCATACAGCTTCTTGGTAACCGGTCCCATATCGGTCATGCCGCTGGGGAAGCAGATCTCGTTGCCATGATCTACGATCTTTCCTACCGGAGAAATAACGGCTGCTGTTCCGCAAAGTCCGCACTCCGCAAACTCCTTTACCTCTGCAAACGGCACGGTTCTCTCCTCTACTTCCATTCCCAGGTACTCTTTTGCTACATATACCAGAGAACGGCGTGTGATGGACGGAAGGATGCTGTTGGACTTCGGAGTTACCAGCTTGCCATCCTTCGTTACAAACAGGAAGTTTGCTCCGCCTGTCTCCTCCACATTGGTTCTGGTCGCTGCATCCAGGTACAGGTTCTCATCAAAGCCCTCCTGATGGGCGGTTACGATAGCGTGCATACTCATGGCGTAGTTCAGACCTGCCTTGATGTGGCCTGATCCATGGGGTGCCGCGCGGTCAAAATCAGATACCTTGATGGTAAGGGGCTTTACGCCGCCCTTGAAATACGGTCCTACCGGAGTACCGAATACACGGAACTGATACTCGTCAGCCGGCTTTACACCGATAACCGGGTTGGTTCCGAACATATACGGACGGATATACAGAGTTGCGCCTGTTCCGTAGGGCGGTACATAGGCTTCATTTGCCTTTACGGTCTGTACAACTGCGTCCACGAAGCGATCCTCCGGGAATACCGGCATCTCCAGACGCTTTGCAGACTGAACCATACGCTCTGCGTTCAGGTCCGGGCGGAAGATAACCGTCTTGCCCTGCTCTGTGGTGTATGCCTTCATACCCTCAAATACAGTCTGCGCGTACTGCAGAACGCCTGCGCACTCATTCAGGACTACATTTGCGTCGTCGGTGAGGCCGCCCTCATCCCATGCGCCATCCTTAAAGTTGGATACGTAACGCTTATCTGTCTGTACGTAACCGAAACCAATATTTGACCAGTCTAAATTTTTCTTTTCCATGTCAAAGCTCCTCCTTACACTCATTCAGTAATTTTCTGATTTTCCTTTGGGGATTCCTGAAAATTTACTCCAGCCGTATGCCTGTATTCACACTGAGGCTGCCGCGGTCTTACCCGTACTGAACTTTAATTTTTTATATTATAGATCAGATTCTTTGATACTGCAATGAGAAAAAGTGTTAATTTCCTATTTTTTTCGTTCGTATTTGCAGAAGGTGAACTCCAGGTCGAAATAGGTCTTCTCGTCGCTCTCCCCGGTCAGCTCCCACTCCGGATCCTCCTCCAGGTTCGGGAACCAGGCGTCGGCCATGTATTCATGATCGATACGGGTCACATGGGCCACGTTGCAGTAGGGCAGGAACTGCCTGTAAATGGTGTCGCCGCCGATGACATATACGTCCTCCGGCGGGTACTCGCTGATAAGCTCCATCGCCTCTTCTACCGTGTGAACCACCTCTGCGCCCTTTACCTGGTACTCCGGATTCCGGGTCAGCACGATGTTCGTGCGGTTCTTTAAGGGCAGGCCGTTCGGGAAGGTCTCCAGGGTTTTCCGGCCCATGACGACCACTTTTCCGGTGGTGGCAGTGCGGAAGAACTTCATATCCTCCGGGATGCTGACCAGCAGCTTATTCTGGTAGCCGATGGCCCAGTTTTTATCTACGGCAACGATCAGATTCATAGTTCTAAAACTCCTTTTACATATTTTTACTTAACATACTTTCTTACATACAACGGTCGCAAGTACTTACATTTATTTCAAATTACATTTTCCATTTTTTTATAACAGTACTATGCTTTCCCTTATCTGTTTTCACTTTTTAAGGAAATCTTCTATACCGCAATCGGAATATCCCTAATCTGCGGCTCGGTCTCATACCCCTCCACATGCAGATCCTCCGTGGTAAACGCGTAGAAATCCTTCACCTCCGGATTCAGCCACACCTTCGGCGCCGGATGCTCCGGTCTCGCAATCAGTTCCCTGATGATATCCACATGGCGGTCATAGATGTGCGCGTCCGCAATCACATGCAGGAGCTCGCCCGGCACCATATCGCAGACCTGGGCCACCATCATCAGTAAGATGGCGTACTGGCACACATTCCAGTTATTGGCCGCCAGCACGTCCTGGGAGCGCTGGTTCAGCACCATATTGAGCACCAGCTTCTCCTCGCCCGGCCGCTTGGTCACATTATAGGTAACGCCGTAAGCGCAGGGGTACAGATGCATCTCACTCAAATCCGAAAATACATAGGTATTTGTCATAATCCGGCGGCTGTAGGGATTCTGCTTCAGATCGAAAAGCACCCGATCCATCTGATCCATGTCGCCCTCCCGGTAATGGCTCTTCACGCCGATCTGATAGCCGTAAGCCTTGCCGATGGAACCGGTCTCGTCGGCCCATTCGTCCCAGATATGGCTGTTCAGATCATGAATATTGTTGGATTTTTTCTGGTAAATCCAGAGAATTTCATCCATACAGCTCTTAAGCCCCGTTCTTCGAAGCGTCAACGCCGGAAATTCCTTCGATAAATCATAACGGTTCACCACGCCGAAGCGCTTGATGGTGTAGGCAGAAGTGCCGTCCTCCCATTTGGGCCGCACCTTCTCCCCTTCGGTGCTGGTACCGTTCTCAATGATGTCCCGGCACATCTCTTTGAATATCTGATCTGCATAGCTCATGCGGTAGATTCCTCCCTGTCGCTCTCGTCAGGTATTACGCTTTCTGCCGTTCCGCGCGGTCTTTCTGAATCGTAATCCCTTTTCACTATTTTCTATTATAGGAAATAATCGGCCTGTTTACAAGGGTTTGCACCCTATCGAAAATTTTTTTAACTTTTTTTGAAAAACCTGTTGACAAATGAGTCGAAATCCTGTAAGATACAACATGTCGCTGATGAACAACAGCCGACACAAATGCGATAGTGGCGTAGTTGGTAACGCGCGACCTTGCCAAGGTCGAGACCGCGGGTTCGAGCCCCGTCTATCGCTCTCATCAAAAAGGAATTCTGAGGATTCAGAATTCCTTTTTTTATTTCAAACTTCTTCTGTCTGCTCTCCACTTGAAAAATACACTAAAATCTCCTATACTAAATACTATGAATTTACTGGAAATTTTATATGATATGCACATTTCATTCTATATAAATATTACTATGTCAATTCGTACGCATGTTTCATTCTATGGATTTACAGGAGGATTTTCGCAATGATTATTGATTTTCACACACATATATTTCCGAACACAGTGGCACACCGGGCGGTCTGCAACCTGGAGCAGGTGGGCCGGGTGGTGGCCTATACAGACGGTACCCTGGAGGATCTGAAGCACTCTATGAAGGAGGCTGGGGTCACCCATTCGGTGGTGCTTCCCATCGTGACGAAGCCCTCCCAGTTCCGCCACATCAATGAATTTGCCTGCTCCATCACCCATGAGGAGCCGGACGAGGACGGCCTTTCCATCATCAGCTTCGGCGGTATCCACCCGGATTCCCCCGACTACAAAGGCGAGCTTCGGGCTATCCGGGATATGGGACTGAAGGGCATTAAGCTCCATCCCACCTATCAGAACACTTACATCGATGATATCCGCTATGAACGTATCATCGGCTATGCCACCGAGCTGGGGCTTCTCGTGTCCATCCACTGCGGCCGGGATCTGGGCTTTCCACGCCAGGTAAACGCCACTCCGACCAGGCTGCATCACATGATTGAAGATGTGTTTCCGAATGATAAGGGAGATACCTCCCGGCTGATTCTGGCGCACCTGGGCGGTCATGATATGGAAAATGAATCCGAGCAGCTTCTGGTGGGCGGCGACTACTACATGGATCTGGCCTACATCCTGCGCCTGGCCCTGCCGGAGCAGATTCTCCGCATGAGCCGGAATCACGGCATCGACAAGATCCTGTTTGCGACGGATTCGCCATGGAGCGGCCAGAAGGAGGACGTGGAGTATATCAAACGGATTGGCTTTACGGATGAAGAATTGGAAAAAATTCTCTATAAGAATGGAGCAAAACTACTCGGCCTCAAAGAATCTTAAATTGATACACAGAAGCGAGAGAAATCCCCTCTCACCGGGAACGCATTGTTTTCCCAGTGAGAGGGGATTTCTCTCGCTTATATTTACTTTTTCACAGCTTCTGTTCGGAGCTCGTAGGTGTTATAGGCACGTATCAGAAGCTCTGCTTCCTCGGCTTCCATCACGGGGAGCATGAAGGTAATATCCTCGCCGGTTTCTTCCGGCCACAGATACAGTTCGGACCAGGTAGCCCCTGCGTCCATACTGTAATCATAATACATAACGCGGCTGTCGGGGTCTTCGGCGTGGAGGGTGATCTGGGCGTTCGCCGTATCCTGGCGGGTCAGTGTGTAGTAAACATTGACCGGATCGGTGGTGTCGGGACGCACCGGAGAAGATACCGGCTCCGTGGTATCGGCAGCGGGCAGCTCTGACAAATTTTTGCCTTTCTGCAGGCCAAAGAACGCGGCAATTCCGGCAGCGTCGCTTTTCCCAAGCTGTATCAGCTTCTCATCGGTATCCATACGGCTCCAGTCGCCGTCCTGATCCATATAGCCGTGTTCAATGATTATCGCGGGAATTCCTTGTTCTTTACTTTCGCGGATCACTCCATAATAGTCAGCACCCTTCCGGCCCAGTCTGGTTTTCACTCCTTTGGATACAAAGCCGTCTGCCTCCAGTTGCTTCAGCACCTGGTCACCGACGCCCTTGCCCCAGGCGTAATAGCTTCCGAAAGCCGATGTAAATACCTCAGAGCCGAAGAAATTATGTTCCTCGGAGGCATTTAAGTGAAAACTGATCAGGTAGTCTCCGTCTACAGCTTTGGCGTAGGCCGCCCGCTCCTTCAGTGTCATGGCTTTATCTGTTTCTCTTGTGTACAGGACTTCCACGTTGCCATAGGTGGACAGCTCTTGCCCTGCCGCCTGAGCGATTTTCAGGGTCAGGTATTTTTCAAAGGTATCCCTGTATTTCGCGCCCAGCTCCTGCTCGTCGGTGGTTCCGGGTCCACCGTGACCGGGATCCAATACGATACGGATACGGGGAACCCCAGATTCCGCAGCCAGTTCTTCCGGACTCGACCGTGTGATTTCTTCTACATCGTCTGGCATTTCGTCGTTTCCATTTTTTTCCTGTCCTGCTGTCGCATCTTCCGAAACTACCGGAACCGCCATCTGTGCTGCTTCCTCTCCCGCTGCCGCAAACGCATTTCCCCCGGAGGCCAAAAGAGCAGACCCGGCATTCCCGCCAGGTCCGCTGATTTCGTTGTCTCCAAGCGTATGTACCAGAAGCAGGGCAATGACTGCCACGCAGACCACCGCCGCTCCCGTCAGAACATATTGCAGCCGGAGCAATACTCTTTTCCGTCTCTTTCTGCCGTTCTTTTTCATACTCTCTTACCGTCTTTACTTCTACCTGCAGCCCTCTTCCGGGCTTTTCGCTTACTCGTTTCGGATCGCCGCCAGCGGGCTTAAGCGCATAGCCCGAAGCGCCGGGAACAATCCGGCCACCATACCGATCACCACCGCAAATATCAGCGCCAGCAGGGTCAGATAGGGCGGAATGTATGACACATTCGAGTAATAACTGTCCCGTAGGACGAAATTGATAATGGCCGATATCATATAACTGAGAACGATTCCCACTACGCCGCCGATCAGGCCGATGAAGCCGGCCTCTGCCAGAAACATATTCCGGATAGCCGCCATATCGCAGCCCAGCACCTTCATAACGCCGATTTCCTTGGTACGCTCATAGATGGACATCATCATCGTATTCGCGATACCGATCGCCGCCACGAATAGAGATACGGCGCCAATACCGCCCAGGGTTGCCTGAATGGAACGGGAGCTCTGCTGCACCTGCTCCATCCACTCCGCATTGCTGTTGGCCTGCAGACCCAGGTTCTTGATCTCCTGCTGCACGGCCTTGACATTCTTCATATCGTCCACGCGGATATAGGCGGAATCGTAATAAATCTCCTTATAAGGCTTGCCGGCCTTGGTGGTAGGCTGACCCGGAATGGCCTTTCCCTTATAAATCTTTTTCAACTGCATTTTCAGCGCTTCCACATCACAGAGTACGCTGTTGGAATTCTCCGTATAGTCATTTTCCGTACCCGCCATCACGCCGCAGGCCGGAATCAGATACTTCTTCGGCGCTGCCACCGGAGCTCCCTTCTCGTCGGTACCTCCATTCTTGCTGTTCCAGTAGGCGTCCGTATCGAAAATGATAAACAGCGGATCCTTCATATAATCAATGTCTGCCAGCTGGCCCGTATCCCAGTAATACTGGTTCGTCTTTGCGTCATAGAAGTCTGTGATTACCGTATTTCCATATAAAAATTTCAGCTCCGAATCTGACAGCGGCAGCTCGCTTCCCTCTGTCAGCTCCAGGTTCATCTTCTGCAGGGCTTCCTTACTCATACCCTGAATATTCAGATAAGCTTCCCATTTTCCATACTTGGCAATGGCTGAGGTGGAGAGAACCGGGGAGGCGAGCTCCACGTGATCGATGGTTGCCAGCGTCTCCATCATGGTGTCGTTGATCCGGATCGGCTCATTGCCGGCAGAGCCGGACGAACCGCTTTCCGCAGTCATGGCCATGCCGCCCCCGCCGTAATTCATTCCGCCGCCATTTTCATTGGGATAGACCGTAATCGTGGTCAGGCCTCCGTACTGCTCGATCTGTTCCATATTGGACTTGCTGAGTCCCAGTCCCAGGGAAATCATAACCATAATGGAAGCCGTTCCCACAACTACGCCCAGCACCGTCAGAACTGTTCTGAGCTTCCGCCTCCATAGGCTGCTCAGACTCATTTTGAGCAAATCGCTAAAACTCATGGATTACTCCTTTTCTGTATCGTCTGCGTCGTCAGTGTCTTCTGCGTCCCCGCCCAGATCCACTTACTCCAGGCCGTCCAGATCCTCTGCGTCCAGAAGAGCTGCCGCTTTCTTTGCTTTTTTCTTACGAATGACGATAACAGCCACAACAGCTGCAAGGACAAGCACCAGCGGAATCAGGACATACCAGATCTTGAAGCCGCCTTGGGACTGGCTGCCATCGTCCATCATTCCGTCGTCCGTCATTCCATCATCATAATTCATCATTTCCGTCACATAGAGCTCCATCTCTTTTTCGATGGTTGTTTTTTCTCCGGACTCGTCCTCAAAGGTAATGAGAATTTTCACCTTGCCATCGTCTGTGGTGGCTGCCGCGCCGCTCAGATACGCGTCCACGGAACCGGTTGCGCCCGGATCGATATTGCCCAGATAGGTGTCGCCGCCGGTGACGGAATCTGCCTGGAATTTTACAGAAGCATTGTAAAGCTTGGTTTTGCCGATATTATAGAGGCTGAAGGATACATTGGCCTCTCCGCCCACCTCGATGGACTGGGGCGTCACCTCGATACTGCTGGTGTCAATCCGTGCCTCCTGGCGCACCGGAATGGATACGCTGGCGGTATTCTCATAAGCGTTGACACTCTCGTCCTCATAATTCATCTTTACATTGATGACGTAAGGCTTCTGAGCCAGGTCGGAACGGGCCTCCAGTTCAATGCTGATGTCCTTGTTCGCGCCTGCCGCAATCTTGTCCACGAATACGGTGCTGGATCCTGCAGTGGGCAGGAAGGAAGCCGCCACATAGGTGGTATCGGTGCTCTCGCTGGCTGCCTGGATATCAAATACCATATTCTTTACCGCGGTAGCCTTGGAGGTGTTCTGCATGTGCAGGGTCAGCGTGAAGGTGTCGCCTGCGTGTACGGTCTCCGGACTGGTGGAAAATCCGGTTACAATGACACGGGGCGTAGAGGACTTGCCGTCTGCTGAGATTCCTGTGGTTCCCACTACTTTTACATAGGAAGTCAGGGTTACGTTGCTCAGGCTCTTATCATCATTTTCAAAGGTTACGTTAAAGGAAATGGGCATATAGCCGCTGGGAGCGTCCTTTCTGGTCCGCAGGGTCCAGGTCAGCTCCCGGCGCCGATCCATATCGGATCCGCCATCGTCGGTGCCAGGCAGGTAATCGATGGTCTGGCTGTAGTTGGACGTCTCAATCTCAAAGGGCCATTTGGCTGCGTCCTCACTGATAGCCGGAGTCACAACTGCGTTTTTCACGCCGGTACGTCCCATATTCACCACCGGAAGTACCACGTTGACCTGCTGGCCCGCGTTGGCCACCGGAGTGACCCAGTTACCACCCACCATGATGTTATTGTTGGTGGTCGTCGGGGTAGTGTCGGGGGTGTCGCCGCTGTTATCAGGAGTGGCAGATGGTACGAAGGAATCCAGCTTGGCTGTCACCTTTGCCAGGTATGCGGTCACCTGCTCTGCTGTTTTCATATTTTCAATGACAATCTTCGCTTTCTTTATCTCTTCCTGCGCCGCGGATTTCTTATCATCCGGAATGGAAGACTCCAGTGCAGCGTAATAATCGTCCAGCTGCGCTGCGATATTGGTCTTTGCATCCTTCAGGGATTCTGTCGTTTTATCCGGAGACGCACTGGGTGATGGCGTAGGAGACGGCGTAGCGGCTCCTCCACCCGTTGCCGGACTTGTCGCCTGCGCCACCATGGGCTGCGCCATTCCCGCTGCCGGAACTGCCAGCGCGCCGCACATCAGCAGCACCAGTACTTTTTTCATCCACGTATTCTTCATTTTTCTTATTCCCCCTCTATCTGCTCTGATTTATTTCGGTTGTCTTCTATCTTCACAATCTTACCGTCTATAATATGGAAAATCCGGTCCGCGAAGCTGGCCAGATGATTGTCGTGGGTTACCATGACCAGTGTCTGGTTCCGCTCCCGCACAATCTTCTGCATCAGCCGCATGACCTCTGCCGATGTATTGGAATCCAGATTTCCCGTAGGCTCATCCGCAAAGATAATCTCCGGATCCAGTACCAACGCCCTGGCCACGCCCACACGCTGCTGCTGACCGCCCGACATCTCGTTGGGGCGATGATCCTTGTGCTTGGACAGTCCTACCAGATCCAGCATCTTATCTGCCTTCGCCATCCGTTCCTTCTTCGGAATCCCACGGAACATCAACGGCAGCGCCACATTTTCCACCGCGTCCATGGTTCCCAGCAGATTAAAGGACTGAAAAATAAAGCCCACATGCTCCCGCCGGAACTTTACCAGCTGATTCTCATTCATTTTTTCTAAATGCTGTCCTGCAATGACAATCTCGCCCTTGGTGGGCTTCTCCAGACCCGCCAGCATATTCAGCATCGTTGACTTACCGGAACCGGAGGTTCCCACAATGGAACAAAACTCGCCCCGGTAGATGGTCAAATTCACACCGTTCAGCGCCCGTACCTTGTTCTCGCCGACCCGGTAGATCTTGTACAGATTCTTTACCTGAATCACAGGTTCTCTTTTCTGCGCCATGCTCTCTCTCCTGTGCGCGCAGCCCGGCTATTTTCCCGCCGACTGCCATATCTAGTGTTATATATGTTCAGTATAGCACAGAGATATACGAAAAACTATTTAATTAATTCTTAATTTGCCTAAATCCGGGCCGTCAAAAACCCCCGGAAACCGCTGTCCGGTTCCGGGGGCACACATTGTTTTCTCTGTATTTTTTACATATCCAGCGGATATTTGTCTGTCAGGCTCTTAACCAGGGTCTTCGCCTTTTCTGTGGCGCTTTCTCCCTCTTTGATCATCAGGGCTACCGCCTCGGCGATGGTCTCCATATCCTCTTCCTTCAGCCCTCTGGCTGTAACTGCCGGAGTTCCGATCCGGACGCCGCTGGTCACAAACGCGGACTTGGGATCGTTGGGAATGGTGTTCTTATTGGCTGTGATGTTGGCTCCATCCAGCAGATTTTCCACCTCTTTACCGGTCAGATCAAAGGGCGTCAGATCCAGCAGCATCAGATGGTTGTCCGTACCACCTGACACAATCTTGATTCCCCGATCCATCAGTCCCTTGCAGAGCGCCTGGGCGTTCTTCACAATCTGCTGCTGATATTCTTTATATTCAGGCTGCAGCGCCTCCTGGAAGCAGACTGCCTTGGCTGCAATCACATGCATCAGCGGGCCGCCCTGGATTCCCGGAAATACGGCCTTATTGAAATTAAACTGCTTCGCCGTCTCCGCGTCGGAGAGAATCATGCCGCCTCTCGGTCCCCGTAAGGTCTTGTGTGTGGTGGTTGTCGTCACATGGGCATAGGGAATCGGGCTCGGATGCACGCCTGCAGCCACCAGTCCCGCGATGTGCGCCATGTCTACCATCAGGTAAGCACCCACCTCATCGGCAATCTCCCGGAACCGTTTGAAATCAATGGTTCTCGCGTAGGCGCTGGCTCCTGCGATAATCATTTTCGGTCTGCATTCCTTCGCAATTCGGAGAATCTCGTCATAGTCCAGCACGCCGTCATCGTTGACTCCGTAAGGTACCACATGAAAATAGGTGCCGGAGAAATTGGCGGGGCTTCCGTGAGTCAGATGTCCGCCGTGGGCCAGGTTCTGTCCCATAATCGTATCTCCCGGCTTCAGCATGGCGAACTGCACTGCCATATTGGCCTGGGCGCCGGAGTGGGGCTGTACATTCACGTACTCGCAGCCGAACAGCTTCTTTGCCCGCTCGATTGCCAGACGCTCTACCTCGTCTACACATTCGCAGCCGCCGTAATAACGCTTTCCCGGATATCCTTCCGCATATTTATTGGTCAACGGGCTTCCCATGGCTGCCATGACTGCCTTGGATACCCAGTTCTCTGATGCAATTAACTCAATGTGGCTGTTCTGGCGGGACATTTCTGCCTCGATGGCTGCCGCCACTTCCCTGTCCACTGCCTTCACTTCATCCAATGAATACATTGTAAGATCCTCCTCGTTTTCCGGCGCTTTAACGTTGATTGTCTTTCTCTCGCGCACATTTGTCTTTTTTGTTTGCTCTATTATATTAAAGCGCTCCGGAAAAAGCAAGTACTTTTTTGCAAAATATTATAGTTCGTATATTCGTCAACCCGTCTGTCGATGTCAGATAACTTTATGTCTATTTATGTCGATCCTTGTCTATTTCTCCGAATATACTACCCATTCCGACACTTTCTCATTATAATCTACTGCAAACAAATCTTTTTGTTTTACTTTTTTCGAGGGGAGTTTTACATATGAAACAGAAAATCCAGGTTTTGCTGAATACCACCGGAGTTTTCAGTCACTATTGCGGGTACCGCTATTTTATCCGCGCGGTGGAGCTGGCCCTTGAGGACCCTACGAGGCTCCAGTGTATTCACAAAGAAATCTACGTCACCGTAGCATCCGAGTTCTCTACGACTGTCAGCAGCGTAGAACGCAACATCCGAACCGTCCGGGACGTCATGATGCGTAACGGCGGCCACCACCTTCTCGTGGAAATGACCGGCTGTCCGGCCTGGGAAGATAAGACGCCTTATCCCAAAGACCTCATCGCCATTTTCTGCGAATATCTGCTCAACCGCTACCCGCTGATCTCCGCAATGCAGGTGACGTAAGTACGGCAAAGCCCCGGCTGCTTCCCTGGGATGGGAAGGGTCGGGGCTTTGGCTGTTATTTTATAATTTCTTTATACAATTGTCGATATCGTTTCCGAAAAAGCTCCGGACTCAACTCCTTCTGGGCTTTCCGGGCCGTCTCATCATACCGGCAGGGTTCCTTAAGGGCTTTCTCCAGACATACCGCCAGCGCTGTCGGATTTTCACTCTCAAAGGAATACCCTACATGCTGCTGCCGAATCAGACTGCCCAGACTGCCATGATCCGGTCCCACAATGGTTTTTCCCAGATAAATGCCTTCGCACATGGGGCCGCTTGCTCCGTCAAACACCTTTCGATAGGGCAACACAATGATATCCGCCTCTGTCAGATACCCAAGGACCTCTTTCTCTGTCAAAAATCGCAAAATCAGCTCCGTCTCGTCCCGATATCCAGCCGTCTCCCGCTCTATATAGGCCCGGTCAAAATCCTCTTCCTTCCCGGCCACAACTAGGTGAAACGGTGTCTTCACCATTTTCAACGCTGCCAGCAGAATATCCAGTCCCTTATCCTGTCTCGTTCCTCCCAAAGACAGCAGCACGGGCGGCATATGACGGTACACACCGCTCTCCTGCATCTCTGTCTTCAGGAAACAGGGATACGAAATCCAGCGGGTATTTTCACAGCCATACTGCTCGACCGTCCGCCGTATCTCCTCCGTATGGAATACCCCGGCCGCCGCTTTCTTCAGCATCCGTCTCATACTGATTTCCCGGGCCTTTCCCGGAAACAGATGATGATACGTAATTACGATTTTACTTTTTCCAAAGCCGCCCAGTCCCAGGCCAAAATAGCGCATCATGGTATCTCCATCCAGGAAATGAACCACATCCGGTTTTTCATGCTTCGCTATCCGGTGTAGCTCCTTCATCCAGCTTCGGTAATCTCCTGGACAGCGAATCGAACGGACAGGCAGACGGATACATCTTCCCTCCACCTGCTCCTGTCCTTCCGGCAGCACTGCAAAGCTTTCCTCTGGCTCAATGCGCAGCAGATGATTTACATAAATCAGATGATGGCCGCCCACACTGGTATCCACATACATGATTTTCATGAATCAATCTCTCCTGAATATATCTCTCGTATAAACCTTTTCCCTCACATCGTCCAGCTGACTGTCATATCGGTTGGCCAGAATGGTATCACACTCTCGCTTGAATCCTTCCAGATCATGAGTTACCCTGCTGCCAAAAAAGGTATTGGTGTCATCCAGCGTCGGCTCGTAGATCACGACTTCGGCTCCCTTGGCCTTGATCCGCTTCATGACCCCCTGAATACTGCTCTGCCGGAAATTGTCACTGTTGGCCTTCATGGTCAGACGATAGACACCCACCGTAACCTTCTTTTCCTTCCGGCCATCATACGTATTATTATCACCATAGGCATAGTATCCGGCCTGGCGCAGAACCCGATCCGCGATAAAATCCTTTCTCGTCCGATTGGACTCCACGATGGCTTCAATCAGATTTTCCGGCACATCCGCATAGTTGGCCAACAACTGCTTTGTATCCTTGGGCAGACAGTAACCACCATACCCGAAGGACGGATTGTTGTAATAATTTCCGATTCTCGGATCCAGGCACACGCCCTCGATAATCTGTCGAGTATTCAATCCCCGCATCTCCGCGTAAGTATCCAGCTCATTAAAAAATGAAATACGAAGCGCCAGATAGGTATTAGCAAAAAGCTTCACGGCCTCCGCCTCTGTATAAGCCGTCAGCAGCACGTCGATCTCTTCCTTCAGCGCGCCCTCCTTCAGAAGCTCCGCAAAGGTACGGGCCGCCTGTGTCAGATCCGGATTTTCCAGATCCGTTCCCACGATAATCCGGGATGGATAAAGGTTATCATACAGAGCCTTTCCTTCCCGCAGAAATTCCGGGGAAAAAAGCAGATTTTTTATCTGATACTTTTCCCGGACACTTTTCGTATATCCCACCGGAACCGTGGATTTGATCACAATCACGGCTTCCGGATTCACCTTCAGCACCAGTTCGATCACCGCTTCTACCGCAGAGGTATCAAAATAATTCTTTTCCGCATTGTAGTTGGTCGGCGCTGCCACAATCACATACTCTGCGTCCCGGTAAGCCGCCTCTCCGTCTGTGGTGGCGGACAGCTGTAATTCCTTTTCCGCCAGATACCGTTCGATCTCCGGATCCGCGATGGGAGACCGCCTGCGATTCAGCATGGCCACCCGTTCCTCCAGGATATCCACAGCCGTCACCTGATGATGCTGGGACAAAAGGACTGCATTGGCCAGTCCCACATAGCCCATTCCCGCTACCGCTATTTTCATGCTCTATTCCTCCTTACGGCTCCTGACCAGCTTCTGTATCTTCTCTGCACTACTCTCCCAGGTAAATTCCTTCCGGATACGCTCCGCCGCCCGCTGCCCGATCTCCGGTGCGATACCCCCGGCGATGATGCGTCCCATTTCCTCCTCAGAATTGCAGAGATATCCGGATACGCCATTTTCCACGATCTGCTCCGGTCCCGGCGCTCTGCGGGCCACCACCGGACAGCCCTGATACATGGCTTCCAAAATACTCATGCCAAAAATTTCATGGGTATTAAAGTTTACATAACAATCACTTGCCGCATAATATTGATACATCTGCGTATTCGGAATCCGGTCAAAATAAAAAATATTATCCGCATTCCCGCTCTTTTGGATTCTCTCTTTCAGCTCCTCCCGAAGCCCGCCGTCCCCGATAATGGCCAGCGCGTATGAGCTTCCCAGTCTCTCCAGAAGCTCCAGGGCGGCAAAGGGACGTTTATAGCTCTCCAGTCGTCCCACGAAAAGCAGCAGTTTTTTATCTGTGGGAAGACCAAGCATTCTGCGCAGCTCGTCCTTTCCCACCTCCGCAGTCTGTATCACAGAGGTATCCAGCCCCACCGGAACCACCTGAACTCCGCTCACTCCGCTCTTTTCCATCGCTTTTCGGACCGCCTCCGTCTTTCCGATGGTCAGCATTTTCCGGAACATCCGGATATTCCGCCTGGATATCAGATTCATCAGCTGCTTTTTCAGCCCATTTTCCGTATCACTGTATACCGTTCCGATATAATGATAGCAGAAAATTCCATGCTTTTCACAAAAGCGCACGACAGTCGGTGCATACATCTGATTATCACTGTCCAGATGAACCACGTCGATCTTCCGCTCTGTCAGAAAATCCAGATTGTAAAAACCGTGTACTCCCAGTGCCCGGCAGGCCTTGTGCAGGATGGTGATTCCTTCTTCCGGGCTTTCCTCCCAGTCCGGATTTCCACTCTTATCTGGGTATACAATCGTCACCTGCATGCCCGACTTTTTCAACGCCCTGGCCAGACCCAGCTCCTGGCTGTTATAGAAGCCCAGTTTCCCGGAACCGCCGCAATATAATTCCAAAATCGCCCAGTTCATTTATTTTCCATCCTTCTCCACATAGCTGTCCAGCCTGTCCAGGTCAATGATATCCGAAAGAGACTGTATCTTAAAGGCCGCAAAATGCCGCTGTAAAAAGCCCACCAGCACATTACTGGAACGCTGCAGCTTCTTTGGCTCAAAAGACAGACCATACTTTTCTTCCAGCATTCTCCGAATCGCTTCCGTTTCCTTCAGATAAGGGATATAAATCCGGTATTTCAGCTTCTTGTTTTTTGTCTGGGACTTGATATTGACCCGGCGTCCCGGCATATAACGCAGGTTCTGGAAATGATAAAAGACTAGGGGGAATTTCTCTCCCGACTTTCCGTCTTCCATCATAAGCTTCCCGTTCTCCGCGCCGCAGAACCTATACTGTTCCAGATTCCAGGGAGCCACACCACCACCCAGGTGCTGAAGCTCCCAGACTCCCGGGAACTTCTCCGGCCAGCCGTTCAAATATTTCTGATCGCCCATCCGATCCGGCTCCGGGATGTCAAAGCACCATTCCATGCACTTTTCCTTCCACCAGGTCAGTACCCGACGTCCGTTCTCCGTCTGCCGGAAATAGTTAAACTGTACGCAGTACCGACCGTTGCGCTCCTCCAACTTCCGGCCATAGTCATTATCCTTAAAACGATGGGGCACAATCACCACATCGGCCTTCTCCGCCTCTATTTCCTGAAACAGCAATGCCGGATCCGCATAAAAATACAAATCGGAATCCAGATACGTACAGCTGTCCACCGGATAATGATCCAGCACATATTCAATAATAACAGATGTACAGGTCCAACAGTACTCCGCCCGGGAACGCTCTTTTTTCAGCTTTAGCAGCTCCTCCGTCTCAAAATCCGAATGGTGCAGCACCACCAGATGAGGGAGAGTCATTCCGTCCAGAATCGCTTTCGCTTTGTCATCAAAGCAGAATACATACAGGGTAAAATCCTCCGTCACTTTGCTCAGGGAGCGGTACAGAGCCAGTCCCTTGTCCAGATAGTAGCTGTCAAATAAGGTACAGAAATTCATCATTTTCCTCTCGCAATCAACCAAAGAAATTTGGTATTCGTAATAAGATAACGCTTGAACAGGCGCTTCGGATCCTGCAGTAACCGATAGAACCATTCTAGGCTCAGCTTCTGCATCCACATGGGCGCCCGCTTAATATTGCCAGCAAAATAATCAAAGCCGGCTCCCACGCCTATCATAAGCCCCTGCACACGCCCTTCATGGGTCGCCATCCAACGCTCCTGCTTGGGCGCGCCAAGGCCTATCCAGACAAAATCAGCGCCGGATGCATTGATCCGCTCTACCGCCGCCTCATCTTCCTCCGGCGTCAGTGCCCGAAAGGGCGGCGATTCCAGGCCAGCGATATCCAGTCCGTAGGTCTCTCCGAGCTTCTCCTCCAGCAGCTTCAGCGTCTCCGGCGTACTGCCGTAGAAATAATGCCGGTATCCATATTCCCGGGAGCATTTAAAAATCTCCTGCATCAAATCCGGCCCGGTCACACGGTCCGCCCCCGCAAATCCCCGCTTCCTGCATACCACAGAAAGCGGCTTCCCATCAGGCAGCGCCAGCGCCGCTCCATTCTGCACCTTCCGATAGCTCTCCTCCTCGTAGCTCATGACAGTTGTATGAACATTAGAGATGCAGATATATTTTCCCCGCAGGGCAGATAAATTTTCACGAATATAGTTGAGGGCCGTTTTCATATCGACGGCCGCGATGTGTACGCCCAGGATTGGGCAGAGGGGTGGGGTGGTCATGGGTGCGCCTTTCTCTTAATTCTTTGATTTTCTCTGAACAATTTCTTTCACAAAGTTCAAATAATACCGGAATTCATCTGTTTTTCCATAAATAAGAAGCAATACTCCATTCGAAACAGCCATACAAATGATGCCCTTTACAATTAAGTTCAAAAATGTATTGCTTTTTATTATACCACATAAAAGATAGCTGGATAAACATATTAAGCTCATAATAAGGAAATCTTTTACATAACGCAGATAGTATTCCTTGGCGCTTACCTGAAATCCATATTTATATATAATGTGGATTTCTATGAGCAATCCCGCTACCAGCGCACTGGCTGTGGTTCCAAGCAGTACACTGATGACTCCGACTCTGTTCACCAAAAATATTCCAACCGCAAGATTTACCGCTGATTCCAGTATCGGTTTATATCTATCCTGCCAGAAGAGCCCCTTTGTATTCTTATATACATTCACCGGCTGACGCATTACATTAATGTAAAAATTCAGAGACATAATCAACGGAACCGCCATATTCATGCCGTATTTTTCTCCGAAAAACAATCTGATAAACGGTGATGAGAGACTCATCAAGGCCGTTGCACAGACTACCGCAAGCCAATAGGAGACAAAATTTAATTTCCAAAACATAGCTCTCGCGCTTTCTTTGGACTCTGACGCGACGAAATTTCCTACCGTAGCCGTAATAGCCGAAAACGGTATGGTAAAGAAATTCATTACATTAGTAAAAATCAAATTGTAATTACTGAACACGCCTGTTGTCGCAAGTCCCATAAATTTGGAAAGAATAATATTATCCGTTCCATTTACAAGGAAAGACGCTGTTCTATGCATGAACAATGCTTTTATATTCTTAAATAGACCTTTTTTTTCACTCCCCGTCAGTTCATAACTACTATCTGTATCAAAATATTCCCGATACTGCTTTTGTGCTATTTCAGATAAAATTACATAATTTAAGATCGTACACAGGAACTGTACCGCTAAGTACAGTAAGTAGTTTCTGGTCAGGTATAATACCACCATCTGTCCCACCAGCTGTACAATTTTAAAAAATACATTTGAAATATTCTGTATATAATTTTTCTGAGCAACGGTTAATATCGTAATTTTGTGTGAAAAGAAATACGTAACTGTGGAATTCAGTAAAACAAGACAATAAATCAGCCTGATATGTTCCACATTGCCCGGATCTTTTATGAAAAAATTAAGGAATGGGATCAGCGCCAACCCTACTGCCGTCACTCCTGCTCCAATTTTGTAATAAGAGCTCTTGTAAAATCGAATCAGGGCGTTCACCCTTGGGATGTCCTGGTCTGCAAACGGTTTGTACATTGCAAAAACAATCGCGCTTCCCAGTCCGAGTTCCGCCACCGACAGCATATTCAGAATGTCTGAAAACAGTCCGTTTGCTCCCAGATACTCTTCACTTAAAAATAATACAAAAAATCTTCTATTAATAAATTGAAGCAATACGATTAAAATCTGGCTCGCAATCGCAAATCCACTATTTTTTAAAGCCTTGAATCTTCTCATTTCTATCTCTTACCCGCTATTCTTTTCGCTATCTGGCGTACTTTTCGCATTGTTGTAAAATATAATGGAAAATATGCAATCAAAAATGCCTGTCTCCTGAGTTCTGATTTTCCCTGTAACTTTTTACAGGCTTTTTTACATTCCGTATGAATCTCTTTTTGATATTGCTCTAACCCGCCTATCTGTTCGTCATCCAGATATTTTTGCGCACAGACATACATACTTTCCAGGGTTTTTATATACTTTCTATATCCCAACTCCTGTATTTCTTTAGCATCGTGCCTGAGTGTCTCTTCATATAAGCCTCGCGCTGCGTCAATCGTAACCAGCCGGGCCTTGCTGAATTTTTTTGAAGTTATACTATTTTCACGTATTACATAATCATATAGTACCTCTGGCAAAGTCTCGATCTGATTTGCCGCATAAATCAACTGATAAGTCACAAACTCGTCTTCGTGGAGGCATCCCTCCGGAAAACGTATCCCAGAAAACATTGTATTTCTATATAACTTTCCCCATACAATGCTGTGAATCGCTGTTCCATTCAAATATGCATACATAGCCTCTTCTGGATTGAACGTTTTCCTTTCCTGGGTTACGTTTCTAATCACATTTCCATCTTCGCGGACTTCTTTGTAAGATCCACAGACCAGATCCGCTCCTGTCTCTTCCGCACGGGAAACCAGTAATTCTATCGCATTCTTTTCTATCCAGTCATCTGAATCTATGAAAAAAATATATTCTCCTGTGCATCGCTCCAGACCGTAATTTCTCGCAGAAGACAAACCACCGTTCGCTTTGTGATACACTTTAATCCGTTCATCCGTGCTCTGTATTTCATCACATAGATTTCCGCTGTTGTCCGGCGAACCATCATCAATTAACAAAATTTCCAGGTTCGAATACGTCTGTTCTAATATAGAAGTCATGCATCTTTTCAAATATTTTTCCACATTATATACCGGCACAATGATAGAGACCAGCTTATTCATACATTCCACCTTCTATTTTTTCAATCACTTTCCGACCTGTTATCTTCTGAAGCTTCATCAGAAAACCATGTGCCCGCTTATATACCCAATATCTTCTCTGATAGCTTTTCCCCCAAAATACTCGGTTTCTCCTATATGCAGCTTCCACAGATTGTTCCACAATATGTGTTATAAATTGCTCCAGTTTTTCCTGCATCTTCTCCGGTTGAATTTTTTCTGAAAAAGCAGGTTCTGACAAATATTTCAAATACAGCTCGTCATCTTCATCTACTCTTTTTACATAAGCAACCAATTCCTCCAGGCTTGGAAAATCCGTCACATTAATAAACGCCCGTTCATTATAATCCCTTGTTATATCGGCCGCTCCCCAATATATCGGTATCGTTCCCGCCGCAAAAGCCTGCATAATCTTTTCGGTAATGTATCCATTATGTCTGCTGTTTTCACATGCAATCGAAAACTTGTGTTTCCTTTCAAATTCTCTTTTAGAATCTACTCTTTTTCCCTGATAGGTATTAAAAACCTTCCCCCCTGCATTGATATTCTTATATTGATTCACTGCCCTGAAAATCTCCGTACGCATCTCGTCTGCATCCGCATTCGAATACACAAAACTGCAAAATTCTGTTTTACCGGCCAGTGTCATTTCTGCATTCAAATGCTTTTTGAGCGCCGCATCCAAATCTTCCCGATATTCCTTCATAACAAAATAAAATGGGCATCTCAAATAGCGATCTTCAAACTCCATTCGTTCAAATCCAATCGCATAATCGCACATTTGAAAATCCGGGCAGATGTTCTCCCCTGTCACAAAAATACGTACGCAGTCATACTTTATATAATCATCATTAAACACCGAGTAAAACAGATATTCCGGTGTCTCCGACAGAACAACTTCATAATTTTTTTTCAGGATATCTAAAATAAAATTATCATTCTCATTAAAGTTCTTCCAAAATCCAGTAAATTTGATTTTAATTGTTTTCATTTTTTACCTACACATTTCTTAATGACTGCTTTTATTTCTCCCAGACTTTTCTCTGTTCCAAATACGACCTGAATCCTTCGATTTATGATTCTCAGCCATTTTCCCTGATTGCTGAAAAATCCTGTTGGCTTCTGATAGACAGCCGGTACGTCCATCTTTACTTCTTCTAACACTTTCATCCATTCTTTTGTCAGCTTTTCCGGATCAAAAGCGTCACAGACAAACTTTTGAGCATTTTTTCCCAATGTCTGATTTAATTTTCTATCCTGAAGAAGCCGGATCACGTCATCCGCAAGCTTCTTTTCTTTATGATACATCAAACCTGTCTCGTGGTGTCTGACAGTATCCAACAATCCATTTTTCGCTTTTGTGACAATGGGAATCCCACAAGCCTCCATCTCCACTGCACTGAGTCCAAATGTCTCTGTACAGGCTGAAGGATTGATAATTCCTACTGCTGTTTTATTAAATATTTCATACTTTTCCTGTCCCAAAACTCCACAAAAATGAACAGAGTTTAGAATTTTCCCCTGTTCACCCGTGAGATAAGGCACAAAGCGTTTTTCATACTCCGAATCCGCTATTCCATACTCTCCCAGTCTGGCACCCTTACTATACAGGGAACCGCTTCCTATCACGTACAGCTCTGCATCTGGTACCTGCTCAACAATCTTCTTCCATTGTTCCGCCAGAATATGAAAGCCCTTGCTTGGAATAATGCTCCCCATATAGGTTACAATCTTCTCATAATCATCTTTTCTCTGATATTGAGCCAGCTTTCCGTAAAACATATTAAATACATATGTTGCCTTTTTGCAGATGCGATGATCAATATACTGATCATACTGCTGACGTCCTACAAATACAACTCTCTTTATATTGGCACAGTCTGCCACTTTCGCGGCTTCCCCCTCCTTAAAAGGACTATGTACCCATAGTACTATCTTGCAAGCTGCCCGGGACATCGCATGATAGTCTTCCAGTATTTCCGGCTGTACACAGATAAATGCATCCTGATCTGATGCATCCTGCAGAGCCTGCTCAAAATTCTCTATTTTCTTTATTTTTACCTTTTCTGGGAAAATCGTATCATTATATTGATAGACTGTAATACGATACTCTTCATACTCTGACAGATACCGCACAAGCATTCCGATACAGAACTGTGTTCCTCCCACCCCAGGATTACCCAGTTCCGGATGTCGCATATCCCGTTCGGGTGTCAATTTTTGTCCATAGAGAATTCCTATCTTCATGCTCTTCTTACTCCCATGCTCGCTTTTTTCTAAGTCCCAGCATATTCAAAATATCTTTGCAGATTTGTTTTGCCAATGATATGCTCTCATTTTTTATCAGACTTCCATATACCCATATTCTATCCGATACCGGCAATGTAGGCATGTACTGTGCCCGAAGGGTTTTCCAAACCGCTTTATGTTTCTCCTTTGCTGCGCTCGATAATCCTTGTGCTGTAATTCGATAGGCTGAGCCTGTTTCATCCGTACACACGAACTCACACTTTTCAGAAATTTTCAACAAAATTTCCGTATCCTCATATAAATTTTGTCCTTCCGTATACCCTCCTGTATCAAGAAACAGTTGGCGTCGCAGACAGTAATCGCGTGGCAGCTGAATATTTTTCTGACTCAAGAAATCACGGGATAAAATTCCTCTATCAAATCTTTTTCTTGTCTGATAGTCCCACAAATACTCTCCTTTTGAATCAACAGCTCTAAGCTTGGAAAAGGCTCCAATATTTTTTTTGCCTGCCTTCTCCATATTTAAAATGAGATTCATTTCATTATTCAATTTTTCCGGATTTATGTAATAATCATCCGCATCCAAAAATGTAATATATTCTCCCAAAGCCTCCGCCGCCCCTGTATTTCTGGCATGGGACACTCCTCCGTTTTCTTTCAGAAAAATCCCTTTGATCCATGGATACGCCTTTGTGTATTCTTCTATTTTTCTGCGGGAATCATCTGTTGAACAGTCATCCACAAGCAACACTTCCAGGGGGCGATACGTCTGTTTCAAAATTCCTCCCACGCAATCATCCAGATATTTACTGTTATTGTAATTTGGAATTACAATGCTTAAAAGCGGTTTCATTTTCTATCCTCATTGATTTTTATAGAGCTTCAATTTACACAGTATATTTTTTATCTGATATTTCCACTCTGTTGTCCCATAGGAGATTCCAATGCTACCGGATGTTCCCTGAAATCTGGGATATTCCGGCGTATTTCTGAAAGCAAGCCTATTTTCTTTCAGGCATTTCCAGAACAGGTGCTCTATATAAATTCCGTCTTTATCTCTTACCTGCATATATAGTTCTAAAAAATACGTTTCATATACTTTTATAGGAATTTTATAAAACTTTGTGTCCGTCTGCTTATCTTTCCCATATATCTTTACTGGATTAAAATAGAGGATTCCTTTTTTCATTTTTTCTATAATTTCATCCAGGTTTTCAACCGTTACACGTCCTGTAAGCTTTATAAACTCTTTTTCATTTTTCAAAAATCTACTATTATGAAGGGCATATTTTATTACTTCACCTTCTCCATAGCCTTTTCCATACTTCGCTACTTTATCCCCGTCTCCCTGGAAACTCAGAATCTCCAGTTTATTTTCCGGTTTTCCATCGTACAGCTGCTCTCTCAGTTTCTCTACGGCCTGTTCGTCACCGCTGTTTTCGCAAAATACCACCTTATCCACAGACTTCGCCGCCATAAGCTTCTTCAGGCTTTCCGCATATTCTCCTATTCTTTTATCCCGATCTACCAGCTGCAATGCAAATACATTTTCCCCTGGAACCAGAGTGCCTGTAACCAAAACGATCATAAAACCTTTCTCCTCATTATCAGAACTTCACCAGGGTATAATGCTCCGTTATATATAAAATCTGAATTTCCCCATTACTCTCCAGCTCATCCAATCGCGGCATCGGTGCGTTCACATCCGGAGCGACAATCATGTAATTCGCTCCCAAATCACTGGCCGTATTGATCAGATACTGTGAATCAAACATTCCCGCTGTCATCTTGTTATGAAGATCCTGAATTTCATCCGGATATGCGCCTTCTTCTCCGATATCGGAACCATACAGCAGATGGATACTGCCGGAAACTTGCCGAAGCAACGGCAGAAAATCATCGTCTGCTATCACGGTTTTGTCTCCGTCTAAAGCATCCAGAATCAGGCAGATCTCCATCTGTTCTTCCAAATCCGGGTTTCGGGTACTGTAGCCATTCTGACTCCAGTCAGCTCTCCAGTATACACAGCTTCCCGCCCACCAGACGAGGCACAGCGCAAAGACGAGCCAGACTATTTTCTGGGAAACCTTTTTCAGGCGGCTCATCCAATGCACGAACACATACGCCATCATCTGCACCACCGGAAGTGCCCAGAGCAGATGGAAATAGGTTCCTTCTCCGGTCAGATATCTGGTACAAACCCAGGTAAATGGCAGGAAACAGAAAAGCAGAATCCATCCCATACTGAATCCCAGGTATCCCCGCACCAAACGATTTTTCTTTTTTAATCCGTATACATAAAGCAGCGACACCAGAAACAGGGCAAAATAGCCCTGATAGGTCATCACATCCTGATGCCATGTAGTATGCAGAAACTCAATCAGCTCTTTCATGTTCTGCTCCTCTCATTACTGCTGCTACAAATTTTACCAAAAGCCAGATCACAGCCGGAATCATAATGCACACCCGTATGGAATCGTTCGTCCACGGATAAAGCATCAAAAACGAACCCCATATCCACTGCTTTGCTGCTCCAAAAATATTCAACACACAAACAGCAATCCCATATAGAAGACCCTTCCACTTTTTCCCTCCCAGCAGTTCCAGGCCAATGCCGTACTGCATGCTGTAAAACAGGCAGAGCAGCCAGACCGGAATTATCTTATATACCAGGCTTAATGTATTTCCCGGGAATAAATATCCAATCAGTGCATAAAATACCGTGTAAACCGGATAACGCACGATTGCCTGTCCCTCGTAATAGGGAAGACCTGTCATCGGATTCGTAGCTCTGAGATTGCCATCCTCTAAAATCGTATTGATATAAATCGCCATACGATCCCCGTTGTATTTTTCCTGAATCGTTCCATTTTTTGAAATCTGAAGCCCTATCAGCCCGATAAAGATAAACGCCAAAAGAACTGCTGCCGTTATCGCTTTCCAATCGCGTTCCATCGGCGCAGTTTCTTTTTTTTGTCTCTTTTGTTTTCCGCCCTGTATTCCGGCTTTCACAATCCAACCTATCGCAAGAATCGTTACTGCCAGGCTTACTACCCTGTATATGCCATAGACTCCAGCCAGTTCCCAGCGAACCAATTTACCAAGACAAAGAACTCCCCAGAGTGAAGCGAATTCCCACAGCACTCCCTCCCACCAGTAACGTGTCCGCATTTTCAATGGTTGCCTCAGCAGAAGTTCCGCAAAGCATCCGGCCAACACCGGATACAGGAACAGGTAATATGCTATTTTTATCATATTCATCATTCTATTTCACCCGATAAATCTTACTCTTATCTGTCTCGGCCACCAGTTCAAAGTACTGGCCGCCGTCGAGAACGGTGGTATCTTTATTCATTACCATGTACTGCAGATACTGACCTACAAGCCAATCGTGATATTCCTGTGTATCCCAGGAGATTTCTTCCTGTTTCGCCTGGTTTAACGGTTCTGAAACCGCCGGCTGCCAATACATAATTTTGATAGAAGCATCATATTGTCTTGCTGTCAAATATAGGTTTTCATCTTCGTAGAATACCCAAGGTTCTTCTGCCCCATCTTTGTGAATCAATTCTGTTGTTAGCAGTAATTCGTTCTGTACCTTATAAATATTCTCGGTCCGGTATGTTTCCGTGTCTATATTTATCGTGAAAAACGTAATAACTACCAGAAATATACCCAGGAATATCCTTTTCCTATTAGACTGTATCTTATCAAATAGCTGAACTCCCACGTACCCCACAATCAATAATACCGGATACATCCACAGAAAGCGATAGGCTCTTGATTCAAACCCAAATTTTGTATATAAAAGATTCATGGTATAGGAGTTCATTATAAAAATTGTATAGAAAACACTGGGAAAAATAACAGCCTTTTTTAACACTTCATTTTTTCCCTGATAAATCACATAACAGCCCGCTGCCATCAATAGAATCCAGACAGAATCTCCTATCCGTGCGAACTGAACTCCCCGGTAAAACTCATACAATTGGTTCAATAATTCCATATTATAACCTCATCTACGGAATATAGAAAAGCAATTTTCCGCTTGTCTCCAGCAAATAGATATAAAGCACCGCCACACAGGGTACAAAGCAAAGAACGGCCGGCACAAGCTGCCTCCACCTTCTTCCCAGTACCACATAGCAGGCATAAAAGCTACCCGTCACAAGTGGCAGAATAAAGAAGGAGGACATTACCAGACAATAGCTTCCACACACTATCCAGAACACCAGAAACCAATTCTGCCATTTTCCATCCGATTTCACAATTCTCGCAAATAAGTAAAATAGGAATGGAATAATCAGGTTTGCCAACAGATTCTTTCCTTCTGCCATCCTATACACCAGATGCTGGGCGAATGATTCTACCACTGCTCTCTGTGCATAGGTACACCACGTGATAATCACCAGAAACCAGAAAACTTTTTTACTGTTTTCTTTGAACAGAAGTCGCCCCCAAAGATAAAATACACAGTTTACCAAAATCAGCCAGGTTGCCGTAAGCACCCACTTATTTTCAATCAGTGGATGGAGGCCTGTCACCTGGCTAACTACAGCTGTATGAATCGGGTACATCTGAAGCAAATAATTAACATCCAGATAAGCATACTTTCCTCCATCAATATAGCTGTATTGCTGTATCGTATTCGTATATAAGGAAGTCATTACATCACCGATATAATATCTGTCATCCGTAACTCCGAATAAGCTGGCTGTCACGCTTCCCATATAGACATACTGTACCAGAATCAAACTGAATACGCCCAGATAAAACTTCGGCCTCTTCCTTATTTTCTCAACGCTCTCTTTCCAGGCCTGTCCCAGTGCTTTCCGCCCCAGCACAATCAGCAACGCCATACCAACCACTACCACACCGCACCACGTCTTTGTCAATGTCGAAAGTGGATAAAACTTCAGCTTCATCGGTAACGCTACGATATTAAAGAACAGGTAATAAGAGAATCCACCTGTCACCATCGCCAACGGCAGCGAAAAATCTACCCGAATCAGCCTCAGCAGGCAGGTTCCAAGCACAAAAAAGCATGTGAAATAATAAACAGCTACCAATACTGCTATTAAAATATCGCTCATCAAATTGCAACCTTTCTGTTTCTGTCAATCAGTTTACTATATCATACTTTCCTGTGAGTAACAAGGCGGGATTTCATCCTACGATTTTTTCACCATGCAGCGCTTTTTAAAGAATGAAATACCATAACACAAAATCTCATCATAATCCTCTTCGAATTCTTTCGCGTACATTCTTGTATTAATCTGTCACAAGGCAGCGTCACATTCGCTTTCCAGCTTTTCCAGATTCTTTACGTATTTTGCCTCAAAAACTGCAAGTCGGCCGTGAAGCGGATCATAAACAATGACGTCGCTGCGCCCTTCTCCATGCTCTTTATTGGAATCTACCATATAACCTGCGCCCGTAAAAATACCTGCAAGGAATGCATCAGGCTCTTCATAACATTCAGCATTTCTTTATAATAATAGCCGTTGCTGTTTGCCTTTGCCACCGGGACATCATATTCATCCACGAAAAGAATCACTTTTTTCTGATAATATCTGTTCATCAATTGTGACAGAAGCTGAATCGAACGCGACACCTCTGTTTTTTCCGCCCGACGCTCCAGGATTCTCTTGAAAGTAGCTTTATCCAGCTCACTCAAAACAGGGCTTTTTAAAAGGTACGCATGTTCCTGATAAAGACAGCTGATTTCATATACAAGCTGCTGATATGCGTCAGCAAAGCAAAGACCGTCCACATTTTTTAACGACAAAAAAATCACCGGCCACTGATTCATCCATTCCCGGCAAAGAAGCGGATTTGTTTCTATTTCAAGACCTTCAAATAACGTTCTACTGTCCTTACGGATATCAAAAAAAGACTCCAGCATACTCATGCCCAGCGTCTTTCCAAATCGCCGTGGACGCGTAATCAGGGTTACCTCTGCTTTTGCCCTGAGAAGCTCGGCAATCAGTCCTGTTTTATCCACATAGTAAAATTCTTCGCTACGGATTTTTCCAAAATCCGAAATTCTTACCGGAATATTCAAGCTTTCCATTCTTGCCGGCCTTTCCCATTAAATTACTTCCAAATACAACTCGGCCAGAGTCAAAAGGTATTGACCCTGACCGATATGATCATTTTAGCATTATGAGGGTGGAATGGCAACGTCTATTTTATCTCGTATATATCATTTTCTGCCCTTTTTAGACGTATTTATTCAATTGAGTGTCACTTCTCGCTGGAAGTTAAGAGTATAATTGGAAGTTAACATATATTAAATATCATCACCCATTGTGCTTACATCAAAGTAATGGTAAAATATAAGAAATTCATTTTGGGAATTGCGCTTGGAATATCTTCGAAGATCAGGTTGAAATAAAGAGGAAAGACCTATTATGGGGGGAACAAATATGAAGCAACGACTAACGTATATAGATATTGCCAGAGCAATAGGGATTCTTTTTGTTGTGCTTGGACATATAAATCAATTTTATAGAGATTCTCAAGGAATAGAGTGCTCTCAAATATTAATCTTTATTTATACGTTTCATATGCCACTGTTTTTTATTCTTTCAGGAATATTATTTTCAGAAAAAACATTTCGTAATCTTTCGTTTTTTGATTTTTTGATTAAAAAGGTGAAGGGATTGGTCGTCCCATATTTGTTTCTGGATATTACAGCAGGTTTATATGGGACGGTTGTTTCTTCGGAAATACAGATTTCTTCTATTCTGGAAGTCGTGAAAAATACGTTAACGATTCATTGTAATGTTGGAGCAAACTGGTTTATATCGGCACTATTTATAGGAGAAATATTTTTATACTTTTTCTTAAAATATTATCGAAGTATATATAAGTATTTTGTATGGATTCCATTTCTTATTATACCTCGGTATTATCCATTTTCAACACACTGGATAAATGTTTTTGTGCGTGGTGTGATTGCATTTACTTTTATGCTAGTGGGGTATTACTTAAAAGATTACTATAAAAATGATGTAAATAAGCAATGGGATGTTATTGTTCTTTCGGTTGTCCTTACCTATATAATAGCGATGCTTAATGGGCAAATTGATTTTTGGGGCAGTAGAGTGGGAAATCCAATTTTGTGTTTGATTGGTGGTCTGATTGGAGCCTATTGGGTTATTGGCTTATCGAAGAACATAAAATCTAAATTACTTGTGTTTATAGGACAAAATACAATGACAATGATGGGGACACACATGATAGTATTTGGAATCGTATGGAATTTGTGTTCAATAACATTTTTCAATATCATGCCATTGCTGACAGCAAATCTATATGGGGAAATTTTAATATTTATTTTGATAATTGCCGCTAATTTACCAATCATGTATGTATATGATCGATATCTTCCATTTCTAATTGGGAAACGTAGGTGAATTGAAAAAGTAAAATCCACCTTGCAAAGGGGCATGCGGACGAAAAGTTGGACTGTGTAATGCCTGACATGTTATGAGGTACACGCAAGAACAAATATCGACAGCACTTGTATTACTAAAAGCGACAGGATCCCCAGACAAAGTTGTCCAAACCTTAGGGTATCCATCTGCACCAATGCTTTATCATTGGTGTAAAAAGTATCCTGAATATTACGATGTTCCAAATCAAAAGCATTGGAGACAAGCTCCAACAGAATTGAAACATGACGTAATTAAACGTTGCCTTATTAAGGGCGAGCCTGTAAAATTAGTGGCAGAAGAAATCGGATACACACCTTCCTTGATATATAAATGGATTAGGGAGTATCGGGAGAAGGCAGTGATAATCGATGCCCTGAAAAATAAGTATTCACTACCGGATCTTCTAAAAAAACTAAACCTTGCAAAAAGTAGCTATTATTATCAAGAAAAACCCATTTATGCAGAGGATAAATACTCCAATCTTCGCAAAAGAATCATACAACTGTTTCATGAAAATCGTGATATATTTGGTTATCGGAGAATTCATATGCTGCTTCATCGTGAGGGTATAAAAGTTTCTGAAAAAGTGGTTCGTCGTATTATGAAGCAGGAAAAACTAATTATCAGACGAAAACGCAGACAGAAATATAACTCCTATAAAGGTGAAATAACACCTGCGGTGGAGAAGGTTATAGCTAGAGATTTCCATGCTACAAAACCGAATCAAAAATGGCTTACTGATATCACAGAGTTTTCTATCAAAGCAGGAAAAATATATCTTTCGCCGATAATTGACTGCCTTGATGGTATGCCGGTGAGTTGGACTATAGGCACTTCTCCGAACGCAGAACTTGCCAACACCATGTTAAGGAATGCTATTGCTACACTTAAACCAAACGAAAAACCTATCGTACATTCTGACAGGGGATGCCATTATCGTTGGCCAGAATGGATACAGATAATGGAAGAAGCAAACCTTACACGATCCATGTCCAAGAAAGGTTGTTCTCCTGATAACTCTGCATGTGAGGGCTTCTTTGGTCACCTCAAAACAGAAATGTTCTATGGATATGACTGGGATGAATATAGCATTGAAGAATTTATCCATGAGATAAATGGCTATATGGGTTGGTATTGCAAAGATAGAATTAAATCAACACTCGGAGGACTTAGTCCTCTAGATTATAGAAGGAGTATAGGCATAGCGGTCTCGATACAGATAATGGAAGAAGCAAACCTTACACGATCCATGTCCAAGAAAGGTTGTTCTCCTGATAACTCTGCATGTGAGGGCTTCTTTGGTCACCTCAAAGCAGAAATGTTCTATGGCATAGTCTCTCTACCGTTTACGCAAATATTAATTACTATGGACATGGATTTACCACTGTCAATCTCCTGTCTTGTTCCCGAGATAAAATCCGCTCATTATAAGCTATCTGGTGATGGATGGGAATTCACCCAAAAACTAAGTGCTTACGAATAATTTTCATTTATCCGAAAAATTGGATAATCGAGTAGGAGAAAATTCCTCTTGATGAGGAATTTTCGACCTCTCACACCACCGTGCGTACCGTTCGGTACACGGCGGTTCAATCAACTTAACATGTAACACACCTTTCAGTGTAATAATCTAACATTGAGATTAGTCCAAATGAGGCTAATCTCTTGTTTGTTATTGCTATATTTACAGCACCACAGCTACATACATGAGCATAGGCTCTTGAACAATAACCAACTTTGTATGCTGTAATCCTGTCAATTCCAAGCTTCATCAAATTCTTCGCACGATTCTGCGGAGTTTTCCATTGTTTCCATATGCACATACGAAGTCTATACCGAATATTTGCATCTAATTTCGCACATAAGATTTTCATACTACCTATCTTGAAGTAGTTTATCCAACCTCGGATAAGCTGATTGAGCTTCTCTACCTTATAGCTGTTGCTGACGCCCCAACTTCGACAGGTGAGTCCTTTCATTCTTTTCTTAAACTTCGCTACTGATTTTGCATGCGGTTTTGCCTTAAACTGATGTGCTCTTGAATCAAAGTAGAATCCAAACCCAAGGTATTTAAGTCCACTTGGTCTATCTACTTTGCTCTTAGTCATGTTGACTTTGAGCCCTAGTTTCTCTTCGATGAATCGTGAGATATTTCTCATAACTCTGTTTGCAGACATTTCACTTCCAACCATGATAATACAGTCATCCGCATATCGTACAAAATTAAGCCCTCTCTTTTCCATTTCCTTATCCAGTTCGTTCAGCATGATGTTTGCCAGTAGCGGCGAAAGGTTTCCTCCTTGCGGTGTTCCCACAATAGAGTCCTCATACTCATCATCTATCATGATTCCGCTGACTAGGTATTTCCTAACAATAGAGATGACATCTCCATCTTTAATCGTTCTACCAATAATAGTCATCAACTTATCATGATTTACTGTGTCAAAGAACTTTTCCAAGTCAATGTCTACAATCCAGTCATTACCATCATTCATCATATCAAGTGCTGTTAGGATTGCTTGCTGTGCACATCTATTCGGTCTGAATCCGTAGCTATGGTCATGGAACTGTTCCTCATAGATTGGTGTTAAGACCTGTGCAATGGCTTGTTGTATGAATCTGTCTGTTACTGTTGGTACTCCCAGGTTTCTGACACCACCGTCTGGCTTTGGTATCTCCACTCTTCGTACTGGTTGAGGTTTATATTTTCTTGTCCTCAACTGTTCCTTGATAATTTCGCCGTCCTTTACAAGATGTTCTTTAAGTTCTGTGTACTTCATTCCGTCCACTCCCTCGGCACCTTTATTTCGTACGACTTGCAGATATGCTCTGTTGAGATTATCGCTGGATAGTATCTGCTTCATTAGACTACTTGTGTCCATGCGTTCTTTCCTTTCCGTCTCGCTTGATTTGACCACCCTTTTTCCGATTGGTTACGGCAGATGTTGTCATTTCTGCAATACGAGACATACTCAAACTTATTGATTGTTCGCCCCTTCGCTCCATCTCCATTACAGAGACTTCTTCGCTACTATGGGCTCGGCTGACTTCTCACAGTTCGTTGTTACTAGGCTAATGAAACCTCTGTGAGACCTCCACGCTTAAGGTGCACGCTCTTTCCTCTCATATATCCGCCACATTTACTCGGTTCCTACAAACGGCAACTTTACGGCTTTGTCTTATTTAGCAGACTTACCAAGCGGAACCTAGCCTCATATGTGATTTCTATCCGTCGGACCAAGAGTTTGCTTACAGCTTCCTTCAGATTCTACCTTACGATAGACACCCTTGCTGTTCAGCTATACACTTCCTTGTCGCCTAGGCGTGTTCGGGACTTTCACCCGTTAGAGCGCGCCCATGGCGCGCAAACTAAAAATACCCTGCCAGTTTTCACCAACAGGGTTTCCATTAGATTGTTTACCTGTAAAGATCCTCCAGCGTTATCAGCCGTACTTCGCCTCGCTCCTGTGCCTGAAGAAGTCCATCCGTAAATCCGCCCTTCGAGAAGATATAATAGTAATAGTTATTACCTTTTCCGAAGACCGATGCGTAATCCCGAATCAAATCAAGCTCATCTACACCTATTTTCTCATTTCTATACTTACACGAACCAATGATATAGTCCTTACCTTCCACAGGTGTTCCGACAATATCAATCTGTATCTGCTTTTTCTTCTTTGGGTCTGTCCCCCACCACTGACCAATTTCACTCAGCTCAATAGGAAGATCCTCTGAATAATAAAGCAAATAATCCTGACACATCTTCTCAAAAATCAAACCCATGTAATCCGGAAGATACTGTTTTACTGCGTGTGGGTAGGTCTTTGCAATTCTATCAGAATCTATTGCACTCATATTAACCGGGACAAACCGATACCAAAAGCGGAAAAAATTATCAGCCAGCAGATAGATGGTTTTCTTGCTCGGTTTTTCTGTAATTGGGGTTTCTTTCTTCGCAATTCCAAGGTCAATCAGTGTTTTCAGATACTTCGATACGACCGAATTATCCTCGCCGACTTTCATCCTGATATCATTCATTCAGGAAGCGCCCTCTGCAATTGCTTTAATAATTGCATTATAAATGGCCGGCTCCCGGAGTTCCTGTTTCAGCAGATTTCCCGCTTCCTCATACAGACAGGTTTGATTACCAATGAAAATATTTAGTCAATGCCCTGGGCAGAGGATAAAACGGAATAGTGATTTCCATACACCGAACAGGCGATGGATTTCACCCCGGATTATTCATTTTTTTCATATGCTCTCGTAAACATTTTTCAAATAACACACAAAATATAAGCCTCTATTTTATATTATATCCTCTCACCCTCCTCATATAATCAAGTGTTTTTTATTGAAAATTCAAGGTTTTTCAACCTTTCATATCTCAGTGAATAAGCCACAGCTATGAGCATTTCGA
>NZ_JAOQKC010000060.1:0-787 GCF_025567165.1 Laedolimicola ammoniilytica
TTCTCTGCCTCCGTTTTCTGTGCTTCCAGGGTCTTGAGCTTTTCCTGATATTCCGCAATCTTCTCACGGGTTTTCTCAATTTCCTGGTCGATACGTTCAATTTTGTTTTTTGCCATAACCGTTCACTCCTTTCCACAAAGTCTGTTACCAGTTCATCAGACCATAGCCTTTAATGCTTTGATAATTCAGGTCATAACTTTTGATCTTGCAGGCATCGCCGGAATTTCCCTCCACGGTATAAACACGGCTGCCATCCGTACCGATCACGATACCCACATGGTCTGCTGTCCCATCCAAATCCCAATCAAAGAAAATTGCATCTCCGGGAGCCAGATTGTTATAGCCTCTTGCACCCCATTGTCCATGAGACTGGAACCACGGAACGCCCTGCCACTCACAGCCTGCAAAGCGCGGTTCACTTTTTCCAGCCTGGTTATAACACCAGGATACAAAGCAGGCGCACCACTCCACGCGGCTGTCAAAGCCATACCAGCTCCAATAAGGATAGCCGCCCACATTGCCCACCTGACGCTTGGCCAGTTCCACCAGCTGAGGATTGCCGGGGCGGGTACCGTTAATGAACTGCACACCGGACAGATCTTCCGAGCCGCTGGTATCAGGGGAACCGCCGCCAAACAACAGCGGCTTATTGCCCATGGTCTGTCGGTAGACCTGATACATTTCCATCTGCTCCGGGGTCAGAATCTCCGACGCCACAGCGGAAATGGGCTTGCTGGTGAGTTTCACATTCAAAATGTAATACTCATAGGGGACTTCTTCTGAGGTG
>NZ_JAOQKC010000061.1:0-708 GCF_025567165.1 Laedolimicola ammoniilytica
CATTTGCCCGGGGTGGTGTAGATAAGGTGCTGCTGACGGCACCGCCTGCCCTCATTGAGACAGCAACACACACGTTAAATCTGGGTGGTGTTCTGGCATTCTTGGGAATTGCTTACGGTTCTGCAGCAATTGCTTCTTTTGACTCAAATCTGGTGCATCATAAGAAAATCCAGATTCGTGCATCTGATGCTGTACCGGCGCTTTATTTCCCATTGTGTATTGATCTGGTTGAATCTGGTATGATTGATTTGAAATCCCTGATTTCTCAGAAATTTATGCTGGAGGATGCAGTAGAAGGACTGACACAGTTTGTCCAGAACCCCGCAGAAGCATGTAAGGCTGTGATGGTAACCGATCCGGACCTTCTGTAATGTATTCTGACTAATACCTATGCTCTTGTAAAGCGAAATAGTATTATATTTGATTTGACAGTTGTCTTTTGGGTTAGCTTTGTGTAAAATAAAGAAAGGAAGTTATACCATATGAAATCTACATATTTGAAAGCGCCATTTCAGTTTGAACAGCGGGATATCCCGGTACCGGAGGTCGGTGCCGATGAAGTACTTATTAAGGTTAAAGCCTGTGGCTTCTGCGGTCATGAGATGATCCAGGCTAAGTATGCCGCTACAGAATGGACACCTTTCGGACACGAATTTTCCGGAATTGTGGAGAAGATTGGCGAGAATGTGCAGAATGTAAGTGTGGGCG
>NZ_JAOQKC010000062.1:0-671 GCF_025567165.1 Laedolimicola ammoniilytica
GGTGCGGCTGGATCACCTCCTTTCTAAGGAAGAATTAGTAGAGGACGCAGAAATGTGTTAAGTACACTGTTTAGTTATGAAGGCTCGTAAAGAGTCTGACACTAACAATTACATATTGTATTAGGAAGTGTTCAAAACTTCCGGTGGCGATGCGCTTAGGGGACACACCCGTTCCCATCCCGAACACGATGGTTAAGACCTAAGCGGCCGATGGTACTATGTTGGAGACGATATGGGAGAGCAGGTGGCTGCCGGATTGATAACCGGGCTTATAGCTCAGCCGGTTAGAGCGCACGCCTGATAAGCGTGAGGTCGGTGGTTCGAGTCCACTTAAGCCCATTGGCTAAAAGAAGCGTTCCCTTTGGGGAAAGGCCCACTTTAGCTCGTTGTCAGCACATCAAATCTGATGAACTGACACCAAGATTTACATTGTACCTTGAAAACTATATACTGAAATATCTACAAGTTAAATTCAATCCTTAGAATGAATTTAACACAAGACATCCGAGGTGATTATCCTAAAAGGTAATTTTAAAGATAATCATACCAAGAGGACGAAAACCTCTTAAAAATAACAAACCTATGACCCTCATACAACGCTATGTATGAGCTGATTGCTCACCGGCAGTCAGAATGGTCAAGCGTGAAAGAGCGCAGGGTGGATGCCTTGG
>NZ_JAOQKC010000063.1:0-648 GCF_025567165.1 Laedolimicola ammoniilytica
GCAGAAATGTGTTAAGTACACTGTTTAGTTATGAAGGCTCGTACTTCAAAACAAAAGAATACGGAAAAGCCTAAGAGATTTCTGGTGGCGATGCGCTTAGGGGACACACCCGTTCCCATCCCGAACACGATGGTTAAGACCTAAGCGGCCGATGGTACTATGTTGGAGACGATATGGGAGAGCAGGTGGCTGCCAGAATGATATGGGGGTGTAGCTCAGTTGGGAGAGCACCTGCCTTGCAAGCAGGGGGTCAAGAGTTCGAATCTCTCCATCTCCATTCGTCAAGCATTCGAAAGAGTGTGAGACAAAAATGGGCTTATAGCTCAGCCGGTTAGAGCGCACGCCTGATAAGCGTGAGGTCGGTGGTTCGAGTCCACTTAAGCCCATTGTCAGTTATCCGACTGACACCAAGATTTACATTGTACCTTGAAAACTATATACTGAAATATCTACAAGTTAAATTCAATCCTTAGAATGAATTTAACACAAGACATCCGAGGTGATTATCCTAAAAGGTAATTTTAAAGATAATCATTCCAAGAGGACGAAAACCTCTGAAAAAAACAAACCTATGACCCTCATACAACGCTATGTATGAGCTGATTGCTCACCGGCAGTCAGAATGGTCAAGCGTGAAAGAGCGCAGGG
>NZ_JAOQKC010000064.1:0-515 GCF_025567165.1 Laedolimicola ammoniilytica
GGGCTTCGTAAGTATAAAAACCAAATAGAAAAGGATGAGGACATTGCTAAAGAGCTTCAAGACGGAAATAAATCCGACAGAGGAACAGAAAGTTAAGATTCGTAAAACAATAGGAACCTGTAGATATATTTACAACTTCTATCTCGCTCATAATAAAGAACTTCATGACAATGGAGAAAAGTTTATGAGTGGTAAAAGTTTTAGTGTCTGGCTGAACAATGAGTATCTTCCCCAAAATCCAGATAAGTTATGGATTAAGGAAGTCAGTTCAAAATCTGTAAAGCGTTCAATCGAAAATGGTTGTGTCGCATTTATCAGATTTTTCAAACATCAAAGTGCTTTTCCTAATTTTAAAAAGAAAGGAAAATCTGATGTGAAGATGTATTTCGTGAAGAATAATCCAAAGGATTGCCGATGCGAAAGACACAGAATTAATATTCCATCACTTGGTTGGGTTCGTATGAAAGAAAAAGGATACTTTCCTACGACCAAAGACGGGTATGTGATTAAAAGCG
>NZ_JAOQKC010000065.1:0-495 GCF_025567165.1 Laedolimicola ammoniilytica
CTTGACCATTCTGACTGCCGGTGAGCAATCAGCTCATACATAGCGTTGTATGAGGGTCATAGGTTTGTTATTTTTAAGAGGTTTTCGTCCTCTTGGAATGATTACCTTTTTAGGATAATCACCTCGGATGTCTTGTGTTAAATTCATTCTAAGGATTGAATTTAACTTGTAGATATTTCAGTATATAGTTTTCAAGGTGCAATCAACTGATTGATGTTCTAATCAGTCATTAGAAAACTCAATAGCTTGAATCCTCTAATCACTGGTTAAAACCAGTTATATATAACAGCACTTCCCTGCTGGTACGGGTTAACACATCCCTGCTCGCAGGCTTCGTTTTGTTCTCCACCCACTAAGATATGTCCGTATCTATATATAACACTCTTTCGAGTTGTTTTTTAGGTAATCTGGCAGCCACCTGCTCTCCCATATCGTCTCCAACATAGTACCATCGGCCGCTTAGGTCTTAACCATCGTGTTCGGGATGGGAACGGG
>NZ_JAOQKC010000066.1:0-473 GCF_025567165.1 Laedolimicola ammoniilytica
GCCAGCTCCGCACGCTTGCCAGCAGTGGAAAGATCTGCCGCATAAATTTTTCTGGCTCCCGCTTTTTTCGCCATCTGCAGTGCCATCAAACCAATCGGACCAAGTCCAAACACCAGTACATCATCTCCCAGATGAATATCTGCTGTTTTGAAAAGATCCATGGCCACACCCATAGGCTCGATCAGTGCGCCTTCCTGAAAACTCATGGTAGTAAATTTCACACACAGCGCCGCAGGAGCAGTGGTGTATTCTGCAAATCCCATGGTTTCCCTTCCACCAATATAATCGATGATTTCACTCGCAGGACCATCCAAATCTACGCGTCCGTTCCGCGCAGCATCCGAATAGGGACGGAATGTGGAGGTTTCAATTACCACAGTATCGCCCACACTTACATTCTGCACATTCTCGCCAATCTTCTCCACAATTCCGGAAAATTCGTGTCCGAAAGGTGTCCATTCTGTAGCGGCATA
>NZ_JAOQKC010000067.1:0-352 GCF_025567165.1 Laedolimicola ammoniilytica
TCAGCGAAGCCCTGTCCTATCTCCGGCAAAAGGGGCTTTCCACTGTGGAGGACTTAGAAGCGTTTCTGGAATCTTCCGGGAAATCAGCCGCAGATTACCGCAATCAGATGAAGCCAAAGGAAGCCCGCAGCAAAGTGATTGACGGGATTCTTGCCAGCCGGACAGACTGCAAGGAATGTAAGCCTGTCTATGAGAAGTACCAGAAGATATTTTTTAAGAAAACAAAGGAGAAATTCAAACAGGAACACCCGGAGGTTGCCCGGTATGAAAAAGCCGCCGCCTACCTTGCCAAGCACCCAGATGATAAGGACAGTACCCAAAAGGAGCTGCAAGAGGAGCAGGAAACGCTTCT
>NZ_JAOQKC010000007.1:0-169432 GCF_025567165.1 Laedolimicola ammoniilytica
CTTCTCTGTTTTTCCAGCTTCTTTTCCTTTCGATGTGCCATGTACTTGCTTATGGCAGCCTTAAACATTCTGCCGGTAAACTTTGTTCCACTGACAACCAGCGTCAAAGTTCTGTTTTCCACTTCTTCCTGCATTTTCATCGCCTCCTTTCCACAAAATGTGCAGGGGTGGTGCACTTCTTTCTAAGGCGGGACCACCAGCCGCCGGAGAAAATATTTCTTCATCGCTCCATCCCGCGGTTCTTTTTCTTTACCGGCTTCTTATCCGGCAGATTCCACTCTTCCCGAAACTCTGCCACACCTTTGGGGTCAAATGCCTTCAACTTCTCCAGATCAAAGGCAACGGCAGAATATTTTCCATAACCGGACTGCACCTGATAGGGAAGCACCTTCCCCAACTTGTTCTCTTTGATGAATCGCAGCAGGTCCTTGCTGATGTCACCGGAAATAAACGCCTCTCCGGGGTCCAGGGAATATCCTGGTAGGTTCACCGTCATATCTGCAAACGCCTCTGCTCCATCTTCTGTATGGGTAATCATGCCGATATAAAGCCGCTGATTATTCGCATACATTCCAAGTTGCAGCGATATGGTTTCTTCCCCATATTCCCACTTAAAGGGTACTTTCTTTTCCTCATTCATATCGGATTCCTCCTATCGTATCTGTTCTTTGTGGTCATAAAACAAATCTCCATTTCTGACCTTTGCATGGCTGAGAATCTTGATCTGCCCATTTGCCTGACTGTCCAGAGCTTTTTCATAGCCTATATCTGACAAAAACAGGCGGGTGCGTTCTCCTTTCCAGCCAACCGGGGAGTCATGCGTCAGTACATCAAAAATAATCATGTGCCGGGTGTTCTCCGCAAATCGCTGGAGATCCATGTAGTCATGACCGTGATAGTTCTGCGCCCCGGCTTTCTGGCGCATTTCCTCCATCAGCTGCCCGATTGTTTTGCCTTCCTGCATAAAATCCACTTCCTTTCCGTTCTTATGAGACCAGCAAGATCATCTCCCGCAGCTGAGCAAAGTAGAGCTTTCCCTTTGGCGTAACCAGCGTGTAGGAGCCGGTATGCCCGTGATTGCAGTAGTCTTTCACACAGAACAGCCCCGTATTTTTCACATTGGCATAGGGCAGCACATTGCCGGATGCTGTGCGGTACACAAACCGTCGTTCTATCAGAAACCGAACAAACCGGCGCTCCGGGACATCCAACTCTTTGGCGGTTGTCCTGAGATTGGTGCTGTGCTTTAAGTCGATGAACAGGTCATAGAAAGCGGCTTTTCCCTCCAGCTGTGCATTTTCCTTACGCAGAGAAATATTTGCTTCACGCTCAGCCAACAAGTCTGAGCAGAGCTTCATCAGAGCCTCCGGGGAAGTAGCTACCTCCCAAAGCTTCTCTCTTGTGAGATAGGCCCCGTGCTTGCGAATGGTAGGCAGAACCTCATCGAATACCCACTGTTCAAACTGTTCTGCCGATGGCAATTTGCTGTGAACAATCAGGCGGTACAAATCTCCTTCGGGGATAAAAGTCATACTGATTTTGCGGTCGGGGCTTTGTGGGTGAGGTGCGTCGCGTTTCACGACATACCTACAATGGCGGATAATTGCATCGCGGGAATTGCTGTACCCCAGCGCAGCGGCCACATCCGTTCCGCAGAACAGGTATTTGCCGTTTTCTTCGATGACCCGGATACTGCCAAACTCCGGGTTTTTGAAAATTTCCATCTGGTTCATGTCGTGCCTCCTTTGGCATGATAAAAGGCGGCCTTTACCAGCCGCCTGCGTGCATATCGTGGTTGACCAATGAAGTGAAGTGATTATTCATGGTGGTAGGCGCATTGAACAGCACCGCAAGCAGGTACTGCTTCATGTTGCGTACCTGGGTGGTGTTCTTTTGCAGACAGTCCATGACAAACTCGATGTGGGAGCTGTCCAGTTTCAAAAAACGGGAACGCACGATCTCGTGAGGAAAGTCTGCCCCAGAGATCCGGGTGGTCTTTCGTCTGGCACAGACCGTTTCTACCAACAGCTCTACGATCTCATTCAGGTCATCCAGGTAGAGAGGATAACGCTGCTTCAGACAGTCATACTCGATATTCTCCAAAATCAATTCCCGATAATTTTCTATCTCTGTGACAGACATCGCATCTCTTCCTTTCCGTTCCGGCGGTCTTGCCGCCGCTGTTTCCCGGAAGGGAATGGAATCGGTACTTGATCCATAAGTAATTGATTTTTCTGTATTTGATTTCTCTATATTTAATTCTGCGGGCTTTTCCGTATCCGGTTTTACCATATCCGGGTTTTCCGTATCTGGTGAAACCACATCTGACGGCAGCATATCCAGCTTCTTTGGCTGTGGCTGCTCATAAATGATGTACTCGGTATCAGTAATACGGCCATTCGCACCGCGAAGCTGCCTGCGGACAATATAGCCAGCTGTTTCCAACTCTTTGAGCGCAGAGCCAATGGCGTCCACACCCTCCTTACAGATGGAAGCAAGCCCTCTTGTAGTGTAATTCCACTCCTCTGGGAGCGACAGGATCATGGAGAGCAGACCCTTAGACTTTAAGGTCAGCCCCTTATCCTTCAGATGATAATTTGACATAACGGTGTAATCGCGTGTCCGTTGTACGCGGTAGACTGCCATTCACTTCACTCCTTCCTGTGGTCAGAAAATAACAAAAGCCGCTGTCAGTAAAGACGCGGCTCAAACTTCATAGAAAACTCCTGGTCTCCCATCAAAGGGATAGCGGCTGATGTCCTCAAAGGCGTCGGCAACCTCCTCCGCTGGATAGTCCTGCCAGTCCCGCTCCCTGACGATATGATGGATAGTACGGTAACAGGTAGAAAACCTTTCATACGCCGAACGGTATTTCGTATTCACGCAGGAGACATCCACAAACCGCCCGTCCTCCAAGAGCCATAGTTCCCGGATGCAAGAAGCATCCACCTGCGTAGAATGACTCTGGATAGTTTTTTGGTAAATGCAAAATCCCCGCTGTGGAAACAACTCTGGCCCATAGTAGTTCAAGGAACACTCATGGTTTCCCGCGGTTTGGTAAGCAAGGACACTTTCCCCACGATAGCGGACAGACTGCGCCACAAGTTCCATGTTCAATCTGGAGAGCGCCCTTTTCCGCTCCTTTTTGTCGGGGAAAAGATAAAGATACGCCGTCCTGATGGCATTGCAAATTTCTTTTTCTCTAAACATCTTATTTTCTCCGTTTTTTCTTTACATCCAAGACATGACCCTCAATTACACGGGCGTACCTTTTGATGTTGATCTCCCGGCGCTGCTGGCTTTGCAAGGCGGCCTGATAACCGTCCTCAGTCAAAAACAGCCGCATTTCATCTCCGGGGCTTCCGTAAGCAGTGCTGGGACGCAGGACGGAAAACTCGATCATCCAGCGGGTGTTATCCCAAAACCTCTCTACGGCGAGAATGTTGTGTCCTTTCAGCTCACGGGCTGAAATATCCCTCATAGGCGGCTCCTTTCATCGTTCCTGGTCTCTCTGACGCTTTTTCTGCCATGCCTCCAGCAGCTTGATGATGGTTTCCTGCATCCGCTGGGGCGTATAGCTTTTAGGGAAATACTTCCGCAAAGTGTCAGAGGTAAATGTCACCCGGTCCAGATCACTTTTCTTTTCCTCACCCATGATGACACGCATCATATCGAGGGTCAGATGCCCCTCCTGGCTATATTTCTTGAGCCGCTGGGCTTGAGAAAGAGAAGGGGTAGCCTGTTCGCTGTCCATCGCGTCCAACAGGTCTACCTGTTCCTCCTTTTTGAGAAAGGACAGCTCATAGGCGGGATTTAAGGCAATTTTCTTTTCATCCACCATGTCCAGCAGTTCGGGAATCAGCTCAGTCAGACGGATAAATCTCTGAATTTGATTCTTACTCTGTCCAACCTGTTCAGCTAAAATATCTCTGGATTTTCTACCATCGGACTTGTGCCCAACTTGGGCACAAGTTAAATCCACTCGCTCTCCCTGGTGCTTCATAGCCTCCAACTTCATTTTATAGGCAAAGGCCCTCTCACTTGGAAGCAGGCTTTCTCGTTGCAGGTTGCTGTCAACCATAATAATTGTGGCAGCGTCATCATCCAGATCACGGACAATTACCGGCATGGTCTCTTTTTCTGCCAGTTCACTTGCTCTGTGCCGTCTGTGTCCGGCTACCAGTTCATAACCACCCTCCGGGTCAGGGCGGGCAATCGCAGGAACCAGCACACCATACTGCTTGATACTGTCCGCAGTTTCCAGCATGGCTTCATCATCCTTGACTTTGAACGGATGGTTCTTAAAAGGGTGCAGCTCAGACAAGGGAATTTCCAGCACCCGTTCCCGCTGTGCATCGGCACGGCTTTCCTCGGTGGAAAACAGGTCATCTACCGATGCCAGCTCTATTTTTTTCGCGCTGCTTTTCAAGTTTCAACACCTCCTTCGTCAGATTTCGATACCCCTCTGCCACCTTGCCGCCAGGGTCATGGGCGAAAATACTTTTTCCCTCTGCGCTAATTTCCTTTGCCCGGACAGAATGGGGGATTTCCGTTCCAAAGACTTTGATTTTACTTCCATAGGTGTCCCGCAGCAAAGCAGCAATCTCTTTGGCAAAGTTGGTGCGGTTATCCACCATCGTCAGCAGGATACCGTCAATCTGGAGCTTTGGATTAATCTGCCGTTTCACCTTACTGACCGTAGATAGAAGCTGTTCCAGCCCTTTGGCGGGCAGATACTCTGCCTGAACGGGAATTATGATCCTGTTCGCAGCCGCCAGCGCATTGACCGTAAGCATTCCCAACGAGGGCTGACAGTCAATCAGGATATGGGAATATTGTCCCTTCAGTGTGTCCAGATATTGCCGTAAAATCGTTTCACGGCTCATGGCGTTTACCAAAGAAACCTCCATACCGGAAAGCTGAATATCCGCAGGCATCAGGTCAACGCCTTCTGCATGATGCAGAATACCTTCTCCGGGGCGTATAGGCTGATCCATCAGAATTTTGCCCATTGCATCCGACAGTGTAAATGGCAGCTTGTCTGGTTGCGGATTTCCCAAGCTGATTGTCAGGCTTCCTTGCGGGTCCCCGTCGATCAGAAGCACTTTCTTTCCGGCCTGTGCCAGACCTATTCCCAAGTTCGCACAGGTTGTTGTTTTGCCAACGCCGCCTTTCTGGTTGGCAATGGCGATGATTTGCGTGTTCAAATAAACCTCCTCCTTCTACAAAAAATATCCCTATTCCGACAAATAGGGATGAAAAAAGCCGCTTACTCAAATAAATGAATAAACGGCTATGTAAGAAATATTCGATTGTAAGTAAAGTTTTATATCACTGCAAAATAACGAAGTGCATCTTTGATTGCTTCTACCTTTTCTGGTGTCGGATGTTTCCTCGGCTGTTTCAATTCTTCTACCGCATTAGGAGCATCATACATCGGCAATCCCAAATTTCGCTTTACCTCTGCGATATATGCGGTATGTACCTTGAAGCCGTATTTCGCTTCTATATACTCCTTAATCATTTTGTAGGTCACTTTTTCTTTGGGCTTGTACGCTTCGGCTCTTTTAGCAATACTATCTACCGGAATCTTGCCCTCGCCCTCTCCAAACTCCACATCAATGTGGATATAACTGTCGGCTTTTTTGTGGGACAAAAGAACTACCGTCTCTACGTGCGCCGTTTCGCTAACAACGTAAACCGGCGGATGAAGCATACCCTCTACGGCAGCCTGGTGCAGAAAAGCCGCCGGACCCTGTCTGAAGAGGGGGCCGGAACTATGATGACCAAGGCCATTCTGGACGTGGACGACTGCGCCGAGGGCATGCGGAAGTTCACCACGGAACTCTTTGATACGGGCGTGGCCCTGCTGGCTTACGCTGGCATGCTGCTCTTCTACGACTGGCGGCTGGCTCTGATCAGTATGATTTTCCCGCCGGTCTCCTATGTGATTGCGGAGAAAATGAAGGTCATCGTGCAGCGGACCGGCGCGGCCTATAAGGAGCAGTCCGGGGCTTTAAGCTCCGCCACCCTCGATCGCGCCGCCAACGCTGTCACCTACCGGGTCTTCGGCTGCGAGCCGGAACGTATGGCCGCTTACGAGGAAAATCTTTCCGCCTACGAGCGCTCCGCCGTCCGGGCCAATATCTGGAGCGCCTCCCTGCCGCCTATTTACCGGATTATCTCCATGGCGGCATTGGTCTTCATCCTGTATTTCGGCGGGCGCAATGTGCTGGGCCAGGGCTGGACGGCCTGGGATATCGCGGCCTTCACTACCTTTATCTCCTGCTTTACCAGGCTTGCGGTGAAATCCTCCAGCGCGGCCAAGCTTTTCAACGCGGTCCATAAAGCGCAGGTGTCCTGGAAGCGCATCCGGCCCCTGATGTACGCGCCGGAGACGCCCGACACACCGGAGACAGGCGTGCCTGCAGTCCTTACGGTACAGGGGCTTGGCTTCGCCTATCCGGGAAATGAAACGCTGTTTTCCGATGTCTCATTTGCCGCAAGGCCCGGTCAGATCATCGGCGTCACCGGCCCGGTGGCCTGCGGAAAATCTTCCCTCGGCAAGGTCTTTCTCTGCGAATATCCCTACCGGGGCAGCATCCGCCTGGGAGATAAAGAGCTTGCGGAAATGGACGAACGCACCCGGCTTGGGGAAATCGGGTATCTGGGGCACGACCCGGAGCTTTTTAACGATACCATCGAACATAATATCCTGATGGGAGATGAAGGCGACGCCTGGGAATACCTGCGGATGGTCTGCCTGGATGAGGAAATCCGGGAGATGCCGGATGGCATAGAGACTCTTGTGGGAAATGGCGGCGTAAGACTCTCCGGCGGCCAGGCACAGCGGCTGGCGCTTGCACGGACGCTCTGCCATAAGAAGCCCGTTCTGATTCTGGACGACCCGTTTTCCGCGCTGGATCGGAATACAGAGCGGCAGATTTTCGAAAATCTGAGAGCTTACACGACGGACGCGGTGGTGATTCTGATTTCCCATCGACGGTATCTGTTTTCAGAGTTGGAACAGGTTATCTGGCTGAATGAAGGGCGCGCGGTTGTAGGAACTTACGAAGAACCACCCATAAAAAATAAGCAAGGACAGGAGGTATAACATCATGCGGCATGCAAAAAAACATAACGAAACAACCTCTGTCCGCCAGATCATTCTCTCCACCCTGGCGCAGCACCGGTTCCTTGCCTCCGGCATCCTGCTCTCGGTCTGCGGGGCCATCCTGACTGCTCTGGTGCCGCCGCTGGTGCTGGGACATATCATCGATACGCTGACTCTTAGAACCATGCCCTCCCTGCTTCTGATTCTGCTCTATTTTGCCATGCTGGCCCTGACCGGGATCCTGGAATCCGTCCGCGAGGGTCTGCTGACGGTCTGCGGACAGCAGATTACCCACGCCCTTCGAAGCCGTCTGATGGCCAAATTCGTACGGCTTTCCGCGGAAGAGCTAAACCTTCAGGAGCCGGGCGCTGTGGTGTCCCGCTTCGTGGGCGATGTGGACACGGTGGAAAATCTCTTCACCTCCGGCATCATCAGTATCTTCGCGGACGCCTGCAAGATCTTAAGTATTCTGGCGGTTATCTGGTTCCGGAACAAGGGCCTGGCGCTGATTTTCCTGCTCCTGCTGCCCCTGCTGTTCGCCTTTACCCGCCATGTGCAGAAAAATATGCTGACCGCCCAGATCGAGAACCGCAAGGCCGTCAGCCGCGCCTCCGCCCACGTGCCGGAGACCCTGCACAATATCCGCACTATCCACGTGCTCGGCAAGGAGCGCTACATGGAGCAGCAATATGACCGCTACATCGGCGACAGCTACCGGGCCATGGAGCGGACCAATTTCTACGACGCCATCTACTCTCCGGTCATCCTGATTCTGAACGCCATCGTGGTAGCGCTGGTCATGCTTTTATCCGCTTCGGGCAATCCCCGGGTGCTGACACTCTTTGGTATGTCCGCCGGTACCGCTGTGGCCGTCATGAACTATATTTCCCAGATCTTCTCCCCGGTGGAGAGTCTGGGAATGGAAATTCAGACTATTCAGTCGGCGGTGGCGGGCCTTCACTGGATTCAGGAGTTTTTCGGGCTACCGGAGAAAGAGCCGGTCGAGGCAAATGCTTCCGTTTCTGCAGCTTCTGCGAAGCCTGAAACGACAAATTCCCACGCTGACATACAGGCTTTCCCGGACGCGCCCTTCATCGAATTTCGCGACGTCACCTTCTCCTACGACGGGAACAAGCCCATCCTGAGCCACCTGAATCTGACTGTGGAGACCGGCGACCAGCTGACGCTTCTCGGCCGCACCGGAGCCGGAAAAAGTACCCTGTTCAAGCTGCTTTTGGGACTCTATCAGCCGGATTCCGGGCAGGTCCGGATCCACGGCGTTCCGGCCGCCTCTATCCCGGAGGCCGCCCGCCGAAAGCTTTTTGGCTACGTGGAACAATCTTTCCATATGGTTCCCGGAACGGTTCGGGATCAGATTACCCTGTTTGACCCGGCTATCTCAGACGAAGCCGTTCAGAAGGCCGCATGCCTCACCGGCCTTGCCGACGCCATTTCGCATCTGGCGCAAGGCTACGATACCCCCTGCACACCGGAGCTCTTCTCTCAGGGCCAGTGGCAGCTTCTCTCCATCGCCCGGGCGGCGGTTTCGGATCCGGAGCTTCTGCTCCTGGACGAAATCACCGCCAATCTGGACGCGGAAACTGAGCAGCATGTGCTTCGCGCCCTGCGCCGCGTCTCCGAGAACCGCACCGTGCTTTCCATCTCACACCGGACCTCGGCAGAGTTTGGCAGAACCTTTACCCTTCACGGTAACGCAGTATTTCCTATAAAGTAAAAAAGTCAGCCATTCTCAGGCTGACTTTTTCTATACATTACCTTCTAAATTTTACACTTCATTATAATATTTCTTTACCTGCTGCTTCATTTTTTCAAACAATGGACAGTAAATTTCTATAATATCGCGAAACTTTTCTTCCGCAAAGGTTCCGTCATAATCATAGGCCAGATAGTTCCGGGTCTTCAGCATCTGCAGCCACCGATCATCATCTATCAGGCCATTGGTAAATGCCTGCTGCAAGGTTTCTCTGGGGGAACCGATGGCAAAATCCAGAATCTCCAGCTTCTTGACCAGAATGTCCTTCAGAACCTTCCATGCGATATCAAAGGTCAGGCTGAAATTCAACACCGTACCCTCCAGAACAAAATCTGCGTGGGGATCTGCCGTCTGGCTCTTCTTTAGATTTTCCAGACTTTTACAAAACGTATGATACCGGTTAATATATTTGTTTTCCATATTTTTTTATATCCTCCAGCAAGTAAGGATTTCGAATGCTGTCATAATCAAACACGTCGATTTTCCGAAGAGTTTCTATCTGCTCCAGATCCGCTTCCAACCGGGAAATATCTTTGCAGCCATATACCACGAAATCAATATCGCTGGTCGGCGTCGCCGTCCCCGTCGCAAAGGAACCGAAAAGATCCAGACGCTGCACGTGATTCTTTTTGCAAATGGCTGATACCTGTTGAATTAACGTATGGATGGACATTACATTCATTTTCTATTTCACCTTGTATCGTTTTTACCAGTTTACCACGCCTACCCGGTTTCCGCAAGTTTCACAACATTTTCTTCTATCTTCTATTCTTTCAGATTGCCCTTCCGGATATGCTCTTTCAGAATCTGATCCGTCACCTGATAGAGCTTCTCCGAGCCCTGTCTGGTCTTTTGCTGTCTGCCATAGACCTGCTTTGCCGACACGCCGTGTTCTCTCCAGTCTCCGCCTCCATTGCTGTTGTTCAGCAGCAATGGCTGCAGGTTGTCCATGGCGTGGGCAAACTTAGATTCCGGTGTCTGGAATTCTTCAAATTCGTCAAACAACTGCGTCAATTTCTGCTTCTGATCCTCCGGAAGCAGGGAGAAGATCCGCTCCTTGGCTGCGTCCTCCCTGGCCTTCTGGGTTTTCAGTCCCTCTGTATCGTAGGCATAGGTATCTCCCGCGTCAATTTCTACAATATCATGAATCAGGCACATGAGCATGACCCGGCCGATGTCCACCGGTTCATTGGCATATTCCTGCAGAAGGTATGCCATAATCGCCATATGCCAGGCGTGCTCCGCGTCATTTTCATTTCTTCCGTGTCCGGACAGATGGGTCTGCCGGAAGATATTTTTTTCTTTGTCGATTTCCAGGGCGAAATCGAGCTGTTGTTTTAAGCGCTCATCCATGAGTTTTTCTCCTTTATTTCCATAAATAGCGATATTTATCCATCTGCAGATATAAGATCGATGCTACACGAGCACGAATCTCCTCTTCATATTCTACCGCATTTTCCAGCAATTCCGCTACCTGTTTTTTTGTAAAATGGAATCTGAGATTTTGGCCATAAAGCTTTTTCGATACATCCAGCTGTTCATCAAAATCTGTACTGATTGTTTTTGCTTTATGTACTTTTGTTTTTATGTACTTTTGTTTTTATGTACTTTTGTTTTTATATACTTTTGTTTTTATGTACTTTTGTTTTTATGTACTTTTATGTACTTTATCACATGTAAAGAAAAGTCGCCAAAATGACGACTTTTCTTTGTGTATCATCGACATTTTGACGACTTTTCTATTTTTCATTCACTTTTTCAATCCGGTATGCCAGTCCGATCTGGGCCGGGCAGGTCTCCTGGATGTAACCACTAAACCAGATCTCCACGGTGTCGCCGGGCTGCACTTCATCCATCAGATTGTCTGCGGAAACCACATAGTCGCCTGCGGACATTTTCTGAAAGCCGTCGGCCACAGCGATGTAGGTCACCAGAAGATTCCCCTCGTTTACTTCCTTTACCTCGGCCATGAAATGCAGTACCTCCGCCGGGATCGACGTGTCCGCAGAATCCACATTCCGGAAGATATGGGGTTCGTCGTCCCAGTACACAAGCAGGGTGTCATCCGCGCCGAACTGGTAGCCATACCCTTTTCCGAAATTGGCTTCATCGTCTTTGGCAGGCAGCTGGGTGCTTTCCACTGAAGTGGTAATCTTTCCGTCCATATTACCGCAGCCAACCATGCTGCTTAAGAACCCGGTATCCTGGTAAATGACGCCGTTCACCCGGACACAGGGCGCATAAGCCACCGGGCGGGATTCCGTGAGATCGGGCAGTGTGACCGCGTCACCGGAACCATCTGTGCTCTCCTCCTCAGACGCTGCGTCGGCGGTCTGTACCTGGGGCTCGGCTCCGACGGTGTCCTGAGTCTGCGCACCTCTGGCGCAGGCTGTCAGAAATGTGGCTGCAGCTGCGATCAGTAACAGGCTAATTGTTTTTTTCATAGGATTGTTCCTCCTTCTGCGCTTTTGTAAATGGAATCTGTGTTATTTTTTTACGTTCACCTATATAAACGGATTCTTTTCGCATTTACTACAGAAAAACCGGATTTTATCCCATAAGTTTACAATTCATGATAGTAGGGACAGATATCGTTACTGAAGTTCCTTGCAGACGTCTACCCACCCAACGGCTCCGGCCACCTCTTCCAGTTCCGGAATGGTAAGCTTCACCGCACTGTGCGCATCTCCTGCTGCCGGATACACGGTCTCGAAGCGGCGCAGGCTCTCATCCAGATAGACCTTCACGCCATCGTTGATCCCGAAGGGGCAAACCCCGCCCGGCGCATGGCCGATCCACTGCTCTACCTCTTCAAAGGGAATCATTTTCGCTTTTATATGAAAAGTATCCTTATATTTTCGATTCTCTACTCTGGCCGTTCCTTCCGTCAGTATCAGTATCGGCTGGTCATCCTGCAGAAAGGACATGGTCTTGGCTATCATGCCCGGCTCCACACCCAATGCGTCCGCTGCCTCCGCCACGGTGGCCGTAGATGCCTCCAGACGGATTACGTGATCTAAGAACCCTTTCTGCTCCAAGTAATTTTCTGCTCTTTTCTGCGACATGGTGTTTCTTCCTCCTGTCTTCTCTTTTGCTTCCTTCGCGCATTTTGTTTTATTCTACCACGCTGACGTTTAAATGCAAGCCCGCGCCGAGGCGCGGTTGCTTCAGCAACCATCTACCACTGCGCCGAGTGCGCATCTTTGCAAGCTCTGCTTGCTTTTATGGAATAGGGAATTCTATCGGAATTTCCGATTCCATAAAAAGCGGAATCGAAGCTTTCTTTCTCCGATCCCGTTTTTATCAGGTGTTACCCATCTTTCCATTCTTTTATGTAAGGCCTACTTCTTCTCTCCCGCCAGCTTCTCTACAACCACGTAGAACACAATGGTAACCACCATATCCGGCAGGGTATTGCCTACGACCATATCCACATTCATCAGCCACCGGTAAAGGATAAAGCCCAGAAGCCACACCACCAGTGTCTTCCACTCAAAGGCTCTTTTGCTCTCTGCCTTTTTCAGGATAAAGAAATCCGCAATCTGAATGGCAATCATCGGCGCAAAAACAGATCCGATGAAATACAGGAAGTCCGTGATATCGTCCATGGGGAACAGGATGGCTCCTGCAATACCGATCACAGTCACCACAACCGCTACCCATTTTCCATGGATCTTCTCTCCTAGGGACTCGCTGGAAATGCCTGCAGAGTACGCGTCCAGGAAGGTGGTGGTCACGGTGGAGAATACAATGATCAGAAGGCCTGCGATCCCCAGCCCGGCCTTTACCATAATCTGCGCGATATCCGACTCTCCGGTAAAAATCGCGGCTCCCATACCAATCACATACATCCAGCAGCTTACCAGGCCATAAACGACTGCGCTGACCGCTGTGGCCTGCACCGGTTTTTCCGCCTCTCTGGTATAATCGCTGATCAGGGGCAGCCAGGACAGCGGCATGGCTACGGAAAGCTCTACGGCTGCGCCAAAGGTCATGCCTTCTCCTCCTGTGACGGCCGCGCCGCCGTGTCCGAAGATTACAAAGCTTAACAGAATGGTCAGAATAAAGAGCGCCGCCATGGCCACCGTATTTACCTTGCCCAGGTTCTCAATACCGATGAGAATCCACACGATAATCAGGCCGCCAATCAGCAGACACCAGACCCAGTTGCCCACGCCCAGGATACCGTCCGCCGCCAGGGCTCCGTCATAAATCATAATAGCCGTCCAGCCCACCAGCTGAATCACATTCAGTGCGGAAAAAAGCAGTCCGCCCTTGCTTCCAAAGCTCATCTTTGCCGTTTCCATGGCGCTTCTTCGCACCTTTCCGCCGATGAGACCGGATAAGAACAGCATGGTACAGCCGATGATGTGGCCTACGATAATAGCCAGCAGACCTTTTCCGAAGCCCAGATCCGCAAGATAAGTTCCTGTCAGAATCTCTGCAATCGAGACTCCGGCTCCGAACCAGATAAGACCGTTTTCAAATACAGAAGTACGCTTTTCTGTCATCTTACCGCACCTCCTTCGCAAATTCACCCGTCAGATCAAAGGCATGCTTCATGGGGCCGGATCCCTTGCCAAGATCCAGCATGGCTCCCAGCGCGCCGGAAATATAATCCTTCGCCCGCTTTACCGCTTCCGGAAGTTCATAGCCCTTGGCCAGATTGGAAGCAATCGCGCTGGAAAGGGTACAGCCGGTTCCATGGGTATTGGGATTGTCGATGCGCTTGCCTTCGAACCAGTGGCCTTCCCCGTTTGCATAGAGATAGTCGTTGGCGTCATTGATACTGTGCCCGCCCTTTAATAAAACGGCGCAGCCATAGGTTTTGCTGATTTTCTCTGCTGCCGCCAGCATATCTTCCTTGGTTTTAATAGTCATGCCGGATAGAATCTCCGCCTCCGGGATATTGGGCGTCACCACCTCTGCCAGAGGCAGCAGCTCCTTTTCCAGTGTCTCCACCGCATCTGTCTTCAGAAGCACCGAGCCGCTGGTAGCTACCATGACCGGATCCACCACGATATGCTTTGCCTCGTAATCACGCAGCTTCTTTGCAATGACACGAATCAGTTCGCTTGCGGATACCATTCCGATTTTGACCGCATCCGGAAAAATATCCTCGAATACCGCGTCAATCTGCTGTCCCAAAAATTCCGGGGTTGCCTCCTGGATTGCTCTTACGCCGGTGGTGTTCTGCGCTGTCAGTGCGGTAACCGCTGTCATCGCGTACACCCCATTCATGGTCATGGTCTTCAGATCTGCCTGAATGCCGGCGCCTCCGCAGGAATCGCTGCCTGCGATTGATAATGCTGTTCTCATTTGTGTTTTCCTCTTTTCCTTTGTTTTCGCATTATTTTTCTATCGCGACAGAGAGTGGTGCCCCCGGTCTGCCGCTTTCACGGGCTTTATGCGCCCGTTACTACCTCTTTTACCTTTTTCTTCAGCTCTCCCGCTGCTTTTTGGATATCCGCCGCTCCGAAGATAGCGGAAACCACAGCCGCTCCGGCCATGCCGCCGCCCCGGATCTCTGTGATATTCTCTGCAGTGATACCGCCGATGGCCACCGCCGGAATCTGTACGGAGGTACAGATTTCACAGAGCTGCTCCCTGGTAATCCGAATAGCCGTTGTCTTGGTCGGCGATGGAAATACGGCTCCTACGCCCATATAGTCCGCGCCTGCCTGCTCTGCCTTCTTCGCCTGCTCTACCGTCTTACAGGTGGCCCCGATGATAAAATCCGCCGGAACCCGGGCGCGAATTTCACTGACCGGAGCGTCCTCGATCCCCACGTGGACGCCGTCTGCGCCGCTTTTCAGCGCCACCTCCACATTATCGTTGATAATCAGCGGGACGCCGTGGCGATGACAGATTTCCTTTACCCGGATAGCTTCCTGCAGAAACTCCTCCTCCGGAAGCTTCTTTTCCCGCAGCTGCAGGATCGTCACGCCTCCCGCCAGAGCTTCCTCAATCTGCTCTTCCAGCGTCTGTCCGCCGGTCCAGTGCCGGTCCGTCACCGCGTAGAGCAGCAGCATCTCTTTCTTAAATTTCATTCTATCTTATCCCTTTCTGTGTGTTCGCCGTCTTTTCTGAAAAGGCTGACAGATAGCGTCCCGGCGCTTCACATACCATAGCGCCGCTCATGACGCACACGCCTGCTGCCCCCGCAGCCATCACCTCTTTGTAATTCTCCGGAGCGATTCCACCGATGGCGTACACAGGTGTCTTCACGCTTTCACACACCTGTTTCAAAAACTCCAGTCCCCGCCCGGGCAGTCCTTTTTTACAATCTGTATCAAATACGTGCCCCGCCGTTATATAGGTACAGCCAAGCGCCTCTGCCTCCCGGGCGTCCTCCGCGGAATGACAGGACGCGCCCAGCACGGTAAAATATGCCCGTTCATCCGGGGATAAGTTCCTCAGGATAGGAAACGGCAGGTGGAGCCGCTTTACACCCAGCTCCAGGGCTGCCCCCGGGAAGCTGTGCAGAACACAGGGCGTCTGATATCTGTCACAAATTTCTGCCGTCTGACGCGCCAGTTCCAGATATTCCGCCTCCGGCAAATCCTTTTCCCGCAGAATGATACCCCCGGGTCCCGCCGCAGCCAGCGCTTCTATACGCCCGAAAAAATCCTCTTTGCAAAGCTTACGGTTTGTAATCACTAACACATTAGACATACACATAATCATTCAGCACCGGCTGAAGTCCTTCCTCCGTGATATCCTCATACATGGTCTCAAAGCTCCGCCCGTCATTGATCTCAAACTGCTCGTCGCCGGTCTCTGTTCCGTCGTCCTTGCCGCTGTATTTACTCTCATGATCCCCGATACCGGTGGATACGCCTGCAGACACCTTCGTCGCCGCAATCTTCACGATCCCGTTCCGGAAGGACGCGCTCTCCCGGGAGGATACGGTGATCCCCACGTAGGGCAGAAAGATCCGGTACGCGCAGATAATCTGGCACAGCTGCTTTTCGTGGACGTCCAGCGGATTGATCTTATCGTTGTTGATAATCGGACGCAGTCTCGGACAGGACAGGGACATTTCCGCATGGGGATATTTCCGCTGCAGATAATAGACATGCAGCGCGCTTGCCAGCGCGTCCTTATGAAAATCCGACAGCCCCAGAAGCGCCGAAAATCCCACACCGCGCATGCCACCCATCAGCGCCCGCTCCTGGGCGTTGAACCGGTAGGGCCATACACGCTTGTGCCCCATCAGATGCAGCGTTTCATACTTATCCGTATCATAGGTCTCCTGAAATACCGTCACATAGTCCGCGCCGCATTCATGAAGATACCGGTATTCATCGGAATTGACCGGATAAATCTCCAGCCCCACCATCCGGAAATACTTCTTTGCCAGCTTACAGGCCTCGCCGATATAATCGACGCCGCTCTTACCACGGCTCTCACCGGTCAGAATCAGGATCTCCTCCATACCGCTGTCGGCGATGACCTTCATTTCTTTCTCGATCTGCTCCATATTGAGCTTCATGCGGTTAATGTGGTTATAGCAGTTGAAGCCACAATATACACAGTAATTTTCACAGTAATTGGCGATATAAAGAGGCGTAAACAGATACACCGTATTGCCAAAGTGCTTACTGGTCTCCCATCTGGCCCGCTCTGCCATCTGCTCCAGGAAGGGTTCCGCCGCCGGAGATAACAAAGCCTTAAAATCCTCCACGGAGCAGGTACGGTGCTCCAGGGCTGCCTTTACATCCTTCTCTGTATACGTTTGATAATCATAGGACGCCACCTGGGACATGACCTTCTCACAGATGTCCGAGTCGATCTGCTCCATGCCCGGCATATATTCCATATGGTTGGTTCTGGAGGAGGGATCCGTCTCCAGCTTATGCTTCTTCGCCAGCGCTTTTTCGGAAAGGTATTCCGAGTCTACAAAGAACTGATTTTCCATATGCTCACACCTCTCAATCCCGCAGAAATCCGGTCAGCGGATCGGAGGCTGCCGCACCCCTGGTCAGCACTCTTCCAAGCCCTGCCAGATACGCGTTTCGTCCGGCCTCTATGGCGTCCTTGAAAGCGGAAGCCATAAGCGGCAGATTGCCTGCTGTGGCCAGCGCCGTATTGGCCATAATCGCCGCAGCTCCCATCTCCATGGCCTCGCAGGCCTGAGAGGGCTTTCCGATACCGGCGTCCACGATAATCGGCAAATCGATTTCATCAATCAGGATCTGGATAAATTCTTTTGTAGCCAGGCCCTTATTGGAGCCAATGGGAGACGCCAACGGCATAACGGAAGCTGCTCCTGCGTTCACCAGATCTCTTGCCACATTCAGGTCCGGATACATATAGGGCATGACCACAAAGCCCTCCTTCGCCAGAATCTCGGTGGCTTTAATGGTCTCCTGATTGTCCGGCAGAAGATACTTGGAATCCCGCATAATCTCCACCTTTACGAAATCGCCGCAGCCAAGCTCTCTGGCCAGCCGCGCGATACGGACTGCTTCTTCCGCAGTTCTCGCGCCGCTGGTATTGGGAAGCAGTGTCACATGATCCGGAATATAATCCAGGATATTCTCATGCTCTCTGGTGTTCGCCCTGCGTACCGCCAGTGTGATGATCTCCGCTCCCGCATCCTTTACCGCAGCCTCGATTAAGTTCAGGGAATATTTTCCGGATCCAAGAATAAAACGGGAATGGAATTCATGTCCCCCCAGTGTCCATGTATCGTTGTTCATATGTATACCTTCTTTCTCTTAAATTTCGCTTTTTATACTCTTCTACGGCTCCGGCTCTCCCGCCAGAATCCGTATCACCATATGGGCCTCGTGGGCTGCGCAGGTCATGACCCGACTGGAAACCAGCGTACCACACTCCTTCACATCGCTGACGCCGTCCCCACAGAGATAAAACCGCTTCGTAACCCGCCGGGTCTGTATCCGGTTCACACTGTCCATACCGGCCATACCGGAGCCGGACAACAGATATTTCTCCGGAAATTTCTCCAGCACTGCATTGACCAGCATTGCTTTGCACTCCGGATTGTCAAAGGCCTCGCAGATGATGTCCGCATCCGTAAGAAGCTCTCCTATATTGTCCTCCGTAATACGGAGCGTATGGGTCTCCAGCTCGATATAGGGCGCGATTTCTTTCAGATTTGCCGCCAGCGCCTCCGTCTTCGGAAGCCCCAGCTGGCTTGCCTTGTACTGCTGCCGGTGAAGATTCGAGATATCCACCCGGTCAAAATCAATCAGTATCAGCTTTCCCACGCCGACTCTTGCCAGGCAGATACTGATATTGGAGCCTAAGCCTCCCAGGCCACAGATGGCCACGGTCGTATGCTCGGCCCTTTTCTGGAAGGCTTCCCCATGCCGGGCTGCCAGAGCCCGGTGCCATTCTTCCTTTGTCGGTATCATCTCAGCCGCCTCCCACAAAGCTGACTACTTCCACGCTGTCGCCGTCCGCCAGCACCGCTGTCTCGTACTGTGCCTTTGGCACAATATCGCCGTTTCGCTCCACCGCGATCCGCTTCAGATCGTAATTGGTTCCGGCCAGATATTCCGCCACGGTTTTTCCGGCGATATTAAGTTCTGTTCCGTTTACTTTTACCATGCTTTCTTCTCCTGTCCCATAATTTTTCGCAATAAACGCAATAAAAAAGAAAGCCACCGATTTGGTAGCTTTCCGTTTTTCCTTTTTGCTCAGGTATCCCTACGTTGGCATTATCCAAATCAGGTTCCCGGTCGAAGGTCACACCTTCCTCTCAGCCTGTATACAAGCTCCCGTCTGTTTTATTGTCTTTTTGCATTATAGATCGATTTTCATAAAAGAACAAGGTCTTTTCAAAATTTTCCTGTACAATTTCTACTACATATCACCTATACAAGTTCAGTCTGGCGCTTTTCCATTTTTCGCATATAGAGAAACCAGACCACAAAGATCGCGCCGCCCGTACATACCCAGGAGGCTACATAGACATTCATCAGCATATCATAGGTGGGGAACCATTTAAATACCGTCAGAAGCCAGATCATACGGAATACAACCGTTCCCAGAATTGTGATAATAGAGGGTTCCAGGGATTTTCCCATACCCCGGAGCGCCGCGCTCTCCACCTCATAAGTGGCTGTCAGCCCCTCCAGCGAGCAGACATGATGCATCCGCACCAGGCCATAGACCGCCACACTGCTGCTGATAGTATAGATTCCTACGAAAAATTCGTCCCAGATCATAAAAATAATGCTCAAAATCTCGGTAAAGCCCATTCCAAACAGCATACAAAGCCAGAAGATCCGCTTACAGCGCTTCAGATTCCCCGCGCCAAAATTCTGGCTGGTAAAGGTTACTGCCGCCTGGGCAAAGGCGTTGGCAATATCATATGTAAAATATTCAAAATTCAGCGCCAGGGAGGATCCCGCAATGGCGTCCTCTCCAAAGGAATTGATCCCGCTCTGGATAAATACATTGGACACGGAAAAAATCGCGCCCTGAATGCCCGCCGGAATTCCAATCAGCAGTACCTTTTTTAAATCCGTGCCGTCGATACACAGTCTGTGGAAGTAGAATTGAAATTCATCTGTTCTTGCATGGAGATAAACCATTACCAGCACCGTACTCAGCACATTGGAAATCACCGTTGCAATCGCCACGCCTGCCACGCCGAGACCAAATACGATGACCAGCAGAAGGTTCAGAACCACATTTAAAATGCCGGACAGAATCAGATAATACATGGGCCGTCTCGTGTCGCCATAGCTTCGAAGAATGGCAGAGCCAAAATTATAAAGCACCATGAAGGGCAGTCCGATAAAATAAATGCGGATATATAATAACGCCTCATTGATGACTGTTTCCGGAGTTCCGGAAGCCTCCAGCACCAGCCGTGCCGTCAGCATACCGACAGCCAGCAAAATTATTCCCAGCATTGCCCCGAAGGTCATAATCGTATGCACCATCCGGCTTATGCTGTCCCGCCTTCCCTGGCCGATCAGATTGGCCAGGGCCGCATTGGGGCCCACCGCCAATCCCACAATCAGATTGACAAAAATTCCCACCAGTGCCACACAGCTTCCCACTGCCGCCAGAGCCTGGGAGCCCGCAAACCGGCCTACCACTGCCACATCCGCTGAGTTAAACAGCTGTTGCAGAATACTGCTGAAAGCCAACGGAACCGCAAACAGAATCAGCTTCCCCGCCAGACCGCCGTTCAGCATATCCATTTCTTTTGTTTTCTTTCGCTCTTCCATCTTTATTTCTCTCCGCTTTGTATGAAATCAGACCTATCGTAACGCATTATTTATACCACTTCAAGTATTTTTGTTAAAAAGCAGGAATCTTTGTTATGTAATAGGGGCTCCCATAGGATCTCCTATTACATAACAAAAAGGTCTCAGAATTCATCTGAGACCTTTATGCAGGAGATGGGACTTGAACCCACACAGCCTTGCGACTACAGGCACCTGAAGCCTGCGCGTCTGCCATTCCGCCACTCCTGCTCACTGCGGAAGATGGGACTTGAACCCACACGATTGCAATAATCACAAGATCCTTAGTCTTGCTCGTCTGCCAGTTCCGACACTTCCGCATTTAGTTGTTTGCTCGTTTCGTCAACGCGCTTGATTATAATAACACCGCTTTTAACAAATGTCAACTGTTTTCCCGAATTTTTTTCAAAAATTTTTATCCGATTTTTAAATTTACAAATTTGAAAATAATTTCAAAAAAGTGTTGACAATAAGAACACTTTCTGATAAGATACTATTTGTTCGCAGGAGTGGCGGAATGGCAGACGCGCAGGCTTCAGGTGCCTGTAGTCGCAAGGCTGTGTGGGTTCAAGTCCCATCTCCTGCATCACGAAAGCTTTTCAGAGGAATCTGGAAAGCTTTTTTGTTTTGTAAGAACGGACGAAAAAAGAAGGGGGCGCGGAATTTGCTTCTGAGGTGTTCGGACGTTTCACGAACGGACGAAACCAGGAGCGGCGGAGGATTTTCTTCTGAAGTGTTCGGACGTTTCACGGACAGGCGTCTGTCTGGCTCGGACTCAAGGTCCACTCCAGTCAGACACTAGTGCGCGAAAAGCCGGACACTATCTTAGAAGAAAGTCCTCCACCGCTCCTGGTTTCTGGTTTTTGATATAAACTAGATGGCTATACCCGTACTACTTTGTGTCCCGCTGCCTTCAGCAGCCGGTTCATAATGGCGGCACCAATGGCCGCATCCTCGAAGGATTCGGAAAAAATACATTCCACATCCGTGTCGTCGAATTTACGGAGTACCTCAAAGAGGTGCTGCGCGATCTCTTCTTCGTTACTGCGGGCTCCCAGGCTCATGACGATGCCGTGGGGATAACGGGACTTTGTCTCATCGGTGGCTATAATACCTACTTTTTTACCGCTCTCTTCGGCCTCTGCAGCCATCCGGTTCATGGTCTCGACTACTTTGTCGCTGGGACCTTCTACGATGGTCAGGTCGGCTCTGGGCGCGTAATGGCGGTATTTCATACCGGGAGCCTTGGGCTTAACGCCTGAGTTCGGAGCGATGATCGCCTTATCAATCTCTACCGGACCAATGACTGCTTCCATCATATCTTTCGTGATGGCGCCCGGACGCAGAATGACCGGAGGCTCTACACTCATGTCTACAATGGTAGATTCCAGGCCAATCACTGCCTGGCCGCCGTCCAGAATCATCTCGATCCGTCCGGACAGATCTTCTATCACATGGGCTGCCGTAGTCGTACTGGGCCGTCCCGATACATTGGCGCTGGGAGCTGCTATAAAACCTCCCGCCGCCCGGATAAAGGCCGCCGCAATCCCGTCACTCGGCATCCGTACTGCTACTGTATCCAGGCCGCCTGTGGTCTCGGAAGGTACCCGATCTGTCTTCGGAAAAATCAGAGTCAATGGTCCCGGCCAGAAGGCATCCATCATTTTTTCTGCCTTTTCCGGCACCTTCGCCGCAATTTTATACAGATCCGCCCGTTCTTCTATGTGTACAATCAGGGGATTGTCCGAGGGACGTCCCTTGGCTGCGTATATTTTCTTGGAAGATTCCGGATTCAGCGCATCGCCGCCGAGACCATATACCGTCTCCGTAGGAAATGCCACCAGGCCGCCGGCCCGGATAATATCACCCGCCTCTTTCATAATCTCCGAATCAATGCTGTCATAATCTAGTTTTCTTACCTGTGTATCCAAAGTTTCACCTGCTTATCGTTATTTTTTACATGCTAGAGCCAATATGGCTATTTCGCCATCCGGTAGATTTCCGCCATATCTGATCTGGTCAGCTTCTGAATGCCGCCGATGGTCCGCTTATCCATATGACTGCATTTGTAGGCCAGTTCCAGAATCTGTCCTTCCGTCAGTTCTACGCCAAGCTCCCTGATGCTGGTGGGCATATGGATAGATCGGAAGAAATCCTCCAGTGCTTCAATGCCTTCCAGGACGGTTTTTTCCGGATCCGCGTAGTTGTAAGAAACACCCATTACATTCACCGCGAACTTGGCAAAGCGCGGAACATCATTGAGATATACGTAGCGTGCCCAGCTTCCCCAGACTGCCGCCAGTCCCGCGCCGTGGGTCACATCGAACATGCCGCCCAGCTCGTGCTCCAGCTGATGGCAGGCCCAGTCACCTACTCTGCCGCAGCCGGTCAATCCGTTGTGGGACAGGCTTCCCGCCCAGAAAATTTCAGAACGGGCGTCATAATCCTGCGGATTTTTCAGCAAAATCTTTGCCTGATGCATCACTGTCTTTAAAAGCCCCTCTGCCAGACTGTCCGTCAGCTCCGTATCCATCTCGTGGGAGAAATACCGCTCCATGGTGTGCATCATAATATCCACACAGCCGCTCATGGTCTGATATTCCGGCAGGGTATAGGTCAGCTCCGGATTCATAATTGCGAATTTGGGCCTGCCCAGATCGCTGCTGTAACCCCGCTTCAGCCAGCCCTCCTCATTAGTAATGACAGAGGAATTGCTCATTTCACTTCCGGTAGCTGCCAGAGTCAGCACCACGCCTACCGGGACGGAGTCCTTCGCCACTGCGATTTTTTCATAAAAATCCCACACCTCACCGTCATATTTGACGCCGTAACCGATGGCCTTGGCAGAGTCAATGGCGCTTCCGCCTCCTACTGCCAGAATGAAGTCTACTCCTTCTTTTTTACAAAGCTCGATCCCCTCATGAACCAGGGACAGATGGGGATTCGGCACTGCGCCGCCCAGCTCTACCCAGGGAATTCCTGCCTCGTCCAGAGACTGAAACACCCGATCCAGAAGACCGCTCCGTTTCACGCTTCCCTTTCCGTAATGCACCAACACCTTCGTTCCGCCAAACTCCCGTACCAGCGCTCCGGCCTGATGTTCTGTATCCTTTCCGAATACTACCTTTGTGGGTGTGTAATACTGAAATCCGTTCATGTAACCTCCTCCTTTGTCTCACTTTCTCTTTTGTATGTTCTCTTTCGATATGGCATCCTACTTTTCCAGCAGTTCCAATAATTCTTCCGCCGTCCTGTCCGGATATTTCACTGCCAGTTCGTACAAAGGCCGGAGCTTTTCCTTTTCTTCTTCCAGCTCCTCTGCCATCTGATCCAGAGACTTTCCTTTGGCGTATTTCTTCTGAATCTGAGCCAGTCTACTCAGATTCACGCCTCTTTCTATCCCTTCCGCCAGACCTAACTCCCGGCCTTCTGCCAGGCCTAACTCCCGACCTTCTGCACGACCTTCTGCTCTCTGATATTCCCGTTCTTCCTGTTCGTCATACTCTGTCAGTATCATCCTGCACACCTCCGTTCCATGTTTTGTCAGGATATCTGCCAGTATTCCCCTGTCAATGCACTGCTTGATGCTAATCTCCGTTGCCTCTTCCAGGGACCAGCCTTCATCCATCTTCCAGCGAATCTGCGCGATGAACTCCGCATAATCTGATAATCTACGGCATTTCCGCATCATGTCATTATTCCGGCCTGCATTGATATTCAATACGGTCGCTTTACACTCCAGACAAGGTTCTCCTTCTTCCCGATCCGGTTCTCTCCTTTTCATTATACGTTTTACTTCTCCTTCCTGCAAGGGCATAGAATAGCTTTTTTCTGTTACATTTTTGCATACTTCGCCCTTCGGGCGTACTTTGGGTGTGTTGATTTCGAACTGAAATCCAGACCTTTATCTTTCGTGAACAGCCGCGGAAGACACCGCACTGCATATCGTGTAAAAAATAACAGTGCCGACAGAATATCCGTCATTCCGACTTTACGTATTCTTTATCGACACTGTTATTTTACCAATTTATACTAAATTATACAAGCCCTTTTCTTTTATTTCTTCCTATTCATACCGCAGTGCCTCGATCGGGTCCATCTTCGCCGCCTTGTTGGCCGGATAATAGCCAAAGAATACGCCAATCAGAATCGAGAAGGTCACGGAAAATACGATACCGCCCACGGAGGGCTTCGCCGCGTAGCCCAGGGCATTGGTCGCCACCGCTGCCAGAATGAGTCCCAGCACAATGCCGATAAAACCGCCCAGTAGACAGATGACGATGGATTCTGTAATAAACTGAAGCCGGATCGAACCGTTGGTAGCCCCCAGGGCCTTTCGGGTACCGATTTCCCGGGTTCGCTCGGTGATGGACACCAGCATAATATTCATAACACCGATACCGCCTACCAGCAGGGAAATGCCTGCGATGACGGAGATAGCAATGGACACCGTAGACAGCATACTGGTCATGGAGGAAACCATACTCTCCATGCTGCTGGCGCTGATTTCAAAGCTGTCGTTGTTCCGGTAATAGCTGTTATTAAACCAATTTTCCAGCTCCGTGCAGAGACTGGTGGAATCCACGCCGGAGGCCGTTACGATAGTTAGCTGCGAATAACCACTTGTGGAATGGTTCTGATTCCGTGCCGCCTCCAGAGGCATATAGAGCGTGGTAGAGATATCCTCATCGGATTCAGTTGTAAAACCGCTGTCCTCATATTCATAGACCCCCACGATGGCGTAGCTGTAGTAACGATTGCTCACGTAGACCTGCAGCTCGCTTCCCACTGCCGCATCATAGTCGCCGTCAAACAGTGTATCCGCCAGCTTATCGGACACCAGCACCACCCGTTTTGCCTTGGTCTGATCTGTATCAGTTAAAGTCCGGCCCGCCAGCAGGGTCAGGGCCTCATTTTCCAGATAGGCGGCGTTGACGCCGGTCAGTGTCACATTTGCGGAAAGATTGCCATCCTCGGCGGCGCCGCTGCCTGCGGACTCACTCAGGAGAATTTCACTGATGGAACCGGCAAATTCCTCCTTCATGGCGTCCAGCATTTCATCGGTAATATAGTCCTCGTCATCCATGGTACTGCCCCGGGAAAAGCCCATAAAGACCCGGCCGTCCGCCGTGGCGGTCTCGCTGGTGCTTTTCTGGGACACGCCCAGGGTAATGTTGTTGACGCCCATATCCTCCATGGAGCTGGTCACCGACGTACTGATGGAATTACCCACGCTCATAATGGCGATGACCGATCCGATCCCGATAATGATACCCAGCATGGTCAGGAGGGCGCGCATTTTGTTGGCTAAAAGACCGTTCAGGGCCAGCAGTATGTTTTCACCGATCAACATCTGTACGCACTCCCCTTTCTCTCTCCGATGATGCTGCCGTCTTTTAGTGTGATGATGCGTTCCGTCTCAGCAGCCAGTTCATTGGAATGAGTGATCAGCACGATGGTCTTTCCCTGCTCCTCATGAAGCTTATGGAAGATATCCATGATTTTCCGCCCGGTTACCGAATCCAGGGCTCCGGTGGGCTCGTCGGCCAGAATAATGGAAGGGTCGTTGGTCATGGCCCTGGCGATGGACACCCGCTGCTTCTGACCGCCGGACAGCTCGTCGGGCCTATGGGTCATACGCTCGCTCATGCCCACCATTTCCAGATAATATCTGGCTCGCTCCTGCCGCTCCTTTTTTCCCACCCCCGCATACATCATGGGCAGCTCCACGTTGCGGAGAGCTGTGGTGCGGCTGATCAAGTTGTAGGTCTGGAACACAAAACCAATCTTCCGGTTACGGATACCGGACAGTTCCTTATCCTTTGCGCCTGCCACATCCACGCCGTCCAGCGTATAAGCTCCGTCTGTGGGACGGTCCAGCACGCCGATGATGTTCATCAGCGTGGTTTTGCCGGAACCGGACGCGCCCACAATGGACACAAACTCGCCTTTCTTCACCTGCAAATCAATGCCGTGCAGGATCTCCAGCTCATTGGGCTGCCCCACATAAAACCGTTTCACGATCTGTCTTAAATCAATGATGTTCTGTTCTTCTGCCATGGCCGCCTCCTTAGAATCCACCCGGAGCGCCACCGCCGCCGGGCGTTCCTCCGCCGCCGGGGCCGCCGCCCTTGTTTCCGCCTCCTGCGCCTCCTCCAAGATCAAAGCTAAGGCCATTCTGGCTGTTTTCCGACTCAGATCCGCTCTGTCCTGTGCTCTGCTGCAGCGGGGTGGAGAGATATACGGTCATACCCTCGCTGATTTCATCACTGATCACTTCGGTATAATAATCGGTCTCAATTCCCGTCGTTACCTGAACTTCTTTCTTCTCTCCATTGTCGTCCACATAAATGACACTGTCACCATTTGCATTGGTCTGCACGCAGTCATAGGGCACGGCCAGGGCGTCCTTGCTCTCTTCCAGCGCGATGCTGACGGAGGCCGTCATGCCGGCCCGCAGCTTCTCCTGAGGCTCGTTCAATGTAATCTGAATTTCATAGGAAGCCGTGCCGCTATTAGAGCCCATGGTCTGGCCGGTAGTTCCGGCGGGCGCCACGTAGGTGACCTCGCCCTCCAGCTCCTCGTTGCCCAGAGAATCGGTCTTCACATAGGCGGTCTGACCCTTTTCCAAATTCACCACATCATACTCGTCCACGGTGGCGTCTACGATGAAGTTGTGTACATCCTGAATTTCGTAGATAGTGCCGCCCTCAAATACATTGTCTTCTTCCACGTTCAGAGCTGTGATAGTACCGGACATGGACGCATAAACCGTGCAGTCACTCAGCTGTTCCTCATAATCCTCAATCTTGCTCAGGGCGTCGTCATCCGACACCAGCTGATCCTGCAATTTTGCTTTCTGGTAAGTCTTCTCCGCTTCCTCCAGGGTGCTGTCATATTGCTCCTGTACCTTATCTTTTTCAGACTGGGCCTGCTCGTAGGTATTGTAGGCCTGAGAGGTGTTGTTCTTTGCCTGCTCATAGGCCGCCTCCGCGTCTGAGATGGCCTTCTCTGCCGTCTCGTAAGCCTTCTTCGCCTCGCTGTAAGTCGTGTAGGCGCTCTTACAGCTGTCCGGAATGGTCGTATTGGCGCTCAGATAGCTGTCCAGATCCAGAATCTGATCCGCGCTTCCCTTAGCCGTCAGTTCCGCTTCCAGGGCGGTCTTCAGCGCGCTGGAAGCACTGTCATAGGCGCTTTTCAGAACCGTCATATCATACTGGCCCTTTACCGTATTCAGGTTTTCCAGGGCTTCCTCTTCAGCCTTCTGTGAATTATGATATACATTTTTATAGGCGTCCCGGGTGTCCCTGGCATCCTGCAGGGTATCCTCCGCATTGGAAATAGTATCCTGATACTGGGTCTCATAATTGTCCAGGGCACTGAGCTGCTGGTTGACCGCATAGTTGTTCTTCGCGTCTGCCAGAGATTTCTCGATATCCGAGGAATCAAAGGTACAGATGATGTCGCCCTCCTGCACCTCGTCTCCCACTTCCACGTAGACCTTGGTGACCTTGATATCCTTCAGCGTCGTGCTGGCAGTCTTGCCGTTAGCTGTGGCCAGGGTTCCGGTGACACTGACGGAGTTGGTCAGATCCATTTTTTCTATCTGGGCGGTCTCTATCGTCAGGGGCTGCATCTGTGGCTTTTTGCTCCTGCCCTGCCAGATGACGCCCGCCGCGATGGCCGCTATCAGAATCACCACCAGAAGCACGGTCAGAACCTTATGCTTCTTCACGAAACCTCTGACCTTCCGACCCGCGCGCTTCAGTTTTCCCGGCTCTTTCTTTCCGAACTTTTCCCCATTTTCTATTTCTTTACCCTGTTTAAACTCTTCCGACTGTTCGAAATTTTCATCAAATTCCTTTAATTTTCTCTTCCACAGCTCCACGCTTCATCCTCCTTCATAAATGCCTGGTTCCCACTCCGCCTGATACCCGGCGCTGACTGGTATTTATTGTAAAGGGGGATTGTGTTTGATTTTTGTTGAGGAAGTGAAGAAAAGGTGTTGAAAATATGATTTTTCTGTGTCTAATCGAAATTCAGAAAACGGGCCGGAGCGTTTCACACACACTCCGGCTGACGTTCTATCACCTGTTAATAGGTCGTAATATAAGTATTATACCCCTTCTCCCGCACTTCCCGCTCCATGGCGATGGCGTTGCTGAGACGTGCGTAAGCGCCGATCTGCACTTTATAAAGCCCGTCATGGTAAATGATATAGGCCGGGAAGCCGTCATTTTCCAGGAGGCTTAGGAGGTTCTCAGCGTTCTCGCGCTCCCGGTAAGCTCCGGCCTGGACCCGGTAGAGCTCTTCGGCAGGGGCGGGCGGCTCCTCCGGCTGGCCCGTCATGGACACATCATCGGAGCCCGTGCCGGTGGTCGGCGGGGCGGGTTCTGCCGCCACAGGCGGCTCCTCCAGAGTCTCCATGATGCCGTCGGCGATGGCCTGGGCCATGGCCTGGAAGCGACTGTCGAACAGCTGATTATCCTTGTCGCTGTCGATGAAGCCCGCCTCCACCAGAAGGGCCGGCATCTGGGTGCTGTTTAAGACCACCAGGTTCGGGCGGATATCCACGCCCGCGTTCCGGAAGCCCAATGCCTCCAGGTTGGCATTGATATTCTCGGCCATCTCCTTTTTAAAGCCGGAATCATCGTAAATCAGGGTCTGCACGCCGTTGTACTGGCCCGGATAATCCGAAGCGTTCCGGTGAATGGAGATAAACAAGTCGGCTCCCTCCTCATTGGCGATGGCTGCCTTCTGCCCCACCGACTGAGTGGCGTCCGTTGTTCTCGTATAGATCACATCATATCCATTTTCTTCCAGAATATTTCCCACTGCCACGGCCAGCCGGAGGGCGTCGTCGCTCTCCCGGCGGCCCTGACAGACCGCGCCGGGATTTTTTCCACCGTGGCCCGGATCAAGTACGATTTTTTCAACCATAAGTGCTCCTGTATGCTGTCTTCTTTCTCTATCCTATGCACCGGAACACCTGCCCGTGAAAAAAACAGGGGAACAGCCGCATTGACTGTTCCTCTGTCCTCTTCTTTATCCCAGCATATATCTGTCGTCCAGCACGAAGCCTGCCGCTCCTGCCTGTTCCGGCCTGGACAGACGGCTGTTCCGATCCAGATAGCAGTGGGTGTCCATATGGCTGCTCCAGTTCAGCAGCACCAGATTGCACTCCAGCCCCAGCGGGGTCAGCTCTTTCATCAGGCGTTCCAGTCTGCTCCGATCCGGCTGCTCCTCCCCGGTGGTATCCAGAATCACCGTAAAGGTATCCTCATTCTTCCCGTAGAGCCGCTGGTAGAGCTGAAGCGGTTCCCGGTTCCGGCTCATCCAGTCGTGCCATTTGAAATACTCCACCAGCACCGCGTCCCGGCCGGTGACGAATTTGAGCATACCCAGGAGCACCCGTCCGGTTCCCCGTCCGGTCTCCAGCTCGCCCATCCGGCCCAGCAGAATCCGCAGCTGCTCCGGCGTATACTCCCGTCCTGCGGCCCGGTTGCCGGTCCAGTCGGCAAAAAGCGGCAGATTTTCCGCAGGCGTACTCTCATAATCCAGGTACTCCGGCAGCCGCTCCACCCGTTCCTCCAGCTCCTCATACAGGCTCTGGAAGCCGCAGAGATACCGCTCAAAGAATGAGCCGCGCCCTTCCTCCTGGTAGATCTCCGGCAGGTATTCCACGAAGCTCCGCCAGGGGAATTCCACCCGGAAGCCCTCGATGGTAAAAGAGCTGTCGCTGCCCGCTCCCAGCACGCGGATCAGAATCCACAGATAGCGTCCCTCCAGATCATGCAGCAGCAAATCCGGCGTATTGACCCGGCGCACACTTTTCCAGTCGCCGAAAGCCTCCTCCGGCGAACGGCCTTCCTCCCAGAGCTGCTCCACCGCCGCCGACAGATCCGTATCCGCGGCCGCCGCGAAAATCTCGTATTTGCAGTTCCGGAAAGTGCCCTCCAATACCAGCCGGTGCCAGGTGCCTTTCAGATCCATGGAATCATAGACTGGAGCCAGGTAAAGGAACGCGCCGCTTCCCTGCCCGGTCAGCCGGTAGCTTTCCGTCAGCTCCATCCGGCGGGTTTTCCCTTCCTTCAGGCCCAGCCGGTAAAAATTCAGTTTTTTTCCAGTCTCCATCATAACCGGCATTCCTCCTCTATCAGCAGAATTCGAAGGCAGTCTCCTTTAAGTAGGCCAGAGCATCTTCATGCAGCAGCAGATCGCCCCGGTTATTCTTGTCCGCGGCGGCGCCCGTCCGTTCCAGGTTCAGCTCCCGCACGCCTTCTACGCCCTCCAGATTCTCCAGGGCCGTATACAGCCTGCCATAGGAAATCACCGCTCCAAAGTTCTTCCCTTTTCCGCCGATCTCCTGCTGCAGGCACTCCCATACCGCCCTGCGGACTGTCGGTGTATCCCGTTTCAGGGCGATTCGGCCATATACCTCCACGCCCACGTACCGGGGCGGCACAATCCGCACCTTGGTATTAATCAATCGGAAGGGCTCCAGATAAGCTTCCAACATTTTCTGGTAAATCGGGCTCAGCTCCGGACATTTTTCCTCACTCCAGGGCTTCACCACAACGACCACCTCATTGGCGCCCGCCTCCTGCCGGTGCAGCTCTCCGTAAACTCTGCCCGGAATCACATGCACCTTCTCCAGCATCAGTCCCGGCGTCCTGCCGATGATCTCTTCGTAATCACGCTCGGCCGCCAGCCGTCTCTGGGTGAAAAGTTCCTGCTCCAGCCGCCCCAGCATCTTCCGCAGGCTCTCCCGGGATCTGCCATTCTCGATAGCCAGCGGATTGTGTATCCTATACGGAAAGCTTTCCTCATTTTCAAAGGTCCGAAGCTCTCCCGCCTGGATATTGCCCGCCCCGCACAGGGAGGTCACCAGCCCGGTGACATAGATCTCCTGCTTCTGACGGGGAACTGCTCCGTGAATGCCGTCTCCAAAGCGAATCATCTGCCTGCTTCGGTCATAGGTAAAGACCTGTTCCTCATAACCTGCCTCTTCCAGGTCTTCCCGATAACGATAGACCGCTGTCTCCCCATCCACTCCGCAGATTAGCAGCGAAAACTTCCAGGCATCCGGATAGTCAAACAGAAGCTCCTGCCCTGCGCAGCCGTCGGTGACGCCGATCCGGAGCCCTTCCAGCCGTTCTCCTTCCCGGCAAATGGTTCTCCGCTGTTCCACCGGAAGCGGATTCACAAAGACCCGGCCGAGCCTTGGCGAACAGTCGTAGGTATTTTCCTTCAACACCGCGCGGATATAATAAGCCTCCGGCAGATCCGGCCCCGGGCGCAGCGGCTGCATATCCCCGGCCAAAGCAGGCCGCACAAAACCGCTTCGCAGGAAGCCGCAGGTGTCGTCCTCCACTTCGATATCCGTCCATTCATTTTCTGTAAAAATCTGCCATTTCAATTCTGCCAGGCAGATCGGCTCAGAAAAGAGATTTCGTTTTTCATTTTGCTCCACGCAGAGATACAGGGCGTCTCCCTGCTGCAGGGGCTTCGCGAATCCGAAATACGCCGCCTGGGATCTCCATGTTCCTGCCCGGAACATCTCGGCGTAATCCCCGTCCACGCCTGCGAAAGCCGTCAGATCTGAAAGCTCCCCGTCCTCCTCCCGGAGAAATGCGCAGAACCGGTTCGTCTCCACCCGGTACTCTCCCTTTGTCTCAAAGGGAATGTCCCCGGCCAGCAGCACGGTTCCGCCGGGAATCACCCCGTCCCCGGCTCCTTCCAGCACCACGTAGCCGCTGGCTGGCCGGGCCGTCTTCGGGCGGATTCCCAGAAGCTTCAGGTATTTTTCCACATGGGCGTCCCCTGTGGCATCCATGTAATAGTCCAGCATATCAGTCAGCCATGCATACAGCTCCAGCACCGTAATACCCGGATCATGGCTGTTGAAATCCGTCCACTCCGCTGTCAGGGCCGGAATCCGGCTGACAGCTCTCTGTTTTATCTGCTCATAAGTCACCTGATCCAACTGGGGTACTTTTAACATGCGCTCACCTCGATATATACCATATGTTCACCACTCACGGCCATTGCGAAGGGATCCTTCCGGTTCTCATAGAAGCTTTCGTCCACGGCTACCTCTCTTCCATCCACCAGAGCGGTCATCACCATTCTGGAGATCCCGGAATGTTCGATGCGGGTTCTTAAGAAAGCCGTCAACTGGGCTGGCGTGGGCAGTTCTCCGATCTCCCAGCCCTTTCCGGCCATACCGCCCTCCAGAGGGTTCAGGAAGGTCCGGATGAGTCCCAGCGTCTCTTGCTGCAGCTCATAGGCCTGTTCCATGGATTCCCGCTCCATCCACACCCGGACGTTCATCCGGATAAAATGAGGCTGAATCAGAGTCAGCATCTTGCCGGAAGCTGTCAGGGCGCTGTCCGCCAGCAGCCGTTCCCGGATCTGCCGTTTCACGCCGGAAAATACATGGGCTCCCTTTTCGTACTCCTCCACCAGAACCGCTATGGTTACGCTGTCGTCCTCCCGGTTTCCCTGGGCGTCTGTATGGTTACAGCAGCGCACCTTGCGGACGCCGTAGGCCGCCTGGGAAATCATGTCGAAAAAGCTGCTCTCCGTCACCGCGCGCCCTCTGGTCCGCAGCATGCCAGCCACCAGATCCATGGTCGTCTCCTCGGTATAACCGTCATAGCCGCCGTAGGTGGGAAACGGATTCGTCACTCCCGCCAGATAGCGGATGGCCGTGCCCGGCACCCGGATGCGATCCGCCGGTACATTGGCTTTGCTGCCCCCGTAATTACTGTGGGACACCCGAATCTGCGGCCCGTCCTCCGGAACCGGATACCCGGCAAACGCGTGCTTCCGGAACTGGAGCTCGCCGGAGGCCATGTCCAGCTGACAGATCCGTCCACTGTCGCAGATGGGATTGCCCAGCTTCCATTCCACATAGATCCGCTCCTCCCCGTGGCTCTCCAGCACCTCCACTCTGGCCTTCAGCAGGTTCTGCTGGGAAAGCTGGATGGAGACTGCGTCCTCCAGGTTATCCAGGTAGAATTCCTCCGTCACCGTATTGACATTGACTACCCGGACCATATTCGGATAGATCCCCCGGATCAGCGGAAGCTCATACTCCGGGTTCTCTTTATTTTCATTGATAAATCGGATAAAATAACCCTCGTATCCGTAGAGCTTCCTGCGCACTGCGTCCTGGGGAATCATCAGCAGCAGATTGCCGGATCCGCAGAAGCCCTCGGTGTAATCCTCTGTCCGCACGGGCAGAAAGCCCTGCTCTGTCAGATATTCTGTCCGGAAGCGGACCGGCCGGTCCCCATAATTCTCGATTTCAAAATACAGGCTGAAGGGCAGTCCCGCCATGGAACGGTCAAAGCCCAGATACATGGTCCGCTGCCGGTTCTCTGTCTCGTAGAAAAGAAGGGTGCCGCCCCCCGCCTTCAGGCTCTCCGTGATATCCTGCTCGTCGAAATTGTTGCAGGTCACCACGCCGTCCGGCTCCTTTGGCGCTTCCTCATAGGAATAGGAAAGGGTCGGAACGGATATCATCGGGCACTTGTAGACGGCGGGCATCTTATAGATATTCTCTGCCTGCAGCAGTCTCACGCGGATTCTTCCTTCTCCGTTTTCCTCATAATCCGCCATATCCTCCGGGCAGATGAATTCTAGGGCAACTGCGCCCTCGGTGGATCCGTTGAACATGGATCTCCTGTGTGGCTCCCGAAACAGCGGCTTCCAGCCCACCAGGCTTCTGTATTCCCAGACTGCGTCCTCCGCCAGCACTTCCGCGGCCCGGACGCTTAGGGGCTTCTTCGGCTTTTTCATGATGGCTTTGTATTCCAGATCCAGCTCCGGTACCTCCGGCCGTTCCTCGTGAAGCCGGTAGTCCAGCCGGAAGGAAAGCTTCAGCTTCGCCCCTCTCCTGCTTAGAACCTCCTCGTCCTCAAAGACGGTCTCATTGTAGAGGCCCAGCGGCTTTCCAAAAGGATAGAAGCTTGTGCCAAACTCCGGATTGCCATTCAGGCGAATCTCCCCGGGTGCCTTGCCCTCCCGGCTGAGAGATACGGAAAGTCCCTGCAGATATAGCTTTTTCATCTCCCCGATACAGGTCAGGGCCAGATAGTAGCCCTCCTTCTGACCCAGCCGGGTCTTCTGCGGGATATAGGGCGACAGCTTCAGATGCACGGCGTCGCCGTCCCGCTCTGCCACCGGAAATACGCGTTCTTCCCCATCCGGTTCCAGAATCGACCAGCAGAAATCCGATGAAGTAAACGCAGACAGCAGTTCTTCCCTGGCCTTTTCCCCGGCTGCCTTCACATGGACGCACAAATCCAGCTCCGGAAGTCCGTCAAAGAGCTGTTCAAAGCACAGGTACAGGCGATGGGTGGTACTGTTCGTTCCCTCGATTCCAAAGGCTGTGAAAGGCTCTTCCTGCCGATATTCTTTTTTTACAATTTTACCCAGTTCCCGATCCGTCACCACGATAAGCTCCGGATGTACGTCTGTGGCCGTGATCCCGTGCTCCGCGGAAAATACCAGCTCCTCGCCCTGATCCCCGGATGCCAGCACCCGGGTTCCCTTAGGCACCGGTACCAGTCCCTCATAGCCCTCCACCGGCTGGAACTGCACATAACCTCTGGACGCGCTGACCGGCTCCCGGATCAGTCCGTCGAACAGATTCAGATACTGAATCCGGTGCTTGTCGATGACGCCCTCATACCGCTCCTCGCAGGAGGCCATCATGTCCCCGCAGAGATCCGTCAGCACGGAACCGGCGTCCTTTCCACCCGGCTCATAGGCGAACTCCGGCACATAGGAACGCATCAGCTTCTGAAGTTTTTCATGTTCGGAATGTCTCTCCATGCTTTTTCTCCTCCTCATGCCTTAAAGCTCGCCGATTCCCTCCTCCAAATAGTAGGGGAATACCAGGTTGTTGGGATTATTTGTCGCCCGCACGTCGTAACTGATATTCAGATAAATCGTTCCGCCCGTCAGGTTTCTTCTGTCTACGGTCACATTCACATGCCGGATCCGCGGCTCATAACGGGTCAGCGCGTCCTCGGCCTCCCGGATCAGCCCGGCCTCGAAGGCCGCGTCCGGCAAATCAAAGATATAATCCTGCAGGTTGCAGCCGAAATCCGGAAGCATGGCCCGCTCCTTCAGTCTGGTCATCAGAATGATATAGATGGCCTGCCGGATATCCTCTTCCCCTTCCGTCATCCGGAATTTTCCTGTCACCGGATCCACCTTGGGCGGGAAAGCAAATCCCCTTCCCAGAAAAGCCCTTGAATCTTCCATGCCTGTTTCTTCCTTTCCCGCTGTGTTCTTTGTCTGTATCCTAGTTAATCTGTACCATGGCTCCCTTTACGGCCACCGGGCCGGAGGCCTGCAGATTCATCTTGGCCTGAGCCTTCACATCCACCTGTGCGCCCTCCGCTTTCCAGGCGGAATTGGCCTTCATGCCGATCTCATTGTCCGCTGTCAGAGCGATCTTTTTCGCCTTCAGGCTGATGCTGCCCCCGTTTCCGTCCAGCGACAGCTCCACGCTTCCGGCCTTGATGGAGATGGTTTTCTCCGCCAGAAGCTCCGCCTTGCCGTTCTTATAATCCAGCTGAATGCCGTTCTTGCCCTCCTTGTCTGAGAGCTTACAGCACTGCTTCTCATCGTCGATAACCAGCGTGCTTCCCTTCGGCGTCGTGACGGTAATGCTCTGCTTTCCATCTTCGTCAGATATGGCGATATCCACGCCGCCTTTGGTCTTCACCCGCTTTTTCACATTCTTCTTATCGAAATTCTCCGACACCAGGGACGCGCCGCTGGGATACAGGCTGCCCAGCAGAAAGGGGCGCTTCAGGCTGCCGCCGATAAAGCCCACCAGCACGGTCTCGTCGATCTCCGGCACCCAGTAGGTTCCGTAATCCTTGCCCGTATACGGAGCCAGCAGCCGCACCCACTCGCACATGTTCTTGCCAGACTCCCAGACCGTGAATTCCACCTTGACCATGCCCTTATACTCCGCGTTGTTGTTCTCCACCACAGTTCCCTGGACGAAGCCCGGCGCGTGCTGCCCGTCGTAATATTCATTTTCTCTCTGAAATAAATCCGTAATCGAATTCATAGACTGCTCACTCCCGCTCTCAGATACGTCCGGTATCCGTCCTCATTCAACACATGGCGCACATAGGTAATATAATACTTTCTGTCCGCCTGGGCTGACAGGTGCTTCACCTCCACGAAGCGTCCCGGCACCAGCTCCGGAATTCCCACACACTCGCATTCCAGGGCGCCGAACTCCTGAACCAGCCTGTTCATCCGTGCCTGGGCCCGGGCCTTGGCTTCCGCCGCATCCTTCACCCCTGCCTCATAGTAAACCTGCCTGGAATTGCCCAGAAGCTTGCCCGACTGCTTCCCGAAACTTCCGGACAGAGATGCTTCTCCTTTGATCTGCTTGCCGCTCTCCGGGTCGATGGAGCGGATCTCAATCTTCTTCACCAGCGGCTGCGCCGACATGGAGAACCGGGCGTTCAGGATTCCCTGGGCCGGTCCCATCGTCATCAGCGCTGAAGTGACCTTCTGCCTTTTTCGGAAATAAGCCTTGCCCTGGATGATAAAGAATTCATAGCCCTGCTTCTCCGCCTGCTCTACGATCACCTCGTAGTCGGTCATCATATGGCTCCGGAGCGGAACCTCCTCCTCCTTACAGGAGTCGATCTCCTTTCCGGCCAGATAGCTGCTGACCGGCGTCTCTCCCAGAATCGCCTTCACCACCGCGTCCGCGCTCTTCTGGGTAAAAAATTCCATTCTCCTGGTCTTCATAAGAAGGCCTTTGATGTCCATGCACTCCACCCGGATCCGGTAATCGTCCTCCTCGGTGCCATGCTGGTATTCCACCTGGGAAATATAACCCCGGAACACTTCTTCCCTGGAAATATATCCCAGTTTTATTTTTACACTTTCCCCTATCTGGAGCTTGTCCGCAATCTTTTTGTCAAAGGCCGTATCCTTCACCCGATAGGCTCCGTCCACGTAAAACACGCAGCCGGAGGCTTCGAAGCCGCTGGTCAGTTCCACCTCTATCTCCTGGATATCCGCCTTTTTCTCCGAAAGCTTTTCCGATCCCACCGTAATCTCCACAGACGGGGCGGAAAAGTCCTTATATTTATCTCTCAGAGCACGGAAGCTTGTGCTTCCCTTCATCATATCCATATCCGCACCCTCCGTCTGTCCTCTACAGCGCCGGAACCTTCAATCTTCTAGTATAATCCACTTTTCTGGGATTTAAGATGCCGTTCTCCTCCGCGATGGCCCGCCAGCTGCCCGGATCACCGTACTCTTCCGCCGCCAGCATCCACAGCTCTTCCTTCTGGTTAATCCGGCGGTACTTGGTCCGATCCGGCGACTCATGGGGATTGGCCCCGATCTCATTCAGGATCTTTTTGTCCTCGCCCTCGATCTCCATATCCAGGCGGGCCCGCACCGGCATACCGTTCCGGTTGAACATCTGATAGCTGATTCCAAGGGAGGTCACGTGTCCATAGAAGGCCATGCTGCCCCACTCGAACAGCACCATGCTGGGTTCATGATTCTCCGCTGTCCGCTTCATAATCATGCCCAAATCCCGGCAGATCTCCGTCAGCTCGTCCTTGCTGTCCAGATATTTGGACAGGCCTTTGGGCATCTGATACTCCTGCAGCTCTGTGGAGGTATCCAGAATCAGGCTGACCCTTAAAGTAGCCAGCTCGCTTCCCGAAGCCTGGGTATTCTTCGGATGAGCTTCCTCTCCCTGCCCGTTGTGGCGCTTGTACTTCACGCTGCGGTTGATCGCATATTCGGTAGGGTTAAACTGTACCGGTATGGTATTCTTCTTTCCCTTCTGAGTATTGTAGGAGAGCCGCGCCCTCTGGAGAGCGCCGTCCCCGTATATCAGTTTCTGTCTCGCCTCTGTGCTCATCTATACCAGTCCTCTCCTTTCCCGCTCAGTCCGGAGCTTCTGCTCCAGCTTCCGGTATACCCGGTTGCTCATATTCTGAAGGCTCTCATCCATCCGGCGTTCCACTTCCTTCTGAACCTGCCGTCCCACATAGGCCGGAAGCGCGCCCTCGTCCAACAGTCCCGGCTCCTTCGTGATCACCTCGCGCACGATCTCCCGCTGCTTTTCCACCTGGAGCTGCTTCTCGGTCCGCACGCTCCGGCGGACCTCCTGAAGCTCTTCGGTTACATTGCGGATATGCTCCTGCATCTGCCGGCGGCTTGCCTCCTGCTCTTTTGCTTCCCGGTCCTCGGGATAAATCATGGGCGCAGTCTCCAAAGCCTGTCCGGGAGACGGCTGTCTTGAGACGGCCCGTCTGCCGGCTGCCTGCCTCTGAAAAGCCTGTATCAGGGTTGTCTGACCGTTCCTGGCGGCCTGCCGTGTCTGCGCCGCCTGTGGAATCACTCCCGGGCTTTGCAGCTGCAGCGGATAGGGCAGCCCCGGCGTTCCCAGTGGCTGCATAGCCTCCAGGGTTTCGCCCTGCAGCATTTCCACCGGCTGAAATCCATTCTCAGTCCGGGGTATGCCCCAGCTGTCGCCCGGTATGCCCGGCTGTGCTGCCTTTTGCAGCATCCGGTAGCCTGCCGTATGCTGAACGGTATCCCGGACCCGATTCTCCACGATGGTCTGCAGAGTTCTCTGCTCCGCCGTCTGCGGAACCTTTTTTTCTGTCTCTTTTTCTATCTTTTTTTCTATAATATGCCCGGTTGTCTTCTCTACGGTATTCTGCAGGACGTTCTCCACTGTTTCCCGTACAATCTTCTGTACCGTGTTCTGTACGGTCTCCTGTACTGCCTGCTCTGCAACGCCCGGAAGCTTTCCCGGTTCCGCGGATCTTCCTGTGTTCTCTCCGGCCTCCTCCGGCCCGGTCATCTCACTGGCTGCGTGAACCATCGGTACCTCCGCCAGCTCCGGCCGCGCCTGGTTGCCGCGCTCCGAATCTCCCGGAATTGGCTGTCCGGAAATCCCATAACCCGGCGTCCGGAATTGTCCCGCCTCCACAGGCATCTGCCCGATAGGCCGTCCGGGCGTCCCGGAAGTAATCTGCGTCTGCCCTGGCGCGTTTTTTGCTTCCGCAGGACTCTGCCACCGGCTTCCCGGTATGGACAGCTGTTCTGCGCGCTGCTCTCTCTGCATCGGCTCCATCTGATTCTGCCGCTGTACCAGCTGCATCGGTTCCACCGTGCTCTGCTGCCGGTTCCGCTGCGTCCCGGGTGTCTCTGTCACGTCTCTTCGTCCGGTCTGGTTCTGCACTGACCCATCTGACTTCCACGCTTCGCTTTCGGCAGCTTTCTGCCCCTGTTTCTCCGCCGCTTCCTGCTCTTCCATATCGTAGAGCAGGGACATGGGAAGATACCCTGTCGATACGTCCAGCATCCGCTCTGTGCGGAGCAGAAGCCGCTCGATTTCGGATGGCGCAGACCCGGCATTACTCCGGATGGCGCTTTCGGACGATCCGGCTGCGGCATTTGTCATCACCGCCGCCCCCGCGTTCCCGATTCTTCTTCCCGGTATCCGGAGTTCTGCCCGATAACTGCTGTTATATATATTCTCGATTTTTCGAAGCAGCACCAGCTGCTTCTCTCGGATTTCTTTCTCTCTGACTTCTTTTTCCTGAATTTCTTTCGTTTGAATCTCTTTTTCCAGAACTTCTCTGTCCCGGATCTCCTTCTCCCGGAGTTTCCAAATCTCCTGCGCGCCCCTGTCTCCGGACGGTGCCGTCTCTCCCGGCTTCTTTTCCTGTCCGGGCTCCGCGCCCCGGCCGCTTCCGCGACCCTGTTCTCTGTATCTGTGCTCCGTATCCGCAGGTACGGTACGAAGCTCCTCTCTCATGGATTCTGTGTGTACAGGCACTGTCTGAAGCTCCGCTTCTGTCCGCACCTGCTCTGTATGAATCTGTTCTCTTTCTGTCTGCTCCGTGTGGAATTGTTCTCGCTGAAGTTCCTCCCGGATCCGTTCCGTATGGATCCGCTCTTTCTGAACCTCAGTCCGCAACTCCTCCCGGATGCGCTCCGTATGGGTCTGCTCCCGCTGAAGCTCCTTCTCCAGACGTTCCGTGTGCGTCCGCTCCCGCCGAAGCTCCTTCTCCAGCGTCTCCCGCTCTGTCTTTTCCAGCCGTTCTTTCAGCACTGTCAGCTGTTTGGTACCACCCTCCCGCACCAGCTCGTGGATCTCCTTTGCCATGCGCGCCGCCAGCTTTTCCTCCGCCTCCGGCAGTTCCCGGCTGATGAGCTTTTCCACCTGTTTCTCTACGGTAGGATAGAGATTCCGGAACACCTGCTTCTCATACAGCTGATTCAGCAGCTGAAAATTCTGCTGATACAGATGGTTCTCTTCTGTGATGCGCTGAATCCGGTACAGGTTGGTCACATAGCTGTTCTGCACTGTTTCCCCGGCGTCCTGCTCTGCCGCTTCCGGGAAAATCATGGCAGCGGAATCGAAGGGTCCGCCCCCCTGGGTATGCTGCGCTATAATTTGATTGGCAAAGCCCAGAAACTGATTCCGCATTCCGGTCACTCCTTACTTTTTTCTACAGCTTGCGCCACGCGCCGCTGTCCCTGCTGCCTTCCTCCTCCAGGGTTTCATATCCCAGCTCAATGCTGGCCACCTGAAGACCGCTGTCCCTGGCGGAAAATTCATTCAGGCTGATCCGTCTGATATAAGCGCCCGCCAGATAATATTCCTTCTTTATCTCACCCTTCTGGTCTGCCACATAGATGGCCACCTCTTCCCGGAACCGATAACCGGGCTGATAAAGCCGGAACTCCATTTCCCGTTCCAGGACTCCCCGTTCCAGCGTCAGGCTTCTCTCCTGCCTGCCTCCCCCGGAGACCAGGGCATAGACGGCTCTGTTCCAACCGCCCTCCCGCAGAACTTCGAAATTTTCTTCCTCGGAAAGACCGGACAGACGCTCAAAGCCGATTCGCTTTCCTTCCAGATACACGATAAAATTATAACTTCTACGCCGGTTTTCTCCGTTCTCTGCCACGGCTTTTGTCCCCCCTGTCTACAGTTCAAAAATATTTTTCGGCTTTCCGCTGATCTTCTTATGGATCTCCGATATCTCCGCGCAGAATCTCCGTCTGGTCATATGATCCATCTGCATGACCGTCTCGTAATCCCAGTGAAAATAGTATGCCACAAAGGCCACTTCCCGGTAAAGCTCGTCCTTGGGATAGACGGTTATTCCGCTCTCGTAAAATTTATAGGTTTCTTAAACTTCTCCCCGCAGGCCGGACACACGCAGGTCTCCGTCAGCTCCTCCATGGAATTGATCTGCTGATACATATTCTGCAGATAAGCCAGATCTGCGGAAAACAGCTTCTCAATGGTATTGGGGCGGATATTGGCCAGCGTTCCCAGAGAGGTCACAACCCTGGACAGAAGAATAATGGTCAGATACGCCGGATTGCTGACTACCCGCGGATCACGTAAAGGCAGGATCTCGTCCGCCGCTGTGGCCATCCGCATCACGCCCTTCTTATGCAGCTCCCCATTTTCATCCAGATAGCCTCTCGGCAGTTCAAATTCAAATTCCGTAATCAGTTCCATAGGTTCTCCTTCCCGTCAGATGATATATCAGAGACAGGGGAAGGCCTTCCGGCCCTTTTCCCCTGTCTCTCTCCTCTGTTCTGCTTAGCTCTCTCTTGTCATGGACTCGTATACCAGTTCCACGCTCTCGAACGCAATCTCACTGGAGCTTGCATTGAAATCCGGTGCGGTGTACTTGCTGGGCCATGCATTGGTCAGCGTCCACACTGCCAGCGCGGTGGATCCGTCGTCGTCAAACAGGGTGATGGTCACATTCTTGTTGTGATCCTCGCCCAGGGAGGTTCCCTGGGATACGGAGGTAATCCAGTCATAGAAGCTTAAGGAGCTTGTCATGCCCCATTTCAGGGTTACGTTGCCGAACTTGGTCAGACCGTTCATTTTCCGGGACCAGTTTACGCCCTCGTCGCCGGTACGGTACTCAATCACATCGATACTTGCGTCAAAACCGCTCACCTCTGAAAAGCTTGCCTCTGTAATACCGTCGATTTCGACCTTATAATTATATTTTTTAAATGGATATGCCACCTCTTTATTCCTCCTTTATCTTATTTTTTGCAGGCTCTTATGATTCTTCCATGAACTGTGTAATACGGAAGATTACGAACTCAGCCGGACGGCTGGGCGCTACGCCGATTTCACAGATCAGACGGCCGTTCAGGATATCGCTCTGGGACATGGTATCTCTGCCGATATTTACATAGAAGGCCTGATCCTCCGTATTGCCCACCAGAGCTCCGCTTCTCCACATGTCACGCAGGAACGCGCGGATGGTACGTCCTACTCTTGCCCACAGCATTTCATCGTTGGGCTCAAATACCGCCCAGTTGGTCTGGGACTTGATACTCTCCTCCAGATAGATGAACAGACGACGAACGTTGACATATTTCCACAGGCTGTTGCTGGAGCAGGTTCTTGCGCCCCATACGCGGATGCCCTGTCCCGGAAGCGCGCGAATCAGGTTCACGCCGGCCGGATTCAGGATATCCTGCTCTGCCTTATTGTACAGGCAGGAGAGACCGATGCAGTTGTATACAACTTCGTTGGCCGGAGCCTTATGTACGCCTCTCTCCACATCGCTTCTCGCATAGATACCGCACACAGCTCCTGAAGGCGGAATGTATGCCGGCTTCTTGTTCAGCGCGTCGTAGATCTGAATCCAGGGATGATACATGGCCGCGTAGTCGGAATCAATCTTCTCTCTGTGTGCCAGCACATCCTGGGGCTTGGTCAGATCCTGCGGAACGTCCAGAACCGCGAAGCTTGCTCCGGTGTTGGTGCAGTGCGCTACCAGCGCCAGCTGAACGGCCGGACTTGTCACGCCCGGAATCGCCATGATGCTCACATTGCTCAGTTCTTTAAAGGCTGCCAGACCGGTTCTCTTGCCCGGGCCGCCGTCCCTGCCCATAAATACGTCGTCTGTGATTCCCTTTTTGCCGCCGTCAGAGCCGCCTGCCAAGAATACCACTGCCTTCTCCGCATCAGCTGCTGCGCCGAAGACTGCCAACGGGCTGCCGATCTCCTTGCCTTCCTCTGCGGTCACGTCTACCAGCTCGGACTTGGAGAGAACCTTTGCGATATAGGATGCCGCCCCGATGTTCAGGGATACACCCTCGTAGATCTCCACCTGATCCCGGTACGCGATCTCGATGTTCATCTCGCATGCGGAAAGTACCTTCTTCGGAACCGGATTCTTGTCTACCAGATCCTCTTTCACCGGATTTACAAGGGTGATGGTGTTGCCCTGTACCATAGCTATCTTATTGTATCCGGTTACTTTGCCGTTGTTGCGGATGGCAATCACGTCGCCCTCAGCGAACACAGAACCATTGGCTACGGTGTATACCTTACCGGTAGCGTCATCGCCAGTTACCTCGGTAACTGCTGTCTTTCCCTTGGAAGCCGCTACTGCGGTGACTTTGATCTCATTTCCCCATTTTCCGGGGTTCTTTGCCTGGATACTGATTCCGTTGGCTGTCACGCCTGCTGTAGCCGCATCTGAGGCTACCGTTCTCATCACGTAGCAGCGGGAACCGCCGTTGGCAAAGAACTGCTCTACCGCGTAAGCCAGGTAACGGTACTCACCGTAGGTGGTCTCCGGCAGATAGCCGCCGAATTTCCGGTTGAAATCCGCGAAGCTGGTCACGAATTCCGGCGTTCCGCTTACCTTTCCTTTTTCTGCCATTCCGATGAATCCGGCTGTGCTGGTTCCCACACCTTCCATCGGTCTTAAGCCTGACTCAAATTCCTCTACGTATACTCCTGGAGATAAATATTCTGCCATTTTCTTTTTTCGGCACGAAGCTTCCTGCTTCGCCCTTCCTCCTTTCAAATGATATATCTTGTTTCACAACCCTATGGAACCATAGTTGTTGTGGCCGGACCGGGATTTACCACCTGGATAACCCCGCCCCAATTACACATGCATTTACATGTGTGATTCACTGCTGGTTTCCCACCGACCAGTACGGTCGGGCTGCCCGGCGCCCAGGGTGCTGACGTCACCGGTATGCAGGGCATCGGTGTAAGCACTCCAAGCGCTGCCGCAGTCGCCGCCGCTACCTGCGGGTTCGCCATGGAGGTACACATGCCAAAGGGCATAATGTTTACCATCGGCTGATTGTCTGTGATACAGGCAGGCGCCATGCTGCTGCATTGAACCTTCGCAGCCGGAAGTACATTCAGTACAGACGGCGCCATGCCGAAGCTGCACATAAGCTGCGCTCCTGCTGTCACAATAACCGGCATTTTCGACCCCCTTTCCTTTCAGGCAGTTCCCGCTAAAGCGGTATGACCTTTCCTGCTTCTTTTCCTTCTCCCGGTCCTACCGGGATGGCGTAGGCTCCGTTTTGGTCTGTTACCGTACGGTATATCCGCACCAGCGCCCCGCCCTTTTCCAGTTGCTCCGGAGGTTTCTCCTCCGGTTCCACGCGATATTCATTGATACCGCGTTTTTCCATAATGACAAAGGGAAAAAACTCACCTCTGTTTTCCAGCATACAGGGTTTCCCGGTTAAATCCTCCCGGGTAAAGCCCTGAAACAAAAACCAGTACTCTTCCCCAATCCTGCGCAATTCCCGGAAGGTAAGCCCTGTGGGCTTTTCCCGTAAGAAGCACACCTTTCTGGGGAAGGGGGCGTCCTCCTTCGGAAGCTGTCCCTCCAGATATTCACAGCCGCCCCGGCCCGGCCTCCGGTACATCCGCACCTCGGCCACCGGTTCCTCCGGGCTCAAATGCTTTTTCTCCACCTGTACGGTACAGGGGTGATAATCGGGACCCTCCAGATGAACCCTGGTCACAGCCTCCTGGGGCTCCAGAAAAATATAAAGCCCGTTCTCCTTTTCTACCGGATGCACGATACGCTCCCCAATAGAAAACAGAAAGCTGTTTTTTCGGATATCCTTTCCCGAATAATCGTCCACCAGCCGCAGCGCAAAGGCTATCTTCATCCGAATCATCGCATTCCTCCCTGTCTATCCCCGGTTCGCCACATCGAATTCTGCTGCCACTACGCGGCGGAAGCTCCGTACTCTTCTGGAAGACAGAAGCACCGGTGCCACGCTGAAATAGATGCCCAGCTGATAGGGAACGGACAGCACCGACCAGATTTTGGTCTTTTCCTCGTAGCTCAAGGGTAAGAGTGTCACCGAAGCCGTCGTATCCTCGTCTTCCTCCGCTGTCTCATACAGAATCGCATGATCCATCAGTACCTGCATGGCCCTGCCCAGAATTCTCTGCTCATTTTCCATATTGGACATAAACTGCGACTTTGTGTTGATAAAAAGCGCAAAGAACAGGTTCAGCGGCTTCGGCGGATACTGGGCTTTATTGCCCCGCAGACGTATCAGATCCTGCTGCTGATATTCCCGCAGCTCCTGAATGTCATACAGATACAAGCCCAACTGAAAATCCGCGTTTTTGTCTGTAGGTACAGCCAGCGCGATGGACTCCGGCGACTGAATCAATTCCGGACAGATGTTTTCCCGCAGCACTTTCAGCACTTCATTGCTCACATCTGATATCACCGAAAAATCTGCCATAAATTCGCCCTCTCCTTCTACTTATTTTCTACGGTAAGGAACATCAGCTGTTCCGGATCGTCCATTTCATAACAGAGCCGGTAACGCACGTTGTTCTCTTCACATACTTCTTCATAGATGGCTTCCGCCATATTGACCCCGCTGACCTCAAGATAAGTCTTATTCCTGGTTGTCAGCTCATAGCTTACGGAGCTGAAGGCCGTCGGAATATCCATTCGGATCCGATCGATGGCCACGCACTCCTGCAGTCCCACGCCGCCGTTCTCCGGCGTCTTCAGGGATTTCTCCAGAAAATCCACATTCAGGCTGTCCCCGTAGGCTGTTACTGCCGTAATATTGACGGCGGATCCGTCCAGGTCTGCTGCCGCCTGCCATTTATCGGTACTCAGATAATAGTAGATATGGTAACCGTTCAGTACCGGAAGGCTGGACATCCGCTGCTGCTCTTCCTCTGCGGCCTTCTCCGCCGCTGACTGTTCTATGGTAATGACAGTCCCGTCGGATGCCGTCGTCGTGTTGTCCGTAGTAGCTGTGGTATCCGGGATCTGGCTGGCCTCCGTCTCATCCAGGGTCTCGCCATTGTCGTTGGGCACGTAGTAGCTGTCGCCCTCCGAGGTGGATGTGCTGTCCAGCTGAAGCTCCACCAGGCAGTCCGCTTTCAGAATCACCTGGGCCCGTTCAAACAAGAAGCTGGTGCTGCCCTCGTTGTAGTAGACCAAGGGCTTCTCCCCCATCATTTCCAGCACCTTATCCAGGGTCTGGCCCACGAGAGCTTCATACTGAATCCCGCCTCTGGCAAACTGGCCCTCGAAAAGCTTCCGGCCCGACGCGTCGTAGGAGATTCCCTTTCCCTGGGGCTGTCCCATATAGAACTCGCCTTCATACTTCTTCACGCCGCTCTCATAGTAGCTGACGCCCGTGCCATGATAGGCGCCGTTCTGGAATTCCCCTTCGTATATCATGGTTCCGGACTCGTTATATAGCGTGCCCTCGCCCTGAAAGGCTCCATTTTCAAAATTACCTGCATATTCCATGTTTTTATTTTCAAAATACAGGACTCCGCTTCCGGAAAACTGATTGTCCTTAAATTCTCCGGTGTACCGCACCGCGCCGTTCACGCCGTACAGGGTGCCGGTCCCGCTGAAGCCGTTGTTCTCAAAACCGCCTTCATAAACCAGGGTGCCATCCTGATTCCACAGCTTGCCGTTGCCCTTGCATACGCCTGCGGCAATATCGCCCGTGTAGACCACGCTGCCGTTGGCTGCCCGGATATTGGCCTTTCCAGTATACTCTCCCAACTTCACGTCATCGTAATCGTAGTAGACGGTGGTGGTCACATTCTCCGACGCCGTGGTGTCCGACATGGGGGCCGCTATCCAGTTGAAATAGATAAACACCGCCGCACAGCCGGCCAGTATCAGGAAATAGACCAGCATTTTCGAGATCCAGAATCTTCCGATGGTGAAGTAATCCTCGGGGGATTTTGCCTCGCCATTCAGGACCTTCCGGACCTTGGCATTGATGGGCGTCACCAGCTTGGATGTGATGATATTGGCATTGAAGAGCTGCTGCACCCGGCGTACTACCCTCTGGAAGGGATTCATGACCGCGGTACGAAGCCTTATAAATGCCTTTCCCAACAATGTGAAAGCATAGGAACCCTGTACTCCCTGAGACATACGGGCTATCCCATTTGCTATAAGCTTAAACAGACTTCCCATTCCTTTCTTTCCTCCAACCGGTTCCTCTTATATTCAGCATTACTGCTCTTCTGCCTGCAGGGCCTCGCAGCGGAAGATATAGTACTTCGCCGCCATATCCCCGGGATTCTCCCGAAGTACCCTTGCGTACAGGTTCTTGGCCTCATAATAGAAGCCCTTTTCGTAAAGCTCCATGGCTTTATCAAAGGCGTGCTGACTCTGCTTCATCACGCGCACCTCATCCGCGCCCTTCTCGTCATACATATCCACAAAGCCGATATCCAGTTCCTCCGTCTTCAGACGGCCCACATAACGGCGCGCGTACCGGGCGGCGCTGCCCAGCTTCTCTCCGGCTTCCTCTGTCATCAGGAAGCGGCTTCCCATGCTCCGCAGGAATTCGGTGTGCTCCAGAATCTTCTCGAACTCCGGAGCCAGCACCACCGGAATGTAGCGCTCCTCGTCGCCACAGATGCCGAAGAATACATCGGTCTGATCCACCACGAAGGCCACATCCAGCTGGCCATCCGCCCCGTAGAGACGGTTCTCCGCATCGATCCGGGCCAGGATCGTCAGGGCTGCCGTAGCGGCCGCTTCCGCCCCCTCCTTGCAAATCAGCATGATGCTCTGGAGGTTGGCGTCGTCTATAATCGACACGATCTCACTCTGCTTCGCAAACCGGTTCACGGTACTGAAGAACCGGTTCATCAGGGACTCCTTCTGCTCGATGGAAAGGGATTCCTCCGGGTAAAGCCGCACGTTCATCACGGCGAAATTGCCCTTCACGCTGCTTCCCAGGGTCAGGGACGCCAGGTTATCCTGTCCCAGAAGCCCTATCATACTGGGCGGCACGAAATGATAATAAGTCTCACTCAGCCGCTCCAGGCTTACAATCTGTACATTGATATCATCCGCCATCTTGTTGAAGACCTGGGTGATACCTGTCAGTTCATCCTCTGAGGTACTGCGGATCCGGATGCTCCGGTCGCCGTCCGCAAAGAGCTGCATTTCCCGCTTGATCTCCCCGATGGGAGCAAGAATCCGGTAAAACAGCACCATCAGCATCACCAGTACAATGACCAGGAAGGCTGCGCAGACCACCGCGAAATCCTTTACGTAATTGGCTGTGTAGGCCGAGACATTCGCCGTATAGACGCCGGTCTCCAGAAGGTACACCGTCTCGCCGGACAGTCCGCCCACCGGGGTGATACACACCAGGCGCCGTCCCTGCTGATCCTCGATGACGCCGTTCACCGACTCTCCGGTGAGGGCTGCCCGCTTATAGAGATCCTCCGCCGGAAGATTCATCAGAATCTCGCCGGGATAGAAGCAGGGGCTGTTCTTGTCCACGCCCACATAAATCTGACCGCTCTCATAATAGAGAACCCGGGTATAGAGCTCGCGGGTGGCCAGCTGCTGGCTTAAGTAGCGGTAAGCCTCTGTGGAATAATCGTAGGGATACTCGATTTCCTGGAAGGATTCCTGTCCGAACAGGGCAGCCAGCATATTGCCCTCGTCCATTACCTGTTTTTCAAAGTTCTCGTCGATGGCGCCGCCATAATACTGGAAGGAAATGTATCCGAACAGAATCATGGTCAGAGCCAGAAGCGGAACGGTCGCGCTCAGCAGACGTTCCATAATCGTATGGCCGCCCCGGATGGCGCTGGAAAATACGCTCATCATCAACACTGCCACCAGTGCGATGGCCGCGTAGACCAGCCACTGTTTCAGAATGAACCAGATAAGCGCCACAGCTCCGTAGCGCAAGCTGTTCAGCACTGTGCCGTTGCCGTCCTCGCTTACAAGGAAATGAAAGCCTGTGTCCTGTCCGTTCTTCACCAGGGCTGTAAAAGTATTGAGCCCCGACATGGACATGGACACGATATCCCGCGGCGTATACACACTGGATCCGCCAAAGGGACTGCTGCCTCCAAGCAGCGTCTCCTCGGAGCCGTCCGTCAAATTCAGACGGCTGATGTCCCCGCTCTCGTGCTCGCCCAGATAGATGTACCCGCTCTCCGCGTAGGCGATAAAGGTGGGATACATGAGCGTCTCCAGGGTTCTGGCCGGATAGACCTCATACACGGTCTCCTCATTGGCGAAGTAGACCTTGCCGGAATCGGAGATATACACCAGATTTGTGCTGTTACCCATGGCCTTATAGACGCCCTCGCCGGTCTTCAGGGGATAGGTTCTTGTATTTTTCAGAGACAGCGTGTCATCCAGCACCGCTCCGAATTCGTAGCTGCTGCGGATGGCCTGAGTCTCGTTTTTGTCCGTGGAAATCAGGGTAATCGTATCGCCCGAGGCGTTGATCCAGCCAAAGGTGTGATTTTCCTCCGGAGTCAGGGTAAATACCTTCTTTTCCTTGCGGAAATGATTGTTAAAGTCCAGTACCACCAGCTCCTGGGATAAGAGCTCGCCGGTATAGGCGTCCTTTTTGTCCCGCAGCATATAGGTGTAGGTATCGCCGGCCGCCATGCCCCGGATGTTGTACATCACAGACTTCTTTACAGTCCGGAACCGGTAGGTTCCGCTGATGGCGCCGCTTTTCTCGATCCGCGCGATGACGGTATCCTTGCCCTCGTACCAGCCGGAGATGGTCCTGCCCTCCGCAGCTGTGCAGAAGCCCAGCAAGGAATCCAGAGAAACCGTATTTTTTTGAATGCCCTGCCAGCCTGCATAGATTCCTGCCACTACCCAGATGACCAGCAATAATCTTCTCAATCCTTTGTTCATAGCTGCGCCCCTTTATTCTTCATTTCCCAGATATACATTTCCGATGTATTCGATGCCGTTATAGCTCACGTTGCTCTCGTAGGCCTTTCGCACCGTGTACCTCCGGTAAAACTGTACCGAACCGTACACCAGCGTCACCAGCACCAGTATCGTCAGAAACGCCGTCATGGAATTGCGGAACAGAAAGCCCCGGATTCTCCGGAAACGGCTTTTGAACCACCAGAGCAGGCCCCGCATCTCCACCGGCTTGTCCGGCATACTCCGGATGGTGGAAATCATATGACCCAGCGACTGGAAACCCGTGGTGTTCATCTTCATATAGAACAGCCGCACGTCTCCCGGATAGCTGTCGGGCGATTCGTACTTTCCCTTGTAATTCAGTTCCAGAATCCCGAATACCCGTTCCGCCACCGCTTTCAGGTAGCGGCTTTCCTCCATGCCCGGCTTCAGCTCGGCGAAATCCAGGAAATAATTGAACTGTACCTCGCCCTCCCGGGTGATATTTATGTTGCGCTCATGGAGCAGCAGGCTTCCCAGATCCGGTCCCGCCCCGCACTCGGCGCAGGCTGCGATGAGCCCCAGCGCCGCGCGCTTGCAGTCCGCGAATTCCACCAGATACACGCTTCCCAGCAAAGACAGCAGATTTTCATGATAATACCGGAATACCAGGTTCAGTCTGTTTTCATAGACGAAGGAACCGATGAAATCACGGTTGGAAAAGAAAATCCGTTCCGTATTCAGTTTTTCCGTTACCATCTTCCGGCAGTCCTTATCGTGAATGGATACCATGGTGTAAAATACGCCGGTGTCCTTCAGGGTATCCGTGCAGACATAAATGTCATTGACGGAATTCTTCAGGACTGTCCTCACGATCTCAAGCTCCATATTCAATGCTGGGAACATGCTTTTTCACCTGTCCTTAGTCCGCGGTATTTTTCTGGGATACAATCACAAATGCATGGGTGAAGATCTCCGGATTGCTTACCGCCTCAATTCTGATTTCGTATACGCCCTCCTGGGCCGGCGCGGTATAGACGCCGTTGTTGTCCACCTTGCCGCCCTCCGGGTCAAGAAGCGTATAGCTTAATGCCTCTTCCGGCATATTGATGAATACCGGCTGGATGTGGGCGCTGCCCTTGGGCGCCAGGACAATCGTATCCGGCTGCAGCATAATGCAGCCCTTCTGCTCCTTCCGGTTGTATACGCGCTGCTCCAGATCCTCCGGCTTGAACGCGTACCACCGGATCCGGATGCCGATCTTGCCAAGCTTCGTCTTCGGGCGGATTCCCACGATAAAGGTACCCCGCTCCGGCAGAATCTTGATGGCCTGATCCACTTCAAAGACACGGTCCTCTGTAATGGTGGTGTCCTCCGCGAAGATGCTGCCGTCTCCCAGGATGATCGCCTCCCGATCTCCCTGTGCTACCGTATCCCGGCTGATATATTCGATCCCCAGCTCCACGCACACCGGGCCATTGCCCAGTCCGTGCATGATTTCATCTGAAAAATAAACCTTTCCGGCTTCTCCGCCGCTGCCCAGGGACAGTTCAAATACGCCGCTGGAATTCATGCGCTTTTCGCGAACCGGAAGCTCCGCACCGACGGTGCGCTCCGGCAGTCTCTCCGTATTTACGCCGACGCCCGCTTCCTGCTCCGGTACCAGATACTCCTTCAGCTTCTCCAGGATGTAGAGCTGCTCTGCCGTACACACGTACTGGTCAAAGGGCGGCTTGTCCACCCGCTCGATGATGGAATGGCTCTGGGAACGAATCAGCCGGATCTCCGCGATCCACAGCTTCTCGTCGTAGGTTCGGTCCAGATCGATATCCAGGGCGCCCGCATGTCCGGTCCGACGCAGATAGGAAAGCACCGTGCCCCGCACCGGAAGCACTTCCAGAACCGCATCGGTTCCTTTCTCCTCCCCGCCTGACTTCGTCACCTTTGTATCTGTAAAGGAGAGCTTCACCGGTTCCTTTCCGAAGATGTAGCTCTCCGGATGGAACTCCTGCTCCAGTACGGCCTCTTCGCCGTATTCCAGGCTGATATTCTCGCCGTGAACCACAAAGTTTCCGGGCAGCATACCCTCCGCTGTTACATTTGCGCTAAAGGAGCATACCCCGGGCGCATGGCTGATTTTCCGGATTCTGGTCCGGGTCTTCAGAACTGTACGCTCCGTCACAAAGGTAGGAACCTCTTCTGTGATATACAAATCCTCATCCTCATAGATCCGGCAGCTCTTCAGGTACTGTTCTTCCTTCTTCTCATCCCGGACACAATCCTGACGATCGCAGAGGAACAGGCGGTAGCCTTCCTTCTTCCGGTTATAGCTTTTTCCGTTGCCCCCGGTCTCCATCACCGCATAGACCGGATCGGTGTCCTCCTCCGCATAGGCGATGCCAAGCGCGGCCCGGTCTGTCTTCAGCTCCTCATATCCGTCGATGGTGGAAAGCTTCAGCACCTGGGTTCTGGGAACCACAATCTCCCGTCCCGCCCGATCCAGAGCCATACCGGACTGCAGAATTACAGAAGAATCATCCGCTGCCACCACATCGAGTCCGTAGACGATGCCGCTGCCCTGAAACAGACGGTTGCCCAGTCTCCGTTTGTCATTCATGTAGGACTGCTCGTTCTGGAAATCTCTGGAAGTCAGCATTTTCCCGTAATAATAATTGTTCCGCTCAAAGGAATAATATTTTCTATTCTCCATGCTTTGCTCTGCCCTCTCTCTTTATTTTCTTCGCTCTGTATAAGAGCCATATTCCGATTCCCAGAAGAAGTACTGCGCCGCTGTAGCCGATGAGCAGCCAGGGCGTCTCCTTCTCCGCTTCCGCGAATTCCACCGGAGCTGTAATCGCATATACGCTCAGATGGTTGGTCTTGATATAGGCTACTCCGCCGGATCTCCGGGTCTCATAGAGCTCCACAGATCCGTCTTCTGTCACATAAGCCACCTGAATCAGAGAGTTCTCGTATGCTGCCGGGATAGGCAGTCCAATCTCAATCTCGCCATCAGGCTGCACCGTCTCTCCGTTCACCAGCAGGGTCACATCGTAGCTGTCCACAATACCATAGCTTTCGCTGACCAGCTGCTTCACCATCCGCTCGGCCGCGTCGGAAGCCTGTACCTGCTTCACGTCCAGCTGTACGCTGTCCGGAAGGCTGCCTTCCTTCGAGGCTACCACCACGCCGTAGACTGCGTTCTTCAGCACCACGTCCGTGTAGCTTGGTCCCGACTGGGTATCTGAAAAGCTTCTGCGGCTCTTCAATCTGCCGGTTTCTGTCAGCTCCTGCTCTGTATCCGTCTCATCCGTGTTCTGGATGATCTCCGGCTCCCGCACGGTGTAACCTACGGTCACCACCTTGCTGTCCTGCAGCTCTTCCTTTACGGCCATGATCTTAAAGGTTGTCGCCCGGTTGACCGTCACAGGGCCTGTATAAAGCTCCAGTCCGTCCTTTTCCTTCAGGTTCGGATCCGCGCCGTCTGTCCGGTAATAGATGCTAGCTCCCTCGGTCCCGCAGGTGAATTCCACCTCCGTGCCCATCTCCAGCTCGCCGCTGGCGTAGCTGGTCTTCGGCGCTTCCACCTGATCGGCAAAGCCGTAGGTGAAGCTGCTGACCTCGGACTGCTCGTAATTCTCCGCCACCGCGATGGCTTTGATGGTTACGGCGCCGGTAATCACCACGCCGTCCTTATAGAGGTTGCTGGCTGTGCTTGGCTGGGTCCCGTCCGTCGTATAATAGATACTTCCGGTCTCTGCCGTCAGCTGAATGGCGCTCTTTTTGGTAAACACAGCCCCCGTGGGAACAGAGGACGTGGGCGCCGCCAGCCGGTTCATAATCGTATAAGTGAAGGTCGCCGCCGATACGGCCCGGTCTGTGCCCGAAGCCACGGCAATGGCCTTGATGGTAATGTTCTCGCCCGGTGTACCCTGGATCGTCACCCGGCTGCCCGAAGCGCTGCTTCTGGTGGGAGTGGATCCGTCTGTGGTATAGAAAATATCCGCGCCGGATACGTCGGAATTCAGCTGAATCACATCGCCGTTCTTCACGGTGCTGCCTGTGGGCCGGTCTGCAAAGATACCGCCCTCGTAGCTGCTGATGCTGTAGCTGTAATATCCGGTCTCACTGTCGCTGTAACCGGTCTTTGTGGCATAAGCCTGAACCGTAATCACATCCCCGGCATTGCCGCTGATGATGACGCTGTTACCGATGAGTACCTTCTGGTTATCCGTTTTTTTCGGGTCGCTTCCGTCTGTGGTATAGTGAATGGTCGCTCCACTGTCCCCGGTGAGGGTTACTACCGTTCCGGCCGCCACCACCGAGCCTGACTCGATGGAGGCCTGCGGTGTGGAAAGCTTCTCAGATACCGTGTAGGCGAAGGTTACGACCTCGCTCTCCATCTTATCCTTGACCGCCAGAGCTTTGATCGTAGTATTCTTACTGATCACGAAGGGGTTCGTGCTGTCATATACATTGCTGGCCGTCGTCGGCGTACTGCCGTCTGTGGTGTAGTAAATCGCCGCGCCTTCCGTCGCCGTCTTCAGGGACACCTGGGTGTTCTCAGCCACTGCCCCGGCCGCCGGGGTGGCATAGGGTGCCGACACAGCGCTGGGGTACTGGAAAATCAGTCTGGATATATTACTGCTGGCCAGTCCCTCGCACCAGGCCACCGCCGTAATCGTAATCACGGAGCTGTCCGTAATGGGCGGTACCGTAATGCCCTGGGTGGCGTCGTATTTCAAGGTACTGGATCCGGTGGGCTTCAGCGTCGTCTCATCAAAGGCCGGCTCGCTGCCGTCCAGCGTGTAGAAAATCACAGCCCCTTCTGTGGCGGAGAACAGACGGATCTTGGAACCGATGGTCACCTCTGTCCGCTTGTCTGAGCTGGCAGCCGGAACCGAAGTAACCGGCTCTACCGCCGCCTGGGCTCCTACGCTGTAGGTAAACCGGGCCAGCTCGCTGTCCCGCTTGGTACGGGCCATTCCTGCCGCATACTCTTTGAATCTGCAGGCTACCGCTGTAATCGTGACGCTGCTTCCGTAGGAAGCAAAATCTGTGGAAATCTGAATGGGCGTCGTGATAAATTCCTTCGTCTCTGCTCCCAGCTCCACCTTTCCGTTTACAATGTTTACCACCGGCGCGCTGCCATTGGTCGTATAGAAAATTCGGCTGTTCGTCTCTCCGCAGATCAGATTCACCGTATCTCCTATCTGAACGGTAGCTCCGTTTGCCACGGACGCCACCGGCGTCGCTACCTGTTCCCGCAGGGAAAATCCGTAGCTGAACCGATCGGTGGTTCCGAATACCTTGCCTTCCACCACAGCCTGCGCATTAATCTCCAGATAATTATCCGTATAAATGGTCTCGTCTACAACAATACGCGTCTGCTTATTATAGAGAAGAGTGTCGGCGCCGCATTCATACCACAGGCCATTCAGCTTCAGATACAGCTTTCCGTTCAGAGACGCGGTTCCGTCGCTCAGCCGCTGCTCCAGCTCTGCAATATTGCTGTCGCCTGCAGCCAGCTTCGTAAAGGAAGGCTGTTTTCCGTCCGTAGTATAGAAAATAATTGCCTGGTTTTCCGCGGACTTCAACTCAATCAGCTCAATCTCATCGCCATAGTCCACACCGCCGGTAATTACCTGGCCCTTTACATAAGCCTTGGCTGTAACGCCTGCAGGCTTGTCCGTCAGATATTTCAGCTCATATCTCCTGGGCGGGCTGCTCAGATGAGTACTGTCCTCCGGGGTCTTTGCGCGGACATAGAGATATTTACTTCCTGCCAGCGCTACCGGACTGCCTGTCCAGCTTCCCCACATGACATCCGAAACCGTATCCAGCTTCCGATCCGTCAGGAGGTACTGGTATTCCAGGCCCGCTGCTGACACCGTACTCTTTATCTCCGTCAGTACTTCGTCCGGAGACACCGTATCCGTGCCTGCCGTTTTGCCGCTTTCCAGGGTCACTGTCGGAGCCTTCATGCTCTGAATCGTCCGTTCCTTTACCGCTGTTCCGCTGTAACCGTCAGCCATAGCCAGCGCATGGACCGTCAGTCCCGCTGCCAGTTCAGAGGCCTTCAGTTTCTCGCCGCCCGTACCCTTTACGGTTCCTTTTTCTCCACAGCGATACCACAGTCCGTTGGCCCGGATATAGCAGTGGTTTCCGTATTCGGTATAAGCGGCCGCCCTTCCGGCTGCCTGGGCATCCAGGGCTTTCCGAAGCGTGGTATCGTCCACGCGCTCCACGGAAATTTCACCGGCCAGGCTGTATACGATCACCGTATTGTTGACGGTAGAGGAAAGCTTCAGGGTTCCGGTGCCGTCCTCGTCTGTATCCTTTACTGTGATGTCCGGTTCTATCTCAAGCTTCAGGAACTCTGACTTCATGGGATTGCCGGTGTAGCTCAGGGCATATTCCCGGACCTCGCTCTCCACATAGACGCCGTCAAACTTCGTTCCCGTATTCCCGGAAGGTACCAGCTTCAGGTAAAGATACCCGTCTCCGGTCGGCAGATCCGCCGGAAGGGACGGAAGCTGCGTCCAGGAGGTAATGCTGTCCGTATCCATGATCTGGGTAGCGCTGAAGGCATATTCTACCTTTACCTTTTTTACTTCTGCTTCGTAATCTTCATAATAATCATGGGTGGAAGGATAGGGATTCGTCACCGTCACCGTCACAATCCGATCTCCCGGAATCAGTGCCGTGCTTCCTGCAGCGCTTCCGCTTTCCAGCAGAATGGCAGGAGGATTCAGCTTCTGATAGCGGTGTACCCGGTTGACGTTATCCACTGCGCAGCCGTCCGCCAGCACACAGGTGCGAAGCTCCGCATACTGCCGGTTGGTGCTGTAATCCAGAGCCACTGCCGTTTTGTCATAATAGCTTACATTTGCTCCGCACTCATACCAGAGGCCGTTGACACGCACATAGCTTTTTCCGGAATAGCTGAGGATTCCCTTGCTGTAACTCTCTTTCTCTACTTCTGCTTTCAGACTGGCAATCAGCGTACTTCCCTGCACCTTCGTAAAGACTGCGTCTGCGCCATCCGTTGTATAAAAAATCTGTCCGTCGCTCTGCGCCGTAGTGAAGCTTACGGAATCGTCCGAAAGCGCTGCCTTTGCCGGCGCTGCTGCCTTGTTCAGGTAGCTAATCCGGTACTCGGCCGCGTCGCTTGGAAGCCTGAGATTCGTATAGGTTCCCGATGTATACTGCGGCGTCATCCGCAGGTACAGATACTTCTTCCCTGCCAACGCCACTGCGCGTCCGTCCCAGGTGTTCCAGGAAATCTTGCTTTTGTCGGTGATCTGCTGATCGCTGACACAGTATTCATAGATTCCCGTAAGCCCCGTCTCCCCGGGCTTCATCTCTGTCAGCCGATCGTCTGCGGAGATCCCTGTGGTCTCTGCGGCGCTTAAGGACGTTCCGCTTTCCAGAACCGCCGTAGGATCCGCCGCCTTCAACGCTGTATTGGTCATACTGTAGCTGTGCTTTTTATAAACGGCCACATCATAATCCGCGCGGAAACTCACTCCTGTTTTATCATCGTAAAGATAGAAGTCCGCTTCCGTTACCGTCAGCATATCGATTCGTACAACCCGCTTTCCGTCCACATACAGGGGCAGCTTCACGCCGTCGTTGTACTGCTTATAGTTCTTTTCTGTCATATAGGCTTCGATATAGGCTCCGAAAGCCCGTCCATAGCCTGTATTCCTTCCTCCGTCCTTGTTGGTCATCAGCATCCTGTCGGATACCGTGTAATCCGGGAATTCCGCCCGGAACTTGCCCCGGACCGTATTCTCAAAATCCGAAAAGCTGTCCTTATTCGATGCTGCCTTATCTTCGGTAACCAGATTGTAATAGGTTCTTACTGCCTTCACGTAGAAGGCGTTCCTGGTACTCTCACCTGTTATCTGAGATCCGTCGCTCCTTTCTGCGCTCCAGGTCCATTTCCCGATATCCCAGGTATTCCCTTTAGAATTTCCCAGATTATACTGAACCCGAAAAGAAAGAGAAGCGTCTTCCAGATAATCGGCGCTGATTGTCTGGTTTTCATTTTCATTTTCTACTTTATAAGTCTTTGTAACGCTGTTTGTATACAGAGTTGCCTCTGTATCCTTTACACTTCCGGCGATCGGCTTTTCCATGCCTGTAATGGTCACCTTCGTAAGATCGCCGGACTGCGTCCCGTTTTTCAGTCCCTCAGACCATAACCCATCTTTGGCGCTGTAAGTGATCTCGCCGGCTGCCCTGGCCTCCAGAAGCTGTCCGCCCCACTGGACGTACAGCAGCACCGCTGCCAGAATCAGGCAGAGTGTCCCCGTGATTCCATACCGGAATCTGGCTGTCTTATGCAGTTTTCCAGAATCTAAATGTATCTTCTTCATCAGGCACACTCCTTCTGTCTGTTATGTTAGCACAGCTTTTTCAAAAGCTCATTACTCGTTCGGGTAGTCTTTTCTTTTTTTTCGCGCCAGATAGATGGTTCCCGCCAGCGCAACCACAAGGGCTGTGCCTCCCAGAAGCTGCAGCCAGGGAATCGTAAAGCTCCTTTTTTCCTCCAGCTTCAGCCCTACCAGCGCGTAATTGCTGAAATGCTTTACTTTTGCATAGGCTATCCCGTTTTCCCGCCAGGTGTCTGTCTTTGTAACCTTATTTTCTTCATTGATATATACAATCGTAACCGCAGCGTTCTGATACTTTGCCGGAATCGGAATTCCAATCTCCACTTCTCCCTCCGGCTGTACGATCTCTTCTCCCTGTACAAGCTTCATATCGTAGGACGCCAGAATCGCGTACTCCCGGCCAAAGATCTGCTGTACATTCTTCTGGGCCTCCGGCGCGTATTCCTGCTTTTCTGTCACCAGCTCCACATGCTTGGGGAAATTTTCTTCCGGACCGGATACCAGCGTCTGACAGTTTTTTTCCTTAAGCACCTTCCTGGAACCGGTATTCTCCGTCTCGTCGGTAATCCGGGCCAGGGCTGACGCATCCGTATCGTGCAGGGCTTCCTCTGCCAGACGCTCTTCCTCCGCTTTTTTCTGCTCCACGGCAGGAATGGTGTCCACCACATACTGGAAGGTCCCCACTTTAGACAGCTGCATGCTTTCCTCGTAGGCCACCGCTTTAATGGTTACGGTTCTTCGGACGGTAATTCCCTCGTCTGTATACCGGATCATACTCTCCAGATTATCCCTGGTGGGATCGGTTCCGTCTGTGGAATAATAGATCGCCGCTGACGGACTTGCGCTGGTCAGATAGACCACGGTTCCCGGCTCCAGCGTCGCTCCGGATTCCTCGGAAGCCTCCGGAGTGCCGGCCCTTCCCGCCGCGCCGTAATAAAAGGAGGCTGTCTCACTGACTTCTCCATCAGCCGCCACCGCAATGGCCTTCAGGGTCGTAGTCTTATTGATCAGAATGGGATCGCTGTACAGGTTCGAGCTCTTGGTGGGCGCGCTGCCATCTGTGGTATAGTAAATCTTCTCCGCGGAAGCCCGCAGCTCAACCCGGACTGCCACAGTCAGCTTGCCGCCTGCAGGAGTTGCCGTAGGCGCTGTGGGGCGCTCCTTAATCCGATAGATAAAGGTGCTGACCGTACCGGTCTGTCCGCCAATGGACGCCACCGCCTTTACGGTTACCGTGCTGCCCGCTTCTCCTGTAATCGTTACAACCGTACCTTTGCTTCCATGCTCCGCCGGGGAGGATCCGTCTGTCGTATAATAGATGTCTGCCCCGGTTACGTCTGTCATCAGGTTTACCTTGGATCCACCGGATACCTCTGTGCCGCTGGCCACATCGGCTGTGACCCCTGCGGCGCTCTTACTGATCTGATAGGTAAAGGTCACGGTCTCGCTGGAGGATTTGTTCTCCATCTTTGCATAGGCCCGCACGGTAACCTGGGATCCCGGTGTTCCGTCCAGTATCACCTCTGTGCCGCTGGCCACTGCCGCATTGCCTGCCGCAGCCGGATCGCTGCCGTCGGTCGTATAGTAAATCGCCGCGCCGCTCTCCGCCGACAGGGTAAGCCTGGTTCCTCTGGAAACCATAGCTCCGCTTTCAATGGACGCCGTCGGCGTTCCCAGCTGGCTGTTGGCTGTATAAGTCAGCGTTACAACCTCGCTCTTTACACTGTTTTTCACCGCAATCGCCTTGACGATAACCTTTCCCTTTACCTCGATGGGCTGGGATTCGTCAAAGACTGAGCTGGACACGGTCGGATCCGCAGGCGTACTTCCGTCTGTACTCATGGTGTAGTGAATCACCGCTCCTTCGGTCCGGTTCTTCAGAAGAATCTTCGTTCCAATCTCCACACTGCCCGACGGGATATTTCCGTAAGGACTCTGCACCGTCTCCGGATATGCGTAGACAAAGACCGCCTCTTTACTGTTTTTATATTCCTCTGCCACGGACACGGCGCGAATGGTAAAATATCCCTCTCCGTCCGTCGGCATGGTAATGCCTTTTCCGGCGTCATACCGGAGCGTGCCTGTACCCACCTCCAGGGTGCCGTCCTCTTTCCAGGACACCTCCGGCGACGAGCCGTCCGCGGTATAATAGATCGACGCGCCTTTGGTGCTAGAGGACAATAGAATCTTATCTCCCGGCGCCACTGTCGTAGGACTGCTCTCTGTGGTAGAAGGCGTCGCCGTAGGAGTAAGCGCCTGCTTCTGATCCGCTACCCGGTATATAAAGCAGACGGTTTCACTGCTCTTCATGCCTTCCTTTACCGCCCGGACGCTCACGTAGAACTGGCTTCCATAATCGCCGTCCACCAGAATTCCCTTACTGCTGTCATACGCCAGGGTTCCGGTCGCCTCGTCCACGCCTTCCGACACCTCTCCATTTTTCAGGACATAATAAAGCTTTGCGTCCGACGTCTGGGAACGGAAGGAGATATAGGTTCCCTTTTCCACCACGGCGGTTTCCACATTCTGGCCATTGGGCAGACTCTGGGTTACCAGAGCCGCCTCCGGCGCTGCCACCTGTTCCGCCTGCTTCACCTTATAGCCATATACCGTCACTGTTCCCGGATCCAGATCCTCGCCCAGAACGGCCACGCCGATATACCGCATGACCGTATTGTCTGTGCTGTTGTGGAAGACCGGTCTGTTATCGCCCTGATACTGGGCTACCTCTGCCTTGTCCACGTGATACCAGCGCTCTCCGGCCTGATAATAGCCGTCTACGCCATCTTTATCTTTCAGCGCCGTGGTATCCCCGGTAATCCGTTCCACCGTAAAGGTGGCGTCATCCAGCCGATCCCCGGTCAGGAACAGAATCTTGGAACCGCTCTGTCCTCCCAGCGTGATGGAGGTGCCCGACGGAATCTCCGTAGCGGAAGCATCGTCTGAGGAGGACGCAATCTCCACCGTCCGCGGCGACGCAGTGGGCGCTCCCTTCTGGGAGGCAAAATCATAATTGTACTCTGACACAGCGCCGTAGGAATGGCCGTTCGCTGACTTCATTCTCACATAGATATAGCAGGCTGCCCAGTTTTCCCCGTTTTCCAGCGTGATTCTGCCGCCATCATAATCCTTCCATTCCTCCGCTCCGATAGCCGCTATGGTCCGCGCCTTATCCGAAAGCAGATACTGAACCTTGGTCAGCGTTCCGGTTCCGGTTGCAGCAAAGGTCAGAAGATCTCCCTTCATCACCTTGCCGGAGGTATTCTCTTTTCCTCCTGCTGTTCCGTAATCATAGTAAATCACCGGCTTTGCAGAACTTCCTTTTTCAAGGCTCAGGGTTCCATAGGCGTACACGGTCGTGGGATAGTTTTCCTTTTCTATCCTGATATAGAGATAGTTTGTACCCTCCGTAGCCGGAAGCGGGATCTGGCTTCCACTGGCCAGGGGCTCCCATTCGCCGTTTACCTTATCCGCATCCTTTGTATATCGCAGTCCTCCTGTAGCCGTATCCTTCCAGGACGCGCTTTCTCCCAGCTCCTTATCGGACAGGAGATAGCTGTAGCTGCCGTCTGCGAGAAGATCCTCCAGCAGCAGGCTGCTGCCGGTCAGATGGCTGCTGCCCGGCTTAAAGTTCTCTGTCTGCGGACTGCCGTCCGCCGTATAATAATCGCTGCTCTTTACCGTCGGATAGGGCAGGACTTCCCTGTCCGCGCTGGTGAAAGGTTTTGTCCTCTCTATTTCCTCGTAAATCGTCTCATTCCCGCCGACAAGCGGAATCGCCTTTACCGTCGCCTTCGCGCCATCAAAATCCAGAATTGCTTTCTGTCCTGCCGCGTCGATGACCGCCCTTTTCCAGTCCTCCGCGTTCGGGTTCCCTGTGGTATTATAAATCAGCTTCAGATCCGATAAATCGATTCCGGCTGGGGACTGAAGCTTCAGCACAATGTGATCCACCAGGCTTCCTCCCGCCTCGCGTTCCACAGACCAGGAAGCCTCGCCCTGATAAAAGACCGGCTTTGTATCCGAGGAAAGATACGGATACCGGGTCGTCAGCGCTGTCCCGTCCGCGGCCGTTTCCACATAATGGTAGTAGCCGTCTGTGGCATAGACAGACTGCCTCTGATAATAGCCGCTTTTTCCCAGCTCAATCGCGCCCTCCACGCCTGTGTTCTTTGCATAATAAGTCTCGTACTGGGCGTCTCCCAGGCTCTTTCTGCCCTTATAGACAATCTGCCAGGTAAGCGCGCGGGAGGGATTCTTCTCTGCCATCACGCTTATCTTTTCATTCTTGGGAGTTCCATAGGTGAAACTGTTTTCCGCATAGACCAGCCAGCCCAGATCAAACAGGCTTTCCTGACTGTTTTTCGCCGTATAACGGGTAAAGCTCTTCCAATTTTGCCACATTGTATCCGGTTTCGCGCTCATTCCCAGCTTTACTTCTTTAACATTTACAGTTGTTCCCAGTTCGCTTTTATCGTTTACCGTTGTTACAATCACCCGATCCAGCCTTACGTTTCCTGCCCCGGATACCAGTCCGGAATGCACGGTTCTCGATCCTGTCGCCTCCGGAACCGTCAGCGAGCTGTTCATATAGAGATCCGTAATGCTTCCGCTGACGCTGCCGCCGACTCCGCCCAGCGTCATCTCCGTCTGATTTCCCGCGCTGTCAAGAATTCCCCGCAGATTCAGAGACAGGCGGCTTTCTGTGATACTTCCTGCGCTCTGTCCGGCCAGTGCCCCTGCAGTCAGATTCTGGGCTGTATAGATCGGATTGCTTTCCGTTACATTTTTGATCACGGAGTTGCCGCTTGCCACCACTTCCTTGTCATAGGCGTAGGTTACGATAGACGTCGTGCGGATCTCTGTCGCTCGGATATCCAGCGCTTCCTCATAGGAACTTGTAAGAGTGCTACTCCAAGTTACTGTTTTTTCCAGTTTAACCTTGCCGCCGGCTGCTATGAGATTACTTGTATAACTCTTATTTTTTAAAGAGCCTGCATTGATGGTATAAGCTCCTGTGGCCCAGTTGCTACCTGCGCTTATCGTCCAGTCTTTTTCTGTTAATGTGGCCGGATCGATATACAGAACGTTGCTTCCCGTATTTTCCAGGGTCAGATGGTAGGTGACGCTTCCCTCTTTCTTTATGTAGGAATTATCCGCAGACAGCGTGGCCTTCAAGGCTCCCTTTGTCTGGCTGCCGGGAGCCGCGCTGCCGCTTCCGATAATTTCGGTACGGACGTCGGCCTGAGCGGCGCATTCCATAGAACCGGAAAGCTCACGATAGGCAGTAAAGGATATTTCCAGCGGATCCAAAGAGCTGTAGGGTGCCGCTCTGTAACAGAAGTACGCTGTCGTTCCTGCAGATAGATCATAGGAAGTCCCTGCCGCCGACGCTACTGCCGACGCTGCTGCCTCCGCCGTCATTCCCCAGCCTCCGGCTTCCGATGACGTCAGTCTAAAGGGCATTCCGGTTCCTGGAGTCAGCTCTACTTTATAAACCACCGCAAGGCTTCCGTCTGCCTGTACAGCCTCCAGACCGGGCGCGCTCACTTTTATCCCGAGCTGCCGTTCCGCTATGGTCGTATTTGTCTTACTCTGTTCCTTTTTTACACTCTGAAACAGAGCTGTGGTCTCCGTGGTCGGCTGGCAGACATATTTTTTTTCTCCGTTGCTTCCCACGGTATACACGCTGAAGATGGCCCCATGGGTGGGAGCCGTACTGCCATTCACCGGATAGGACACGGTAATGGTTTTCTCTCCTGTCCCGGAAACCTGCTGCTTGGTATCTGTTCCAAGTCCTTCCACGATGTGGCCGCCCCAGTCGCTGCTTGGGGTCGCTGTCTCCACCCAGGTTGTTCCGTCCGCGGGCGCCTGTATCGTCAGCTTATATGTCAGTTTTGCAGAAGCAGAAGCAGAATCCGTAAGCTTCGGCACCGAGATGGTGAATTTTAGAGTTCCCGCCGAAACTGCCGGGGAGACTGCCTCTGCCGGGGCTTCTTCGGACAGCTGGGACTCTCCGCCCTCCCCCGGTGCGGGAGTTGGCGTCACGGTCGCATCTGCCAGCGTTACCGAGCCCGTCGCTTTTTCTGTCTCAATCGCCTGTCCGGAAGCTGTCGCCGAGGCCGAGAACTCTGCCGTAACCGTTGTTTTTTTATTTCCTGTTTTTTCCAGTGTCAGTGTCCTGCTTTCCCCCTTTGGAAGCGCTGCAAAGGTGACGGTCTGGGATCCTGTCGTTCCTCCATCTGCATTTGTCACAGTCGTCCTATAAGGAAGCTTCAGACTCACATTGGAAAGTGTCTCTGTATGATGATTTGTTATTATTACTGTAAAAACTGCCGTAGTTTCCGACGCTTCCTTCTGCTCTGCGCTAACCGTTAGCTTCAGCGCCCCTTCTGCCACTGCCGGGTTCTCTACCTCAGCTCCTGTCTTACTCGTTCCATCTGCCAGGACGGTCTTTGCCGTAACCTCTGCCGTAACCTTCTGGGACGGCGTTCCCGTATGCACTGCCGCCTGGAAGGTGAGATCTTTCTGTGTCTCTGCGCTGTGTGTTCCATGATAGGTATAGGTCACTGTCTTCGGATTCGTACTGTCTCCTATGCTGCTTATGGTAACCGTCTGCAGACTGTTTCCGTTTGCGCCGCCTCTCCAGTCTCCGGCCTCTCCGGCCGTCAGGGTTGCTTTATCAATCTCTGCGCCCGCTTCTACTGCCTGCAGGGTAACCGTACAGGTTATGGTATAGCTGCCGTCATCACCGTATACAACCTGATCGGGCGCGGACACTGTCATGGAAAGAAGCTCGCCCACCTTCGTATTATACGCCGTATCTGTGGTCGTTTTCTGTACCGGAAGCGTCACAGCAACCTTCGCTTCTTCCAGTTCTGTGGCCTCTGTTTTCTTGGCTTCTCCTACCTTGTAATAATAATAATGCGGTGTGACATTATTTTCTGATATCTGTTCCGCATGGTCCGCGCCTTTCTGACGGACGGTCATTTCCTCGCCGTCCAGAAGGATCTGGTCCAGCCGGCCCTTATCCGTCAGAGTACCGCAAATCACGCCAAAATAATCTGTGGCGGAGGCAGCCGTAGGGGTATAGGTCGTGACGCTGCTATCCAGGGCGTCGCTCTGGTAACGTTTGTATTCATTGGCGCCCGGGGTTTTCTCCGCTACCTCTTGATCCCCAACAAGCCATACGGTCGTATAATTATCAATGCTGCGATAGGCGTCCAGCTCCTCCGTTTCTTCGCTTATTTCGCTGACGATTTTGTCTTTTTCTATCGTAAGTCCCCGATCCGCACTGGTCTGCTGCTTCTGGGGACTTCCTGCTGTCATTCCCGCATAAGAGGTTCTGGTGTAGGAAGCATCCGTATCCTTCACGTCCACAACCAGCTTCTTTACGGTTCCCGATACCGTTCCGAACAGGGCTCCCTGGGATACGGAATCTGAATTTTTTTTCGTATCGTCTTTCCTTTCATCCGCCGTGCCGGTTCCGGTGCTGTCGCTGATCTGCAGCTTCTCCACCGTCACCACATGCCCGTTGCCGTCAAAAGTACCCTCAAAGGTACCTGTAGCCGCCGCTGTGATTTCTACAGCTAGATCTTTTTCCAGGCGGAAGGTCAACCCTTTTGTCCCCTGCGTGGCATTTCCAAGAGCCCGTAATTCTTCTGCTTTCTTTATCAGATAAATTTTTTCGTTATTCTCGTTTTCATACTCGAAGTCCAGCTTCCCTGCCGCTCCCAGATTGAGCTCTTCCGCCCGGGCTCCGACTCCCAGACTCAGGGCCAGCACCAGGGCTGCCCCCGCCAGGCAGACCGCGCCGCCCGCCAGGTAGCCCTTCCTTCCGTTTTTCCCATGTTGTTTCAACCATTCTTTTATTTTCATCTGCATCCGCCTCCGAAAATCGTTCTATCTGAAAGCATCCAGCAGCTCCCTCTGGGAAGCGCTGAAATTTTTGCCCTGCTTTTCGTATTCATTCCTGATGCTGTCCATCAGGTGCCGCATCTGTACCTCCGTGCCTTCCGCAGCCGCCAGAAGTGCTCCGTGAAGCGCCGCGTTCTTGATGGAAGCGCCGGACAGCTCAAAGGCCCGGGCCAGCAGCGCCGGATCCAGATCCTCGCCAAGCGGCGTCTCCTCCGGGAAGATACTCTCCCAGAGCTCCTGCCGCAGCCCTTCGTCCGGCAGTGGAAAATGCACCATATAAGAAATCCTGCGCCGGAACGCGTCGTCGAAGTTCTGCAGCAGGTTGGTGGCCAGAATGCAGACGCCGCCGTACTGCTCGATCCGCTGGAGCAGGTAGGCTGTCTCCGCGTTGGAATAGCGATCCTGGGCGTCCGACACGTCGCTTCTTCTGGTGAAAATAGCGTCCGCCTCGTCGAACAGCAGGATACACTCGCTCCGCTCCGCTTCGTCGAAGATCTGACCGATATTTTTCTGGGTTTCCCCGATATATTTGCTGATCAGCTGAGACAGATCCACCCGGTACAGAGGAAGTCCCAGCTCTGCGGCCAGTACCTGGGCCGCCATGGTTTTGCCGGTTCCCGGCGCGCCGTAAAACAGCACCGAGATCCCATTGCCGTAAGAAAATTTCTGTCCAAAGCCCCACTGCTCCAGAACGCGCCCCCGGGCGCTGATCATTCTGCAGATCTCCCTAAGCTTCCCATACTGGGCAGCCGGAAGCTTCAGCTCCGAAAAGCTCCGGTTGGCCGGAAGGAGCTGAAGCCGTCCGCCCTCCACAGGCGGCAGAAGCTTCCGGGCGTCCGTCGGGCCAAGCAGAAGCTCCGCCCGGAGACTGTAAAGATACTTAAGATACGCGCCGGTGGGCAGCTGCCGTCCGGTCAGTGTTTCCTCCGTCATACCCTCCGGGAGCCGGCCAAGGCAGCCCCCCAGCACCTCCCGGGCCATCTGAAGCTTCCCGCTCCGGTCGGGCTTTTCCAGGAACCGCGTGATCACTCCGGCTCTTCCGTCTTCCCGAAGCGTCCGGCTGCTCTCCCGAATCAGTCCATAAAAGGAAAATTTTTCCTCCGTCCAGGTGAGAAGCCGTCCACGCTCCTCTTTTCCCAGACGGATGCAGAAAAACGCATTGTACAGGCGGGCGCAGAGCACGCAGGCGTTCTGTTCCTCCGCCGTGGCCCGGAAGCAGTCTCCCTCGGCCAGGAGTAAGGTCAGCCCCTGCCGGAGCGCAATCCGCTCCATGGCAAATTCCCGGCCGCTGCCAGACTCGCCCGCCAGACAGAGGCAGAAAGGCTCCTGCAGGTCGGCCAGCCGGAAGATGGCGTCGCTCTCCTGAAGAAGGGCATCCAGCCCGTAAGCGGTCTCCTCCTCCGGGAGCCGCAGGCTCAAGCCCTCGGGAAGCTCCGGGATCTCGCCCTCCAGCCACCCGGTCAGCACCGGCGACAGACGTATCCCCTCCTCCCGCTGCACATACCAGATGGAAAGTCCGTTCTCCATCCCAACCGCAAGCTCCTCCTGGAGCTGCAGAAATTCCTTTTCCGACAGGGTCTCCTTCCGGCTTCCCAGACCCCAGAGCACCGCGATCAGCTGTTCCTCTTCTCCGCTCCAGTTAAGGCGCGCCGCCGCCTCTGCCCAGGGGAAAAAGCTGTCCGTATCCTCCGCTTCCCTGCGTGCCGTCCGGATCGCCTTCGAAAGATCCTCTGCCTTTTCCGCCCCCCGGCTCCTTGCATATTCTCTGCCTGCGTTTTTCAGGCGCTGATTCAGCATCTGTGTATATCTCATCCGTTCTCCCGTCTGCTCTTCATCTCATCGTTGGCTTTTCTCAGGGCTCCAAGGGCTATATCGTAGCCGGTGCCCATCTCCAGAATGGCGTCGGCCACCAGCCCCTCGTCAAAAGGCTCCTCCGGCATGCCGGACACCATGATGCGGTACTGGACGCCCTCGGTCTCCTGGCCGTCCACCGGCCCCAGGAAGAAGCAGCCCAGCCGTACCCTGCGGTTCAGCTCATTGAGCATGCTTAAGATCTCTACCCTGTTAAGCTCCGATACATCCTCCTCTATCTGGCTGTAAAACATCAGATAATGGGACAGGCGCTCTTCCTCCTCGTCCAGCTCCACCAGATAACCCACCGCCAGATGAAGCTCTTCCTCTGTCAGCTCATGATCCTCCGGAAATTCTTCCGCTGTGGGCAGGGATACCAGAAGTACCGTATCGTCAAAGAGCTTTCCCTTGTCGGCTACCTCTGCCGCAATCTCTGCCTGCGCAAGAAATTCCCTGATCCGTTCAAATTCTGTCCTTTTTTTCTCCTGTGTCAGCATACTGCCCCTCCTAATCCGGCTGTCCGAACGCGGACGCGATATTTTGCTTCAGCTCTGTCCGATCCTTGCTTCCAATCAGCTCTGTCATCGTGGCGTCCAGGCCGCTCCGCAGGATTCCATGCAGATGATCCACATTTTTTCCCTGTCTGGCCAGCTGATGGGCCTCCACCTGATCGAGACCTCTGTCGTCCTTGAAGCCTCCGGCTGTGGCGTCCCATACGGCCGAGGTTCCCACCTCATGCATCCGCTCAATCAGGGAGATTGCCATATCCTCCCGGGTGGTCGCCTTGTTGTCCGACGTTCCGGCCATATACCGGATACTTTTATAGATGAGAGAACCGCCGCCCCGGGCCAGCTCATAGCTTCCCTCCGCGATTCCGGTGGCCATGCCCGCCGTATAGAGCCCGGCTCCCGCCATAACTCCTACGCCGGTGGCTGAGGCGATCTCTCCTGCCAGCTTCAGGCCGTTGGCTACCACATTGGTGCCGCCTGTAATAACGCTTTCCACATTGTGGAGCAGCGCCTTTCTCATCTTCTTTTCTGCCTTATCCGCTTCCCGGTACTGCTCCATGGTCTCCATGGCCTCCAGCTCCCGCTTCTGGGTCTTCAGACGGATCCGCTCCTCTGGGGAAATGCTTCCCTGACCGTGGATCTTCTCGTCCAGTGCCTGAATTCTCGCGCCTACGCCATACTGGGCCTCCCGGTAAATGGTATCGTTGCGGGAACGTAAGGAAGCCGCCTTTACGATGCGGATCTTACCGCCCACGCTGTCGTCGCCCTGATTTTCTTTGGCAATTTTTCCCAACAGATTCCGGCGCTGCTTATCGATGGCGCTGGACTTATTTCTTACGGTGTAAGCCTGGGCTGCGGTCGTATCCCCGCTCTTCTCGTATTTCGTTTTCTTATCCACCATGTTCTGGTAAAGCATTTTACAGCGCTTTCGCATATTGTGGTGGAAGATGGAATTGGCCACCACATCGGTCACGTCCGCCAGCACAGCGGCTGAGTTGCTTACGATACCCAGAATGGAATTGTAGAAAGGAATCATTTTCGTGGCGGGACCAAAGACCGTTCCAAAGCCGTTGATGATCTCTACGATGTCATGTAACAGCCCCCGGACCACCTGGAAGCGTTCCTGCTTGTCCAGCGTAATCTCCGTTTTATTATCTTTTTCATTTTTGATCGCGCCTACGATGGTAATTCCCGTTTTTACACACTTGAGTATCGTAGATACGCCGCTGAATACGGCTCCGGTGATCCCGGCTCCTCCGGTATCCGCATCCGTCATGTCCTTCATGACCTTCTCCATCTCCTGGATATCGCTGGAATCACCGCCGACGCCGCTGGAACCGGCTCCCACATCCATCGTTCCCGTCAGCTTGTCGTATACGGTATTCAGACCGGTCTTCCAGTCGGAAAAAGCGTCCTTCACGGCTTCCCAGACTGCCCCCGGCAGATTCTTAAATTTATTTTTCGCAATCTTCCCTCTGGACTCCTTCAGCTTCTCTTCCTGATTCAGATCCGTCCCGGCGGCAGCCGCTTCTCCCTCCGGTTTGAATTTCCGACCGTCGGTCATAGTCTGCTCCTTACGGATCAGGGTCTCCAGAGGCGTCTTCCTCTCCTTGCGAATGGTTTCTTTATGGCCCTCCTGCTTCTCCGCCCTGCTGATCCGCTCGTCCGCCGCCTTCAGGGAAGCGTTCAGGGCGTCCGTCAGAATCTGGGCGTGGGGACTGTTGCCCATGCCCTGCACCAGCTGTTCCCGCATAGCCGCCAAATTCTGATATCCCTTTCGGTCTCCCGCGCCCTGCATCCGCTCCAGCATCTGGATATAATTTCTCGTATATCCCATAGACTGCTGCGCCTGGGCCTCCTGCTGCCGCTTTTTCTCTTCCTCCGCCGCCTGTCTGGCCTGACCTGCCGCCAGCCGGGCCGCTTCCTTTTTCGCCGTCTTTTTCGCTTTCCGTTCCTGATACCAGTCGCCTAATCCCATACTCTATACCTCCTCCATCAGATAATAATAGCCTCCGAAATCACTGGCCAGCAGCGTCTTTCCTGTCTTGGCCATCTCCCTTTTTACGCCGGTCAGCACATGGCGCATTCCCACCGGCACGCCCTCGCCGGCTGCCAGGAAAGCCGCGGCCACCGCCACATTTTTAATCTGGCTGCCGGAAAATTTGAATTCCTCCGCCAGATATCCGTAGTCCAGATCCTCCCGGGGCGTATCCGCCGGAAATACCCGTTCCCAGATTTCCCTTCTTCTCGGTACGTCCGTAAAGGGAAATTCAATAATAAACTTAAATCTCCGCAGGAATGCATTGTCGAAATTCTGCAGGAAGTTCGTGGCCAGAATGATAATGCCCTCGTACTCCTCTATTTTCTGCAGCAGGTAGGCGGTTCCTGCATTGGCGTATTTGTCGTTGGAGTCCTTCTGATCCGTCCGCTTGCCAAACAGTACGTCTGCCTCGTCGAAAAACAGAATGCTCTGGCTCTTTTTTGCCTGCTCGAAAACATTGCCCAGCTTTTTCTCCGATTCACCCACATATTTGGACATGACCCCGGCCATATCCACCTTGTAAAGCTCCATGGCCAGCTCCCCGGCGATGACCTGGGCTCCCATGGTCTTGCCGGTTCCAGGCGGCCCGTAGAAAATCATAGACACGCCTCTTCCATAGGCCAGCTTCTGTTCAAAGCCCCAGCGATGATACACCTGATGATGAAGCCGCACCTGATCGCAGGCGTCCCGAAGCAGCTTTTTCTGGGGATCCGGCAGCACCAGATCCTCCCAGCGGTAATGCACCGGAATCCGCACCGCGTCCTTCCCCAGCTTATGCTCCAGCTGAGCCCGGCAGGCCTCCAGCAGATACCGCTCATCTGGCCCGCTCTGCTCCAGCAGCAGCCGATCCTCGTATTCCTGCACGCTCTGCCGGATATGTCCGGCCGGAAGCCGGTACTTATCCGCCAGATACTCCAGATTGAGACCCTCCGGGAAAAGTTCTTCCCCCAGGAACCGCTTCCAGAGCAGGATCCGCTCCTCCGTGGTATTTTCCGGAATCCGGACCTTTCGAATCAACCGTTCACAGCGAATCTTCCGATCCCACTCGCTTCCTCCGGTCAGGAACAGCACGCCCTGCCAGGTGCGAAGTCCCCAGAGGATCTGTTCCACCCGCTCCCAGGATACCCGCCCGGTCTCCGGATCTCCCTCCAGATCGCAGACGCACAGGGCGCTGCCGCCCTGGAGAATGGCTTCCCGCATAATCCGCCGGAGCATTTTCTGAAGGCTCTCTCCCTCCTCCGGCAGCTTTCCGCTGTCCACATAGAGAATGGGCAAGCCCTTCCGCCTGCAGAGAGCTCCGGCCTGAAGCTTCTTGCCGGAACCATTTTCCCCTTCCAGGTAAAAGCTGCGGGCCCCGCTGTCGTAGAGAGCCTCCAGCCCGTCCGTCAGCTTCTTCTGAATCAGCGGCTCCCGCATGTCCTCCTCCCCGCCGGTTCTTACGATACCGCCCAGGGCCGGATCCTCCTGCTCAAAATTCTGAAGGTAGCTCAGAATCCGGAAATCCAGCTTCAAGCGGAATTCCTGAAAGCCCTCCGGGACAGGAATTCCCCCTCCCAGGCTCGTGTCCTCCATTCCCTCAAAGAGAAGTCCCAGTTTTTCCCAGTCCTGCAGACATTCCTGGTACAGGAACCGCTGCTCCTCCTCCTTCTCCGTATACAGCCGGAGACACAGGCTTAAGCTCGGTACCCGGACGCCGTTCTGCTCGTTCAGGTATCCGATTGCCAGTCCCAGTCCGTGATCCAGCTCGCAGGCCAGGGAGAGGGCCGTCAGAAAGCCTTCGAACTCTGTCAGCTTCAGCGCATGGAACAGATATTCCATCACAATCATGCCGCCGCTGCGCATAGTCTCCCGGCCCCGCTCCCGGATGTCCGCAAGCGCTGCGCGCAAAAGCTCCGGGTCGTAGTTTTCCTCCCCGGCAGACGCCGGAAGCTCTGGCTTCAGCTCCTGCAGGAGCTCTGCCCGGGTAATCAGCACGCCGCCGTTCTTCCGGAGCATTCCGTTCTCTGAAGCTTTCACATGGGTCAGCGCATAGGAAGCCAATAGCTCTCTGGCCCACCCGGTCAGCGCCTGATAGTATTCCTGCTCATTTTGGAATATCCCTGTCCTTATCCCGCTCATTCGTCCTCATCCTCCGGGCGTTCTGCGTCGCCCTCAGTCTCTGCCTGTACTTCGCCAAGCGTCTTTTTCCGCTCCCGGTAATAGCTTTCGATATCCTTTTTCTGGAAATCATACGCGTAATTCATTTTCCGGAGAAAGGTCCGGGCAGACGCATCCTTCTTTATCAGAATGGCCTCCAGAAGATTTTTCTCGTACATACCCCGGGTATCTTCCCTCCGAAGCTCTCTGATCTCCTGTTCCCGTTCCTGAAGTTTTTCCCTGTCTTCCTCTGCCGCCTGACGCCCGGATTCCAGACGAAGCTGCCGTATCTGCTTTTCCAGCTCTTTTTTCCTGCTTTTTCTCTTTTCCAGCGCCTTCTTTTCTTCCTCTTTCACGAAGAAGGGCAGGGTCTTCTGTAAGCTTTCCATATTCTCCCGTCCCAGGTAGGAAGCGACGGAGCGCCTGGTCCAAGGCTTATTCTCGCGCTTTTCGATAAGAACGGAAGCACCCTCCCAGTAACGGGACACGTAGGCCCGGTTTTCATTATTTCCCTTTAAAAGGGTCTTCTGCTGATATTCCTTCAGTTCCTTCTGATAGCGGCTCGCCACCGTATCATAGCGGGATGTCTTCAAATTGGCAAACAGGAATACCCTCTCCCGGTTGGGATTGTAGCCCAGCTGCAGTCTGCCGAAGAGATTCTCCTGCTTCATCAGCCGGTCGCAGCCCAGCATCTGCCCTTGCATCCGGCTCTGATAGTAGCCCTCAATTTTTTTATGCTCACCAAAATACTCCGTCTGCACATGGCTGGCCGCCGTCAGCCGATCCATGGTCTCACGGAAATGCTCCAGCTGCTTTTCCGCCCGTTCCGCCTCTTGCTTCATTCTCTCACCTCCGGACAAACTATGACTACTCTATCATAAATTTTCCCATAAAAAAGCAGGAAGCGCACTGCCCAAACGGGTAGTCCTTCCTGCTTTTCTATTTATGTAATAGGAAATTCCTCTGGAATCCCCTATTACATAAAAAACCTCCGGGGGATCGCACTGCGGCGGAGAGGTAGTATGTCGTTTACGCGACCCGCCGCAGGCGGAGAATCCTGCTTCGCAGGATTCTTTCCTATATCAGATGATACTCCGTAATCAGATTCAGCGCCTGACTCCGGTTTTTTGCCCCCAGCTTCTGATAGATATTTTTCAGGTGATACTTGACTGTATTTTCCGACACGCACAGGGTCCTTGCAATCTCCGCATTCTTCTCGCCCCGGGCCAGAAGCTTCAGCACGTCGTTCTCATAGCTGGTGAAATTTTCCACCTTCAGGCTCTTCTTCTGTCTCAGATAGCCGGGATAAATCAGCATCTGGGCTCGGGCCGCCTTCAAAATCTCCTGGATATACGGATCCTTTCGCTCCTTCTCCCCGTACAGGGCGTTCAGAAGCTCGTAGACCGCCTCCCCTTCGTCCGCGAATACCCGGATGGTAGCTCCGACCGGTCTCCACCGCCTCTGTAAGGCTCTCCTGCCAGCCCTCTCTCTGCTGCCGGAATGCCTGTACCGCTTCCAGAATCCGTACCTGGATTCCCAGATAGGTCATCTGGTAACTGTCCGCAAAATCCCGCAGGGTCAGTAAAATCAACTCTGCCGGAACATACTGCTCCAGCCACAGATACACTCTGGCCTTCATCAGATACTGATAATACTCTACGCTTAGAAAACGTCCCCGTTCGTCCGGCGCTTCCTTTTTCAGCCAGCCCAGAATCCGTTTCTCATCATTTTTCAGCAGATGATACCAGATCCGGTGAGCCAACAGATTGCCATTCCAGTAGCAATCCGTCTCCTCTTCCTCCTCCAGCCGGTGAAGCAGAAAGGCTTCCGCACCGTCGGCTTGATTCCGGACTACCATCAGATCTGCCACCTTCAGGTTGCACAGCTTCTGCATCCGGAGATTTTTTTCCTGCACAGCCATACGGAAGGTCCTGGTAAAACGGTTCAGGGCTTCGTCCAGCTGGTTTCGCTCATAGAAGACCTCCCCCAGAAGAAATTCCGCCATAGACGCGTACTCTTCTCCTGCCAGCCGTCGAATCTCTTCCTCGTAGGGATTCTTCTCCCGCTTCCCAGCCCAGCGGAAAAACGCGCTGTAATCCTTATCACCGTGAAGCAGGGAAATGTTGCCCGGAATCTGCAACATCCGCCAGATCTCTCCGGTAGACGTATCTGCTTCCTCCACATGCTGCCAGATCTCCGAAAGCAGCTCCGGCGTCATGCTGCCTGTTCCTATCATCTTCAGGATCAGAAGCAGTGAGCCGGTATCCTTTTTCTCTCTCCGCTCCAGAAGCTTCCGGTATCTCTCATAGCCCTCCAGATTGCCGCCGATACATTCCAGCATGGCTCCTGCCATAATCAGACGCGGGTATTCCAACATATCCGGCAAAGGCTCGCTCAGACAGTAGTCCTCCAGAGAAAGGAAGGTCTCATAGCTGATGGGCCGGGACAAAATCCGATCCAGGAGCTCCGCCATCTTATCATGAAGCTTCAGAAGATCGGCGAAGCACAGGGCCGCCGTATAATCCTGCTTTTCCTCATAAAAATACATTGCCCTCTGATACAGTCTCTCCAGCTGCTCCGGAGTCGCGTATTTATGCATCATGCGGGCCAGGAACTGACGGAACAGCCTTACAAATCTCCATCGACCTCCTCCTAAGTCCTCCAGAATACTTCCTTTCTTCCGGAACCGCTGTACCAGAGCTCTGGCCTCATTTACCGATATATCCAGAATCGTCCACACCAGCTCCTCTGTCAGTTCTTCAAAGCAGGCCAGGCTTAAAAGGGCGTTCTGTTCCTCCACCTTCAGCGTCCGGAAAAACTTGATATCAATCCACCGGAATACGTCCTCCAGACACTGCTCTCTTTCCTGCCGTCCATAGCCGTGGACGCTGCCCCGCAGCGGTTCCTCCAGCATATAGATACACAGGGGCATATTGTCAAAATCCTTTTCTATATGAAGGTAGTCTTCCCGGTAAAGGCGGAAGCCCTTTTTCTCCAGATAAGCGCTTACCTCCCGGTTCTCCGGCCGGATATCGGGAACTCCGTATATCCGGAGACGTCCGGCCACCCGGAAGGGCATCAGTTCCTCCGGAAGCGGCGCTGTGGAGGTGAAAATCCATCGTTCCTCCCGGCCTCTTTCCCCAACCTTTGTCCAGAGCCGTTCCAGTCCGGGCTGTTCCAGCAGACGTTCCAGTCCCGGAACAATCCGCACTCCGCCCCTCGTGTCCGGTATCTGATCCAGATCAGTCACAATACAGGCGTCAAATTCCGGGTGGTGGGCCGCAAAATCCAGAACCAGCCTGTCCTTTTCCCAGCCTATAGGCGCATGAAAATAAAGAATGCCGTAATTTTTTAAATCCTCGCACATTCTCTGTTCCAGCTCCGGGTGTTCGATATGCAGTTCGTCTATTTCTGTTGTCTGCGTCTTTTTCATAGCTATATTATAACACAGGATTTTCATTTTAGGGTGTGCCGCGCATATTTCACTTTTTTTTATGAAAAAATAACTTGCTTCTTGTAGAATTTTGGGCTTTGGTGTATGATAAGAAGCGATTTTATATCCGACTTTGGTATGAGACAAGAGAGGAGTTCTATTATGAAGATTATCAAACAAGTTGGAATTATTTTCTCCATCTGCGCCCTCAGCGTATTGATCGAGCAATTTCTGCCCTTTGCCCTTCCGGCCAGCGTCATCGGTATGATTTTACTCTTTCTGCTTCTGCTGAGCGGCCTTCTGAAAATTGACCATATCCGGGAGAAATCAGACTTTCTGCTGGCCAATATGGCATTTTTCTTTATTCCGGCAGGCGTGAACGTCATCAATTATCTGGACATTCTGAGAGCCAACTGGCTTCCCCTGCTGCTGATTTGTGTACTGACTACCATCATTACTTTTGCGGCCACAGCCTACAGCGTGCGTTTCACCATGTATCTGCTTTCCCGCAGGAAGGGAGGCTGCCATGCGTGAATTATGGACTTCCCCTTACTTCGGCATTGCCGTAAGCGTCCTGGCCTTCTGGGCCGGGGAAAAGCTGCAGAAGAAGCTGAAATCGCCCTTCTGCAATCCGCTGCTCTTCGCTATCCTGGCTATCGTGCTTGTCCTGCTGGCCTTCGATATTCCTTATGAGAGCTACAACAACGGCGGCGCGGTCATCAATATGTTTCTGGCTCCGGCTACCGCCTGCCTGGCTGTATCCATCTACACCCGGATTCAGATTCTGAAGGAGAACGCCATTCCGATTCTGGTGGGCTGCACCGTAGGCTCCCTGTCCTCCATGGGCAGCGTCTATGTGCTCTGCCGGCTCTTTGGTCTGGACGAGGCCATGACTGCCTCCCTTCTGCCCAAATCCATCACCACGCCCATTGCGGTGGAGGTCTGCCAGAGCCACGGCGGTATCGTACCGGTGACCGTCATCGCTGTCATCTTCACCGGAATCCTGGGCAGCATCCTGGCTCCCTACCTGATCCGCATTTTCCGGGTGAAGAATCCCATTACCGCAGGTCTGGCCATCGGAGCCTGCAGCCATGCCGTCGGTACCTCCAAGGCCCTGGAGCTTGGAGAAACAGAGGGCGCCATGAGCGGACTGGCCATCGGCGTCTGCGGAATCATGACCGTTGTCTTTTCTATGGTGCTGTTATAATGTTGGACTAAAAAAAGAATCCCGCCTGGGATTCTTTTTTTATGGAATAGGAAATTCCGATAGAATTCCCTATTCCATAAAAGCAAGCAAAGCTTGCAAAGATGCACACTCGGCGCAGTAGTAGGTGGTTGCCAGGGCAACCGCGCCTCGGCGCAAGAATGTGCCGAGGGCACATTCTTTTTACAGAATATTCCGGAAATCATTGAACATCACCGCCAGCATCAAAGCCATCAGAAGCATCAGTCCCACAAAATGGACCATGCCCTCCTTCTCCGGATCGATCCGCTTGCCCCGGCGCAGTACTTCCAGCAGGAGAAATACCAGCCGTCCGCCGTCCAGAGCCGGAATCGGCAGCAGATTCATCACACCCAGGTTGGCTGACAGGAGAATCGAAATATTCAGCATATTCAGCCATACGTAAAAGCCGCCGTCCTCCCGGCTGGCCTCATAAGTATTTCCAATGGCATTCACGATACCCACCGGGCCTGAGATATCGTCGGCGCTGACCTGGCCGTGGAACATCATCGCCAGACTCTTCAGCGTGGTACTGATCCAGTATTTCACCTCATAAGCGCTGTAATATACCGTCTGGAAAACATTTCCTTTTGTCCGCACGCCGGAGCCCTGAAAGCCCAGGAGATACGTGCCATACTCGCTCATTTTCGGCTCCAGCGTCACCGCATGGCGCTCGCCATCCCGCTCATAAGTCACCGTAACCGTCTCACCCTGGTGCATCTGCACGTAGAGACTGACCTCCCGGTACACGTGGATATGGGTCTTATTCATCTGCACGATCCGGTCGCCGGGCTGCATACCGGCTTCCGCCGCCGGATAGCCTTCCATGACCTTCACCACGTCCGGCGCGTCGTAGCCGATACTCCCCACGATAAACAGCGCCATAAAAAAGGCCAGTATAAAGTTGAAAATGGGGCCTGCCGCCACCACGGAAATCCGGGTCCAAACGGATTTGCTACCAAAGGAATTCTCCTCGTCGCTCTCCCCGTCCTCTCCCACCATCATGCAGGAGCCTCCAAAGGGCAGGAGCTTCACGGAATAGCGGGTCTCTCCAATCTGCTTACTGAAGAGTCTGGGGCCCATTCCCAGAGAAAATTCCGTCACGCCGATGCCGCCCCGCTTGGCCAGCAGAAAATGGCCGAACTCATGGAACAGCACAATCAGGCTAAATATCAGAAGCGCAAGTATGATTTTCAACTTACCACCTGCTTTCGATAAATTCGTATACCGCCTGCTCCGTGTCCAGAATCTCCTCCACAGACGGATTTTCTTTTACCTTATGATGCTCCATACAGGTCTCGATAATCTCCGGGATCTGCAGGTACGCAATCTTCCGGTCCAGGAATTTGGCTACCGCCCGCTCGTTGGCCGCATTGTATACCGTGGGCATGGAGCCGCCCGCAGCCGCCGCGTCAAAGGCCAGTTTCAGACCCCTGAAGGTCTCCATATCCGGCTTTTCAAAAGTGATTTCCGTAAGCTTCCAGAAATCCAGCCGCTCGCCCGGCAGGAAGCGCCGCTCCGGATAATACAGGGCGTACTGAATCGGCAGCTTCATATCCGGTGTGCCCAGCTGCGCAATCACCGCGCCGTCCACGAATTCCACCATGGAATGAATGATACTCTTGGGCTGCACCACAATCTGGATATTCTCCGGTTCCACGCCGAACAGCCATTTTGCCTCCATCATCTCCAGTCCCTTGTTGACCAGGGTAGAGGAATCGATGGTGATTTTCCGGCCCATGGCCCAGTTCGGATGCTTCAGGGCATCCTCCACCTGGATATTCTTCAGATCCTCCAGCTTCTTTCCGCGGAAGGGTCCGCCGGAAGCAGTCAGCAGAATCTTCTTAAGCTGGCTGCGGTTTTCTCCGTGCAGGCACTGGAAAATAGCGCTGTGCTCGCTGTCCACCGGCAGAATCTGTACGCCGGTCTCCTTCGCCAGGGGGATGATGATGTGGCCTGCGGTCACCAGAGTCTCCTTGTTGGCCAGGGCGATGTCTTTTCCTGCTTTCATGGCCGCAATTGTAGGAACGATTCCTATCATTCCCACGATGGCCGTCACCACGATCTCCGCCTCCGGCAGTGTGCAGATCTCGATGAGTCCATCCATACCGGATACGACCTTCACGTCCAGATCCTTCACTGCATCCCGCAGTTCTTTTGCTTTTTCCTCGGTCCAGACTGCCACCAGACGGGGATGAAATTCCCGGATCTGTTCCTCCAGCTTCTTTACATTGCTTCCGGCTGCTAGAGATACGATCTCCAGATCGCCGTTATTTCTCGCTACTTCCAGGGTCTGGGTTCCTATGGATCCCGTAGAGCCCAAGATTGCTATCTTTTTCATTCTTTTCTCCTCATTGCCTTATGAACCTTTATCGTCTGAACATCAGAAGCGTCAGTACATAGATAATCGGCGCGGTAAAAATCACACTGTCGAACCGATCCAGAATACCGCCGTGTCCCGGAATCAGATGTCCGTAATCCTTGATATTGTGGTTACGCTTGATGGCAGACGCCGCCAGATCACCAATCTGGGACACTGCTCCGCCTGCCGCGCACAGAATCACGCAGCCCTGGATATCCAGGTCAAAAATCATGCCGTAGATGGCGCCCAGAAGCGCAGCGCCCACGATACCGCCGATACCGCCCTCCACGGACTTCTTCGGGCTTAACACCGGAGCCATCTTATGCTTTCCAAACAGAATCCCCACCGCGTAGGCGCAGGTATCGCAGCCCCAGGAGCAGATAAAAATCAGGAAATACACAATCGGCGTATCTCTTCCCTCAATGGAAATCATGCGGGTCTGATACAGGAAAGAAAGCATTACCGCCACATATACCAGCCCGAAAAAGGGCGCGGTAATCTCATCGGTCCTGAATTTGGGAAATGTAAACACATAGATGCCCATCAGCACCATCAGAAAGCCCACCAGAAGCAGCGGCCCCGCCATGTTGAAGGCATCTCCCAGATAGACGGTTCCGTAATAAAGCACCGCGAAAACCAGACCGAATACGCCCGGAAGCTTCTTCTCCAGTCCGAACACCTTCAGGAATTCCCAGTATCCAATCAGGGAAATCAAAAAGGTAAAGCCAAACAGCACCGGACCGCCCACGATACCTGTGGATATGATAATTGCCAGCAGCACAATGCCACTTATCAGTCTCGTCAGAAATGACTTCATCTTATTCCTCCCTCACGCCGCCGTAGCGTCTGTCACGCTTATTATATGCCAGAATCGCTTTTTCAAGCTCCTCTTTGGAAAAATCCGGCCAGTGAATATCTGTAAAATAAAACTCCGAATAAGCAAGCTGCCAGAGAAGATAATTGGACAGGCGCTGCTCGCCGCTGGTGCGGATCAGCAGATCCGGATCCGGAATGCCTGCGGTATCCAGATACTGTGCAAAGGTCTCCTCGCTGATATCCGCCGCGCTTAATTTTCCGGCGTCCCGGTCAGCCGCCATCTTCTTCATGGCCCGCACCATCTCGTCCCGGCTGCCGTAGTTGATGGCGATCTGGAAATTCAGACCGTCATTGTCCTTTGAGGCCTCTTCCAGCTCCGCCACGCTTTTCCGGATATCCTCTGCCAACGCGGTCTTGTCGCCGATGACCCGGACCCGCATATGATTTTTCTCCGCCGTTTTCAGGCAGTTCTTCATATAATTTCGCAGAAGCTTCATCAGAGCGTCCACCTCCTCCTGGGGCCGCTTCCAGTTCTCTGTGGAAAAGGCGTAAACTGTCAGGTATTTAATGCCCATATTCCAGGCCTCCCGGCAGATGGTTTCCACTGTTTTGGCGCCCTGGGCGTGTCCGTAATTCCGGGGCATTCCCTTTGCCTTTGCCCAGCGTCCGTTGCCATCCAGAATGATGGCCACATGCTGTGGGATCTTGATGTCTTTTTCCATATTTTTACTTCCTCCATGGTTCTCTCCAGACACTTACGCTTATCTGTCTGAATCGCACAATGGGACGGGCAGCACAAAGATACCACCCGTCCCCTCGTATTTTTTCCTCCAGACCTTATACGGTCATAATCTCCTTGGACTTCTCGTCCACAGCCTTGTCGATGTCCGCAATGTACTTATCGGTTATCTTCTGGGTCTTGGTTTCCAGATCCTTCATATCGTCCTCGGAAATCTCATTGGCCTTGTTCTGCTTCTTGAAGACCTCGTTGGCGTCACGGCGGATATTGCGGATGGCTACCTTGGCAGCCTCGCCCTTCTTCTTGATATCCTTTACCAGATCCTTTCTGCGCTCCTCGGTCAGCTCCGGGAATACCAGACGGATCACGGTACCGTCGTTGGACGGGGTAATACCCAGATCCGAAGTCAGAATCGCCTTCTCGATGGCCTTAATCAGGCTCTTCTCCCAGGGCTGAATCTGCAGCATTCTGGGCTCCGGTACGGAAATGTTGCCCACCTGCTGAATCGGTGTGGGAGTTCCGTAGTAATCTACCTTCAGCTTGTCCAGCACGTGCGGATTGGCGCGGCCTGCGCGGATCGCTGTAAACTCGCGAATCATCGCGTCATAAGACTTGGTCATTTTTTCCTCATATACTTTCAATCTCTCATCCATATTCAAATCCTCCGATTCATTTATTCCGACTATACGGTAATTCTGGTTCCGTTGAATTTCCCTCTTACGGTATCCACGATGCTGTTCTCGCCCTCCAGGCCAAATACCAGCATGGGCATCTTATTCTCCATGCACATGATGGAAGCGGTCAGATCCATGACAGCCAGACGCTTGTCTACCACCTCGGCAATGGAAATCTCATCGTACTTCTTCGCCTCCGGGTTCACCTTGGGATCGCTGTCATATACGCCGTCGATGGCCTTGGCCAGCAGGATCACGTCCGCCTCAATCTCAATGGCGCGAAGAGTGGTACCCGTATCTGTGGAGAAATAGGGGTGTCCGGTTCCGCCTGCGAAGAACGCCACGCCGCCTTCCTCCAGGAAAGCTACTGCCTCGTCCTTGGTAAACAGCTTTGCGAAGCCGCCGCATACGAAGGGTGTAAATACCTGCGTCTTCATTCCGATGGAACGGAAAATCTCTGAGGTATAGATACAGTTCATAACCGTAGCCAGCATACCGATCTGGTCTGCCTTGGTACGCTCCATATTTTCACTGGTACGGCCTCTCCAGAAGTTGCCGCCGCCGATGACGATACCCACCTGAATGCCGTCGTCCACCAGGGTCTTCACCTGCTTTGCCACGCCCAGAACGGTAGCCTCATCAAAGCCTGTGTGCTTCTCGCCCGCGAGAGCCTCACCGCTTAATTTCAATAATACTCGTTTCATGTTCGGATCTCCTTTTGGTCTGCAGTGCGCCCACTGCTCAATACTAGATTCAGTATAGCACACCTGTCCCCTCTATTTCAATCAAAATATCCATTTACCCCTTCGATCAGTCCGTCTGCCAGCCTGGATAAGGCCTCGTCGCTGTGATCCGAGCAGGCATTGCCAAGCTCCATATCCACGGAGGGAATGGTGCTGTAGGAGGTCTGGGTCAGATCAATGCTCATCTGTCCATTCTTGTAAATGGCTGCGCCCTGATTCTGAAGGCCTGCAATCAGAGCCGCCCCCAGCGCGTCGTGCTGCTGCCAGTGGGACGCCACCGGCTCCATACTTTTCAATGCGTCCGGCACGGAGATATAAAAGCAGCCCTTATCATAACTAAGGCCGTCCCCGTCCCAGTGGAGGGCGATATGGCAGTCAGCCACGTTATTGCAGATGACCGTCCGGGCCACATTGTCCAGCTGCACATCGTCGCCGTCTCGCAGCATCAGCACATCGTACCCCGCCGCCAGCAGCCTGTCCCGGAAAATCTGCGCCATTCTGAGGGTCACGCTCTTCTCCGGCGTGCCGTCCTGAAAGGTCATGCCGCCGGATACTGCTGCCGCCCTGGTGGCTCCCGCCCCTGTGCTGCCTCCCGTGGTCTTGGCTGAGCCGTCCGGATGGCAGAGGGTTTTGACACTGCTGCCTCCCGAGGTTCCATGGCCTGCGTTGACGCCAATGATGATATCCTTCCGGTTCTCTGCCGCCCGGTACAGAACCGCCGCGCCACTGTGAATGGCGGAGTGGTCGGCGTACTGCCAGGTATCGTCCAGGGAAATGAGCTGACCGTCCTCGTAATTTATCACAGAGGCATCGTCAGCTGGTTCACTGTTGTCTGCCGCATCTGTCGCTTCTGTATCTTCTTCCATAGAAGCTGTATCTGCCTTCTGAACGTCTCTTTCATCAGCCCCATCGACAGTCTCTCCTTCGGCCCCTGAATCGTCCGCCACATCCGCCTCCGACTCTTCTTCCTCCGCTACAGTCACACTCTCCTGCTGCGCCGCCTCGTCCGTCTTATCTTTGCCGCAGCCCCACAGGCTTACTGCCAGCAGACCCGCCAGAAGTCCCCGTACTATTTTCCGCTTCATCCCCGTCCTCCTATCGCTATACGCAAAAACACCGTTTATATCTGACGGCTTCTATTCTATCAGATACAAACGATGTTTTCTACTTTTTCAATATTTAAAATCGGAATTCGAAATCCGACCCGCCTTACTTTCCGCGCAGGACAAACGCCCTGCTGCATCCCTTCAACCGTACTTTTATGACTTATGCAAATGGATTTTCCGTCGGATAACGTACTCCTGCCGGCTGGTTATAACCGATTTCTTTTACATCTACGCCAATATATTTAAATACTTCATACAGCGCTTTTCCATAGTGACCGAACACTACCGCTCCGTGATGGGGGAAATTGCCCTCAATCAGTACATGGCGGTAGAAGCGCTTCATCTCCGGAATCGCGAAGATGCCGATTGCGCCAAAGGATCGGGTTGCCACCGGAAGGACCTCGCCGTTGGCCACATAAGCCCGGAGAATGTTGTCTGCGGTACTCTGCAGACGGAAGAAGGTAATATCGCCCGGAGCGATATCTCCCTCCAGGGTTCCCTGGGTAACCTCCTCCGGCAGACTTCTCGCCATAATCAGCTGATATTTCATCTGGCAGAAGGACAGCTTCTTGCTGCTGGTATTGCCGCAGTGGAAACCCATAAATACATCCGTGCTGCTGTAATCGTATTTGTCTTTGATATCTTCGTTATATAAATCATACGGCACTGTATTATTGATATCAAGTAATGTTACGATATCATCGCTTACACAAGTTCCGATGAACTCGCTTAAGCAGCCGTAGATATCCACCTCACAGGATACCGGGATTCCCCGTCCGGTCAGACGGCTGTTGACATAGCACGGAACGAATCCGAACTGGGTCTGGAACGCAGGCCAGCATTTTCCGGCAATGGCCACGTATTTGCGATATCCTCTGTGCTCCTCAATCCAGTCGAGCAGCGTCAGCTCATACTGGGCCAGCTTCGGCAGAATCTCCGGCTTCTTATTGCCGTCGCCCAGCTCCTTCGCCATATCTGCAGCCACTTCCGCGATACGCGGGTCTCCCTCATGCTTCTTAAACGCTTCAAAAAGATCCAGCTCTGAATTTTCTTCAATCTCCACGCCCAGATTATACAGTTGCTTAATCGGCGCGTTGCAGGCCAGAAAGTTCAGGGGGCGGGGTCCGAAGCTGATAATCTTCAAATCCGAAAGTCCGACGATGGCTCTCGCAATCGGAACAAACTCATGGATCATGTCCGCGCATTCCTCCGCAGTTCCCACCGGATATTCCGGAATATAGGCTTTGATATTTCTCAGCGCCAGATTATAGCTTGCGTTCAGCATACCACAGTACGCGTCTCCGCGTCCCTGAATCAGATTATCGCCGCTCTCTTCGGCTGCCGCCACGAACATTTTAGGACCATCAAAATGCTTCGCAAGCAGAGTCTCTGAAATCTCCGGTCCGAAGTTTCCAAGATATACCACCAACGCGTTACAGCCTGCAGCCTTTACATCCTCCAGCGCCTGCACCATGTGAATTTCACTCTCTACGATACAGACCGGACATTCATAGATATCCGCCTCGTCGTATTTTGCCTTATAAGCGTCCACCAGCGCCTTTCTCCGGTTTACGGAAAGAGACTCCGGGAAACAGTCGCGGCTGACCGCCACGATACCGATTTTTACCTTTGGAATGTTGTTCATCATTTACTACCTCCTGATATGTTTTATTTAACAGAAATATTTTTTCCTGTGAGTCCGATGTAAGCTTCTTCCTCCTGCTTTTATCTGATAAGTTCAAACAGCGGCTTGCACGCCGGATAGATCTGACGGAACTGCTGATATTTTGCCTCATACTTTTCCACAAGCTCCGGCTCCGGTTCTACGGTGCCGATTACCTTCACCAGCTTTTCCGCCGCTTCTTCCACATTTTTATATTCGCCGCAGGCCACGGCCGCCAGCATGGCTCCGCCAAGGGCCGGTCCTTCTTCGCTCTCAATCATATCCACCTTCAGGTTCAGGACGTTGGCCATAATTTTTCTCCAGAGCGGGCTCTTTGCTCCGCCGCCGCAAATCTTCGTTCTCTCAATATGGAGTCCCAGGGATCTGGCCACCTCCAGGGAGTCCCTCAGCGCAAACGCCACACCTTCCAGAACCGCCTGAGTCATATCAGTCCTGCTGGTGTCCATGGTCATGCCGATAAAGGTTCCCCTGGCGTTCGGATTATTATGCGGAGAACGCTCCCCCATCAGATAGGGCAGGAAAAACACATGATTCTCGCCAAGCTTTTCTATGTCCTTTTGCTCTGCCGCATAATCCCCGGTTCCGACAATCTCTTCCATCCACCATTTGTTGCAGGAGGCCGCGCTGAGCATGCAGCCCATCAGATGATAATGACCGTCCGCATGGGCGAACGCATGAAGGGCATTGTTGCGATCTACGCCGAATTTTTCAGAAGAAATGAAGATGGTTCCACTGGTTCCCAGGGAAATATTACATCTTCCATCCCCCACCGTCCCGGTTCCTACTGCCGCTGCCGCATTATCGCCTGCGCCCGCCACAATTCTCACTGTCTCCGGAATATCCAGCTCCTTCGCAATCTCCGGAAGCACATTGCCGACTGTCTCATAGGACTCATAGACCTTTGCCATCTGCTCTTCTGTTACCCCACAGATTTCCAACATTTCGGACGACCATTTTCTGTGCTTTACATCAAAAAGCAGCATTCCGGAAGCGTCGGATACATCGGTACAGTGTACTCCGGAAAGTCGGTAGGCAATGTAATCCTTCGGCAGCATGATTTTTCGGATCCGTGCGAAATTCTCCGGTTCTTTGTTTTTCACCCACAAAATTTTCGGAGCAGTAAAGCCGGTAAACGCGATATTCGCTGTATACCCGGAAAGCTTTTCCTTCCCAATTATCTGATTCAGGTAATCGCATTCTTCATAGGTCCGCCCGTCATTCCAGAGCAACGCAGGACGAATTACCTGATCCTGGTCATCCAGAATCACCAGTCCATGCATCTGTCCGCCAAAACTGATACCCGCCACCTGACTCCTGTCACATTCTGAAAGCAACTCCTTTAATCCATTCATCGTCTGCGCGAACCAATCCTCCGGCTTCTGCTCCGACCAGCCCGGGTTCGGAAAATAAATTGGGTATTCTCTGGACACGATTTTTTCAATCCGTCCTTTTCCATCCATCAGAAGCAGTTTTACTGCGGATGTACCGAGATCCACTCCCACATACAGCATCCCATGTCCTCCTTTTCTCTTTGCACGTTGCGTGCCCGTGCACGCTTTTTGTTTTTATATTACAATATCCGGAAGAGTTTTTCAACACTTTGCCGTCATTTTCCTCCCATCCCCTTATTTTTATTAATTTTGTATAGTTTCCAACCTGTATTCACCAATTTCAAGCACTTTTTTTGTGTATTTTTCTCTGATTTACACGTAGCACGCCGCGCAAAAAGTACACGTGCACGCAAATCAGCATTGACAGAAACGCTGCTTTCCTGTATTGTCAGTATAAAGTATTTTTTGGAGGCATTTCATGACTACTATCAAAGAGATTGCCGACTTGGCGGGCGTATCCCGCGGCACCGTCGATCGGGTATTGAATAACAGAGGCGCTGTCAATCCAAAGACAGCAGAGAAAGTTATGAAGATAGCCCAGGCGATGAATTACCGACCAAACCGGGTCGGACTTGCGCTGGCTACCCAGAAAAAGAAATATAAAATCGGCGTAATTCTGTTCAGCGAACATAACCCTTTTTTCGATGAGGTTATGGCCGGGGTGCAAAGCAAAACGGAAGAGCTGCAGGATTTTGGCTTTACCATCCTCACAAGGCGTGTGGAATTCGACCTGCACGCTCAGCTTGCCGCTATCGACAGCCTCATGGAAGCCGGCATCCACGGGCTGATGCTGGCACCCTACAATCACCCGCTCATCCAGCAGAAAATTGATGAACTGGCCGGGCAGCAGATCCCCGTTGTAACGGTCAATACCGATATCGAGGGTTCCCGTCGGATAGCTTATGTCGGCAGTGATTATTTCCGCGGCGGCTGCATAGCAGCCGGCCTCTTTCATCTGATGACAGCCGGAAATATCGAGCTTGGCATCATCACCGGCTCCTCAAACGTACTTTGCCACAGTGAACGAATCCGCGGGCTGTGCCATACGCTGGAGGCATCTTATCCGCGGATTCAGATAACCGATATTGCAGAAATTCATGACGATGAATTCGAAAGCTATGCACTCACAAGGGAGCTGCTTGATACGCATCCCAAAATTGATGCTCTCTTCTTTGCTGCTGCAGGCGTCTATGGCGGCTGCAAAGCAGTCATGGAATCCGGTCGGCATCCGAAAATCATCACCTTTGACGAAGTACCCACCACTCTGGAGATGCTGCACAAAGGCGTCATCTCTGCTACTATCAGCCAACAGCCCCATCGCCAGGGCTCCCGCTCCCTTGATCTGCTCTTTGAGTACATTACTTCCGGCACTCTCCCAGAACAGGAACTACATTATGTGGAGCATTCCATAAGGATTAAAGAAAATTTGTGAACCATTCTTATAATTTCAAAAGGCCACCGCAAAATCAGGAACTCTGACTTGCAGTGGCCTTTTTATTTCCACAGGCTTTTATTTCTTCCCATATTTTTTGCTGATTCCCACGACCACGCCGCTTAAGGCAAGGAGCGCCATGGCGTTCGGGATGACCATCAGTCCGTTGAAGAAATCGGCCAGCTCCCATACCAGGTCTACCTTCAAAGTGGAGCCCACGATAATGAAGGCCACGACGATGATGGAGTAGACCTTCATGGCCTTTTTACCGAACAGATACTGCACATTGATCTGTCCGAAGAAATGCCAGCTTAAGACCGTGGAGAAGGCGAAGAACAGAAGACAGATGGCTACGAAGATGTCGCCGAAGCTTCCGAAGCCTCTCATGAACGCTTCCTGGGTCAGGGCGATGCCGCCCTTGCCGGAATCCATGGCTCCTGTGGTCAGCACGGAGAATACCGTCAGGTTCAGTACGATAAAGGTATCGATGAATACGCTGATCATGGCGGTCAGTCCCTGCTCGTGGGGATTCTTCGCCGCTGCCCGCGCGTGGGCGTGGGGTGTGGAACCCATACCGGCCTCATTGGAGAAAAGTCCCCGGGCTACGCCATAACGGATGGCTTCCCGCACCGTGATACCTGCTGCGCCGCCGACCACTGCGGTCGGATTGAAGGCTCCTACGAAAATCATTTTGAACGCGTCCGGAAGAGCGGTGATGTTCATGCCAATCAGAATCAGGCTTCCCACGATATAGATTCCTGCCATAAACGGCACGATTCTCTCTACCACAGCCGCCAGTCTGGTGGTGCCGCCTACGAAGATGAACGCCGCAATTACAGCCAGAATGATGCCGATGGCTACCGGCGGGATATTGATATTCCGGGATTCAAAGACGCCGGAAAAGGCCGCGCCGATGGAATTGGACTGTACCATATTGCCCATAAAGCCCAGGGCCAGGATGATGAAAATGGCGAAAATCACAGCCAGCACCCGTCCGAAGGTTCCTTTAAATGCCTGGTGGATATAGTAAACCGGACCTCCGGTCACTTCTCCGTCTTTCTTGGTCTTATATTCCTGGGCCAGGGTTGCCTCGCCGTAGATGGTAGCCATTCCGAAGAATGCGCTGACCCACATCCAGAAAATAGCCCCCGGGCCTCCGGCGATCAGCGCCGTGGCCGCGCCGGTCAGGTTGCCGGTACCTACCTGGGCCGCTATGGCCGTAGCCAGAGACTGGAACGGGGTCATCTCGCCCTCCTTCCGCTCTCCGCCGGATGACTTAAAGTGTCCAAATACAAGGCGGCAGCCCTCTCCAAACTTCCGTACCTGAATAAACTTCAGACGGATCGTAAAGAAGATTCCCGTACCGCACAGGATGATGAGCAAAATCAGTCCCCACATCCATTCATTCACTGCTTTCACAAATTCCAACATCGCTTTTTCCCTCTCTTTTTCAACATTTTACCGCGCGCCCGGGCGTTTTCCCGATTTTTGCGCAAAAATAAGAGCTGATTTTTCAATCAGCCCTCCAAAGAGTAGAACAATCTGCTTATGTAAGCCCTGTCCTTTTGCCTGAGAGATAGACAGACGCATCGCATCTGTGTTACACCTTCGGCGCTCATAACCTGAGACTCTCCAGAGTTCATCGATTCGTGTTTTTTCGATTGTATCGACTATAGCACACTTTTGTCCGCCTGGCAAGGACTATTTGCAAATTTTTTCTCTTTTATCGTTTTTCGCCTTATTTTTTTCTTTATACCAGCCACAGCTTTTTAGCGGCAGTCACTGCCTCTGCCCGGCGTCTGACACCCAGTTTTCCCAGAATGTGGCTCACATGGGTTTTCACGGTACTAATCTTGATGTTCATCATTTCCCCGATTTCCGCATTGCTCTTGTCCGCGCAGATCAGGCGCAGAATCTGAAGCTCCGTGGCCGTCAGGGCTGTCGTGAGGGAAAGGGAAGGCTGCAGGAACAGCGGATAAAAGGCAGCCTGGGCCAGGACGTCCCGCAGAAGCTTCTGCCGCCACTCCTCGCCGCCTCCGGTGTAGGACAGCTCCTCCAGAAGCGGCAGCACCGCCGCGCCGTATGCACTGACCGTGCGGACAAAGCTGTATTCCGCCGCCGTGTCGAGGGCCTGTCGTAGTTTCTCCCGCCAGCCTGCGTCCCGCTGCCGATACATAGCCAGTGCCTGCAGGATATGCAGATGAATGCTGTCGATATGCCGCCTGCAGGTCTCACAGTAGGGTTCCATCGGCGCAAGGGTCAGAAGCGCCGCGTCCGGCCGATTCTGGGCCAGCTCCACCATGGCCTGGGTCAGATAACGGTATCGCTTCATCACATTAAAATTCAGCGGAGAGCGGGGCGCGCTGCTCCGATACCATTCGTCCGCCTCCTCCGTCGCGCCCCGGTACAGGGCAATCCGGCAGAGCAGCGCGTTGATATTGGCTCGGAAGCGTGTCTGACCGCTATCCGCAAAACGCCGTTTCAGTTCTTCCACGGTCCGTCTGGCCTCCTCGGCCTGGCCTGCCGTCACCTGGCTGCGGGCCAGAAGCCCGGTCACCGCGAACTCCATATCCGGCGTACCGTTCCGCTGAATCTCCCCCATATGGGAAATCAGGAACAGCAGACGACGGCTGATATCCTCCCCCTTTTCAAATTTGCTCTCGGCAATGGCGCAGTCCGCCAGGCCCACGCCGTCCCGGCCCAGCACCGTTTCCACCGGCAGTCTCATGGTCCGGTACAGCAGATCGTCCTTCCTGCTCCAATCCGAGAAATCCTTTCCGCCGTTCATGACGCTCGGCAGGGTGCTGGTCACAGAAAAAGAAGACAGGGTCAGCTCTTTTTCTGTCAGCAGGCGGAAGACCGCCGGAATGGTCTCCAGCATTCCCTCCACCGGCCGCTGAGGCAGGGAGATATCCAGCCAGGCCAGGCGACTTCGCGCCTGACGGCCTGCGCCGTCCCGGCGGTCGCAATTCTCCGCGAACTGCTGAATCTCCCGGTACCACCGTTCGGATTCTTCATAATCCCCGCTCAGCGCGCAGAGCATGCTCATCCCCTGCATCAGGGAGGGGGAGGATTTCAGCTCCTGCTCCGAAAGACTTTTGTAATATTTTTCCATTTTTCTGTAATGGCCCATGCCAGGATGTAGCTCCGCACCACGGATCAGAAGGTTCGACACCCGGGAATGCTCTCCACTGCGGGTGTAGCACTCCAGCGCGTGGGAATAATCATCCCGCAGTTCATAGTACATGCCGCCGCGGCTATAGATGGAACGGCACTGCTCCGGCGTGTATTCCCGCTCCATCTCCCACAGCAGGAATTTCCGGAACTGCGGCCAGAAATGAAACCGGGCGATGCCGTCATAGCGCAGCATGGTCGTATGACTCTGCAGCCACTCCAGCAGCTCCCCCACGTGAGGATTGCCGCTGACCATGCGGGCCATCTCCATATCGAAACGATCAAAGGGCGCCATTTCCAAAAGGAGGCGGCGGATCGGCAAATCAAAGCGCCGGTACACGGCTGCTTCAAAATAGCGGAAAACCTCCCGGTAGGCCTGCGCCACCAGCCCCGGCGTGAAGGAGCGGCCTCCGGCCATGAGCTGCGCCGTCAGTTCTACGCCCATGGGGTATCCGATGGATTTCTTCAGGATCGCGCTGATCTCCGAATCCGTCACCTCCACCTGCCGGTTCCGGAACAGCGCCCGGATATCCTCCCGGTCAAAGAGCAGCCCGTCCGCGTCCACCACAGTCATCAGGCCGGTATAGCCGAAGGCCAGCAGGCATCCGGGCGGCACGCCCCGGGATAACAGCACAAAACGCCGTTCCGTTTTTTTTCGGATCAGTTCGCACAGCCTCTGCTGCTCTTCCTCCTGCATCAGCTGCAGATCATCCACCAGCAGAATCTTCCAGTCCGGGTCTGTCTCTGCCCGTTCAAAGTCCGGCTTCTCCGCCTGCATCCGGCGGACCTTCCGTCCCCGGAGCAGCTCTTCTGCCACCACCGTCTTTCCGAAGCCGCAGGGCGCGCTCAGGAAAAAGATTCTTCCATGCTTCATGCTGTGCTCAAACTGCTGTGCCACTACCGGCTTTATGATAATCCGGCTTTCTTCCATTCCGGTTTCCTCACTTTCCGCATCTGTTCTGTTACCATCTTACCAAGTTCTCCGGCTTCTGTAAATCATTCCGAAGTATGATTTTTTAGTTCCGGGCGGTTTTCTCCCGAATTTCTCCTATTTTTTGCATCGTACTTGTTTACTTTTTCCGCAAAATATATTAGAATCGGATTAAATATATTGAAAAGGAGATTTTTGTTATGGAAATTTCAGCTTTACAGAAAGCCAGATATGAGTACGCTCCGAAGCTTCCGGGCATGCTCAGAAACGGCATCGCAGATATTTGCGTAAAAGAAGGCGAAGCAACCGCAAGCGTAGCAGATCAGGACAAGATCAAAGCGCTGTTCCCGAACACCTACGGTGAGAAGGAAATCACCTTCGAGAAGGGTCAGAACACCTCTGCTCCCAAGAAGCAGGTGGTAGGCGTTATCCTTTCCGGCGGACAGGCTCCGGGCGGACACAACGTTATCTGCGGTCTCTACGACGCACTGAAGGCTACCAACAAGGAGAACGTTCTTTACGGCTTCAAGGGCGGCCCCAGCGGACTGATCAACGACGATTACGTAGAGTTCGATGACGAGTTCATCAACGCATACCGGAATACCGGCGGCTTTGATATCATCGGTTCCGGCCGTACCAAGCTGGAGACTGAGGAGCAGTTCGCTATCGTTTCCGAGGTTTGCAAAAAGCATGGCGTAACCGCAGTGGTTATCATCGGCGGCGACGACTCCAACACCAACGCTGCTGTACTGGCTGAGTACTTCGCAGCTCACAACACCGGCGTTCAGGTTATCGGCTGCCCGAAGACCATCGACGGTGACCTGAAGAACGAGGACATCGAGTGCTCCTTCGGTTTCGATACCGCTACCAAGACCTACAGCGAGATCATCGGCAACATCGAGCGTGACGCAAACTCCGCTAAGAAGTACTGGCATTTCGTAAAGGTTATGGGAAGAAGCGCTTCTCACGTAGCTCTGGAGTGCGCGCTGCAGACCCAGCCGAACATCTGCCTGATTTCTGAGGAAGTCGCAGAGAAGAAGATGTCCCTGTCCCAGATCGCTGATTACATCGCTGATTCCGTAGCAAATAGAGCTGCTAAGGGCATGAACTTTGGTGTGGCTATTATCCCGGAGGGCGTGGTTGAGTTCGTTCCGGAGTTCTCCGTACTGATTCAGGAGATCAACGAGCTTCTGGCTGGCAGCAAGGCTGACGAGTTCAACGCTCTGGCTACCTGGGCTGACAAGTATGCCTTCATTGAGAAGGGTCTGACCAAGGAGTCCATGGAAGTATTTGCTATCCTTCCGCAGGCTATCCAGCAGCAGCTGTTCATGGAGCGTGACCCGCATGGTAACGTTCAGGTTTCCCTGATCGAGTCTGAGAAGCTGTTCTCCTCTCTGGTAGCTGCAAAGCTTGCTGAGAGAAAGGCTGCAGGCACCTACAACGGCAAGTTCAGCGCCCTGCATCATTTTCTGGGATACGAAGGAAGATGCGCATTCCCGTCCAACTTCGATTCCGACTACTGCTACTCTCTGGGTTACAACGCATTCATGCTGATCCAGTACGGCTACAACGGATACCTGTCCAAGGTTTCCAACCTGTCCAAGCCGGCAAATGAGTGGGTTGCAGGCGGTATGCCCATCACCAAGATGATGAACATCGAGAGAAGACACGGCGAGGATAAGCCGGTTATCAAGAAGGCTCTGGTTGAGCTTGACGGAGCTCCCTTCAAGTTCTTCGAGGCTCATCGCGCACAGTGGGCAGAGGAAACCTGCTTCGTATATCCGGGCGCTATCCAGTACTACGGACCGACCGAGGTTTGCGACGCTACTACCAAGACACTGGCTCTTGAGCATGCAAAATAAATTTAAAATGATGAAGGCCCCGCAAAGAATTGTGGGGTCTTTTTATAACGGACGAAGGCAGGAGAAAAAATTTTCCACGCTCGGGCGCAAATAGGCCCTCCTTAGGAAAGTTTTTTCTCCTGCCTTCTGTTTTTCGAATTTACTATTATGCGGGCTTGCCTGGGGCAAGGCCCGCTTATTTACTTTGTATTACTCGCCCAGGTATGCCTTCTTCACCTGGTCATTGTCCAGGAGCATCTTGGCGTCGCCTTCCAGGACGATGTTGCCGGTTTCGAGGACGTAGCCGCGGTCTGCGATGGACAACGCCTTCTTTGCGTTCTGCTCTACCAGCAGGACGGTGGTGCCACTTTCGCTTACTTCACGGATGATGTCGAAGATTTCGTTTACGAAGATGGGGGAGAGACCCATGGAGGGCTCATCCATCAGGATGATCTTCGGGTGGGACATGAGGGCGCGGCCCATGGCAAGCATCTGCTGCTCGCCGCCGGATAATGTACCGGCCATCTGGTTTTTACGCTCTTCCAGTCTCGGGAAACGCTTGTATACACGAAGCAGGGTTTCCTCGATTTCTTCTTTGTCTTTTCTGGTAAATGCGCCCAGCTTCAGGTTGTCTAAAACGCTTAACTGCGCGAAGACGCGGCGGCCTTCGGGGACGTGGGCCATTCCCATGGATACGATTTTGTGAGCCGGGACTTTGGTGATATCCTGTCCCTCAAAGAGGATCTCGCCGTGTTTCGGGGCGATCAGGCCGGTAATGGTCTGCAGGGTGGTGGTTTTTCCTGCGCCGTTGGCTCCGATCAGGGCAATGACTTCACCCTCGTTTACCTCGAAGGAGATTCCCTTGATGGCCTGTATCATGCCATAATATACCTGTATATCTTTTACTTCCAGCATTGCCATTGTTCGATTCCTCCTATTCTCCCAGGTATGCAGTGATAACCTTCGGGTCTTTGAGTACTTCCGCAGTGGGGCCCTCTGTCAGAACCTGGCCAAAGTTCAGGACGGTCAGCTTCTCGCAGATGCCGGATACCAGCTTCATGTCGTGCTCGATCAGAAGAATCGTCATATGGAATTCATCCCGGACGAAACGGATGGTTTTCATCAGTTCCAATGTCTCGTTGGGGTTCATGCCGGCTGCCGGCTCATCCAGGAGCAGCAGCTTCGGATCGGTGGCCAATGCTCTTGCGATCTCCAGCTTCCGCTGTTTCCCGTAGGGCAGGTTGGACGCCTTATAGTCGGCCTCTTTGTCCAGGTCGAAGACTTTCAGAAGCTCCATGGCGCGCTCGTTCATCTCTTTCTCTACCTTGTAGTACCTGGGCAGACGAAGGATGCCGGTCAGGGTCGAATATTTGTGATGGTTGTGCAGGCCTACTTTTACATTGTCCAGTACCGTCAGATCGTTAAACAGACGGATGTTCTGGAACGTACGGGCGATACCGTGCTTGTTGATTTCGATGGTCTTCTTACCTGTGATGTTCTCACCGTCCAGCATGATGTAGCCGTCGGTGGGCTCATATACGCCAGTCAGCAGATTGAAGACCGTGGTTTTGCCTGCGCCGTTGGGGCCGATGAGGCCGTACAGCTGTCCCTGTTCTATCTCCAGGTGGAAATCATCCACGGCGCGAAGTCCGCCAAAGGAGATTCCAAGATTTTTTACTTCCAGTAATGCCATCTTATTTTCCCTCCTCTGCTTTTTTGCCGCGCTTGAAAAATGCTTTAACGCGCTCCTGAATCTCCTGGCCACCCTGGCTGGATGTGAAGATCATGGTCGCGATCAGGACAACTGCGTAAATCAGCATACGGTAGTCGTTCAGGGAACGGAGGAACTCCGGAAGCAGGGTCAGTACCACGGCCGCGATGATAGAGCCGCGGATATTGCCGATGCCGCCCAGTACCACGAATACCAGGATCATGATAGACATGTTGTAGCCGAAGTTCTTCGGCAGCGCGATCAGCGTAGACAGGTTGTGGGCGTAGAGCACGCCTGCGGTTCCTGCCAGTGCCGCAGATACACTGAAGGCCAGAAGCTTGTATTTCGTAATGTCGATTCCCACAGACTCGGCTGCGATGCGGTTATCACGGATGGCCATGATGGCGCGGCCGGTACGGGAATTGATAAGGTTGATGACGATAAATAAGGTCACCAGGATCAGGATGATTCCGATGAGGAAGGTGGAATCGTTGGGGGTTCCGGTGATTCCCTGGGGTCCCTTGATGAGCACCTGTCCGCCCGGCTCCAGGCCTAAGGACATGCTGTCCTTGGTGGATACGTGGAAGCCTGCGCTGTCGCGACCCAGGAATACGACGTTGACCACATTTTTAATGATCTCGCCGAAGGCCAGGGTTACGATGGCCAGGTAGTCGCCCTTCAGACGAAGTACCGGAATACCGATCAGGAAGCCGAACAGGGCAGCCACTGCAGTTCCCACCAGAAGTGCCAGGAAGAATCGAAGTCCCGCCGGCTGAATTATGTCAGCTGTGATCTTGGAAAACAGCGCTCCGGAAAAGGCTCCGGCGCACATGAAGCCCGCGTGTCCCAGACTCAGCTCTCCCAGGATACCTACGGTCAGGTTCAGGGAGATGGCCAGAATCACGTATACGCACAGGGGAACCAGAAGTCCCTGTAAAAGGCTGGAAATCATTCCTGCCTGCATACAGAGGGTAACGATAATATATGCTGCAACGACGATGCCATATGTAATCAGATTGCTGCGGAGCTGTTTGTTTATTTTCTTCATCTTCTTCACCTACACTTTCTCCTGAATCTGCTTACCCAGAAGTCCGGTAGGCTTCACAAGCAGTACGACAATCAATACCGCGAACACAATGGCGTCTGCCAGCTGGGAAGAAATATAAGCCTTGCTTAAGATCTCGATGACGCCCAACAGAATGCCTCCGATGAAGGCTCCCGGAATGGATCCGATACCGCCGAATACCGCTGCCACGAAGGCCTTGATGCCAGGCATGGAGCCGGTGTACGGGGTCAGGGCCGGATAGGAGGAGCACATCAGTACGCCTGCGATGGCCGCCAGGGCGGAACCGATGGCAAAGGTCAGGGCGATGGTTGCGTTGACATTGACGCCCATGAGCTGGGCTGCGCCGCTGTCCTCAGATACGGCCAGCATGGCGCGGCCGGATTTGGAATATTTCATAAACGTCATCAGTCCGGCCATGATGATCAGGCAGGCCACTACGGTCACGATGGTTTCGCCGGAGATCACCAGCTTGTCGTCCATCAGCTTCAGAGCCGGGATGGTCACGACAGAAGTGAAGGACTTGGTATTTGCTCCGTAAATCAGAAGTGCTACGTTCTGCAGGAAGTAACTGACACCGATGGCGGTAATCAGCACAGCCAGCTTGGAAGCCTTTCTAAGCGGCTTATAGGCAATCCGTTCAATCAGGACGCCCAGGACTGTACATGCCACAACGGAAAGCAGGACGCCCACTACCGGCGGCATTCCCATACCGCTGACTGCAGTAAACGCCACGTAAGCGCCGATCATAATTACATCTCCATGCGCAAAGTTCAACATCTTCGCAATTCCATATACCATAGTGTAGCCCAGCGCGATCAGCGCATATACGCTTCCCAGACTGATTCCATTCACCAGGTAGGATATGAATCCTATCATACATAACACCTCTTCTTTTTGTCTGTTGACGAGTTTTGCGTTCTATTATAGCATAGAAGCTCTGCTCATACAACACTTTATTGTGCTAACACGGCGTATTTCCAAAAACTTTTGCGTGTCGGCTGCCTTTTCTGACCTCAGACAGAAAAAGCGAAAACGAGAGGATCCCTGTGAAGAATCCCCTCGTTGGGTTGTTTTCCTGTTCACTGCGTTCACAGTAAAACGCCCTGCGGAACAGCGTCTGTGAATCTTTGCCTGAGCTTACAGCTCTGTGTACTCTCCGTCTACAACCTTAACTACCAGCGGAGCCTTGTTCGGCTCGCCATCCTCGCCCCAGGTGATATCCTTGCCGGTGATACCGCTGTAGGATACGGAAGTCATAGCCTCTTTCATCGCGTCGCACAGATCGGATACGCTCATATCCGGTGTAGCGCCTGCTGCCTCGATAGCAGCCTTTACTACGTATACGCAGTCATAAGCGTCTGCCGCGAACTGATTCGGAGTCTCGCCGTAATCTGCCTCGTACTTGGATACGAAGTTCTGTACCTGCTCATCCTCAGACTTTGCTACGAACGGAGCCAGGAAGGTCAGACCCTCTGCCAGAGCGGTGTCGAAGTTCTCCACGCCCAGGATTCCGTCCATACCGTCGCAGCCGAAGAAGGTCGGCTCATAACCCTGCTTGTTGCACTCAGCCAGTACCAGGGAAGCCTCTGTGTAGTAGAACGGCATGAAGAGCAGGTCTGCACCGGCGTCCTTGGACTTCTGAACCTGTACGGAGAAGTCTGTCTTCGCGTCAGCTGTGAAAGCCTCTACAGATACGATCTCGAAGGGCTGATTTGCTGCCTCTGCCGCGAACGCCTCGTAGATACCGGTTGAATATACGTCGGAGCTGTCATAGATAACAGCTACCTTCTGTGCCATTCCGTTCTCGCCGATGTACTTTGCAGACTCGGTACCCTGTGTCGGGTCGGAGAAGCACATACGATATGCATTGTCATACTGTACGCACTCTACTGCTGTTCCGGACGGTGTGATCTGGAACATATTGTCTGCATGGGTCTTCTCAACAACTGCGATACAGGGAGCGCTGGTGGTAGTTCCGATGAGAACCTGCATGCCCCAGTCTTTCAGGTTGTTATAAGCGTTGACAGCCTTCTCAGCGTCATGCTCGTCATCCTGGAAGTTGTAGTCGATCTGATATCCGCCTATACCGCCTGCCTCGTTGATCTCGTCAACGGCAATCTGAATACCGTTCTTTACTGCGTTGCCGTAGATAGCAGCGCCGCCGGTAATCGGGCCGGTAGCGCCGATCTTGAATGTGTCGCTTCCTGCTGCGTCAGAAGAAGCGGCTGTACTGTCTGTGGTTGTGCCTGCGGTGTCCTTGGATCCGCCGCATGCCGCGAGGGAAAAAACCATGGAACCAGCCAGAAGTAAGCTTAATGCCTTTTTCATAATAGTATCCTCCTTTTGAAAATCGATATGTCACTCATATCCCCGTAATCATCCGGTACTCCGATAATTACTTGCCATCTATCTTACCCCCGGCAAATTCGTTTTGTCAAGCGCTTTTTCTAATCCTTCCTGTTTCCGGTTATTCACAATTGCACGATCATTTTTTCTCCCGGATTCGGACGGTGTTGCCATTGACAGAAAGAGAACGGATGCTCTTCAGGAAGCTGGACAGGCGGCTGTAGCCGTAATCCTTAATGTCAAAAGTACTGTGCTTCTTGTGGATCTCCTCATAAATCAGGGACAGATTATCCACCTGGCCGCCGCTCTTCCGGATAAATTCACGAATCTCCTGCTCCAGCTTTTCCCTGTCTAGCTGATCATTCAGACCCACAGCCCAGGCGGAATCCAACTGATAAAGGAAGAGCCTCTGACAGGTATCTTTCAGAAATACCATCAGCTTCGTGTAACCGTAATTCCGCACGTCGAAATCGGTGAAGCGATCGTTCAGGCGGCTGCCCAGCTCGCCCAGGTAAGTAATTTTGCCCTTGTTCTCATTGTCGTTGATGATGGAAATGATGGCGTCCTCAATCTGGGAAAGGGGCGTCACAGCGGTTCCGTGCTCCTCCTCGGCCGCGGCTTTTCCACTCTTCTTTTGTCCGCTCTCCACGGACATTGTCTCTGCGTCACCGACCTGCTTATTGATGAGATTCAGATGGATAAATTTATTGCAGGCCTTGGTCAGGGCCATAGGTGTCTTGGACTCGCCCATGCCGATGACGTACATATTCTCCTCCCGAAGCCGCATGGCCAATCTGGTGAAATCACTGTCGCTGGTCACCAGGCAGAAGCCGTCCACCTTCCCCGAATACAGGATGTCCATGGCGTCGATGACCATAGCCATATCGGTGGAGTTTTTGCCTGTAGTATAGGCAAACTGCTGGACCGGCGTGATGGAATTTTCCAAAAGCACCTGCTCCTTCCAGCCGTTGGACTTACCGGACCAGTTGCCATAGATCCGTCGGAAGGACGCGTATCCGTAGTTCTCAATCTCATTAAAAATGCTTGCCGCGTATCTGGCGCTGATGTTGTCCGAATCAATCAACACCGCAAATTGTTTCTTATCTTCTATCTGTTCCATTGCTTTTTCCTCTACTTTCCTTTGGGTTATCCGGGCGTCCAGTTGTCCGACGGGGATGCGTTGAACGCGATCGTTTGTCCGTCTGACACGGCCACTATGGTTCCCTGATCATCGGTCCGGAAGATCTGAATTCCCATTTCCCGAAGCCGGTTCAACACCTCCGCGTGGGGGTGTCCGTAGGTGTTCCCCTCGCCGCAGCTGATGACCACATACTGGGGATCGACGGCCTTCAGAAAGTCCTCCGTGTTGGCGGTACGGCTGCCGTGGTGGGCTGCCTTATAGACGTCGGCTTTCAGGTTCTCTCCGCTGGATACCATATCCTCTTCGGAATGCTCCTCGGCATCCCCGGTAAATAAAAAGCTGTTCTTACCAAACTGTACCCGCACGCCGATGGAGTAATCGTTGGCGTTGCTGCCGTAGCTGTCTTTTACCGGACACACCACCGTGACTTCCGCCTCACCCAGCATATATTCTTCCCCTGCCTTCGGATGGGTGATCTGATAATCCTTCGACTTCGCCGCCTGTATCACATCGTCATAAGTCCGGGTATCCTTGCTGTAATCAGGCATCATAACCTTACTGCAGTCAAATTTGTAGATAATCACGTCCAGGCCGCCGATGTGATCTGCGTCCGGATGGGTGCCGATGACGTAATCCAGATGGTCGATGCCCTGATTCTCCAGATAGGCCTGTACCGTCGTACCCTTGCTGTTGTTGCCTGCGTCAATAAGCATAGCGTGATCGCCCTGCCGTATCAGGGTGCAGTCGCCCTGTCCGATATCCAGATAATGGACCTCCAGGGTAGATCCGTCGGATACGGCTGTGCCGCCCGTCTCTTTTGTAAGCTGTTCCTGCACCGGGTAGACCGCCGCCAGTACCAGCGCAATCACCGCCAGCAGGAAACGCTTTGCCTGATTTTTTCCTCTTCTGCCTCGTGCCATAATGTCCTGTTTTGCTCCCTGTTTTCATACTCTTTTTCATATACTTTTCCATTATAGCATAAAACAGGCGTTCGGACAGTAATTATTTTTCTGTCCGGACGCCTGTTTCGGATTTCTTCCTATTATATAAGTTTCGAATAAAATTTTACTCAGTTTCTGCCGGCGCTGCTTCCTTCCGGTTCAGGATTTCCATGAATTCTTCGCCGGTAATGGTCTCCTTCTCATACAGGAATTTGGCGATCTCATGGAGCTTCGGCATATTCTCACTCAGGAGCTTTTTGGCCTTCTCATGCTCGGCCTTCACGACCTCTACCACCTTTTTATCTATCAATGTCGCAGTCTCCGGTGAGCACGCCAGAGAGGTGTCGCCGCCCAGATATTGATTGCTGACGGTCTCCATGGCCACCATATCAAACTCGTCATTCATACCGAACCGGGTAATCATGGCTCTCGCCAGCTTCGTAGCCTGCTCGATATCGTTGGACGCGCCGGTGGTGATGGAGTGGAATACCAGCTCCTCGGCCACCCGGCCGCCGGTAAAGGTGGCAATCTTATTCTCGATTTCTTCTTTCGTCATCAGGTTATGCTCGCCGGATTCCACCTGCATGGTGTAACCGAGCGCGCCCGAAGTACGGGGGATAATGGTAATCTTGTGAACCGGGGCGGAATGGGTCTGAAGTGCCGCCACCAGGGCGTGTCCCACCTCATGATAGGAGACAATCAGCTTCTCCTTATCGGAGAGTACCTTGTTCTTCTTCTGGTAGCCTGCGATGACCACCTCCACACTCTCCTCCAGATCACTCTGGGTCACAAATTTCCGGTTCTGGCGTACCGCGCGCAGAGCCGCCTCGTTGATGATATTGGCCAATTCCGCGCCGGAAGCGCCTGCTGCCGCCCGGGCAATGGCATTGAAATCCACGCTTTCGCTCATATGAACCTTTTTGGCGTGAACCTTCAGGATATCCTCGCGGCCCTTTAGATCAGGCAGTTCCACCGGAACCCGTCGGTCGAATCGGCCCGGACGAAGCAGGGCCGGATCCAGGGAATCCGGACGGTTCGTCGCCGCCAGAATCATAACGCCTTTCCGGCCATCAAAGCCGTCCATCTCGGTCAGCAGCTGGTTCAGGGTCTGCTCCCGCTCGTCGTTGCCGCCCATACCGCCGCCGTCACGCTTCTTACCGATGGTATCAATCTCGTCGATGAAAACGATACAGGGAGCCTTCTCATTGGCCTGCTGGAACAGATCCCGGACCTTGGCCGCGCCCATACCCACGAACATCTCGACGAATTCTGAACCGGAAATAGAGAAGAAGGGAACGTTAGCCTCGCCTGCTACCGCCTTTGCAAGCAGCGTTTTACCGGTTCCCGGAGGGCCTACAAGCAGCGCGCCCTTCGGCATGGTCGCGCCGATCTCCGTATACTTGGCCGGGTTGTGCAGAAAATCTACAATCTCGGTCAGAATCTCCTTGGCCTCATCCTCGCCCGCCACATCGGAGAATTTAATGCCGGTGGTGGACTCCACATAAATCTTGGCGTTGCTCTTGCCGAAGGTCATGGCGTTGCCGCCCATCATGCCGCCCATTTTCTTGTTCAGATTCTTCATCAGCATCTGACCGATGACAATCATGATGATAAAAGGTACCATGGAGAGCAGGAGGGACATCCAGGGGGAGGCCTCCTCCACGATCTCCGTACCAAATTCTACGCCCGCGTCCTGGAGACGGTTCACCAGATCCGGGTCATTGAAGACGCCGGTCTTATAGTAGTTTACCGGATCCGCATTGTCGGAAAAGATGATCTGATTATCCTCCACCTGAACCTGCTTGATTTCTTTCTTATCCAACATGGTCAGGAAGGTGTCGTAGCCTACTTCTTTCACCGTAGGGCTCAAAACCCTCGGGAAGACAAACATATTTAACAGAATCATGATCACTATCACGATGGTGTAATAAAAAATAAATGGTTTCTTGTTGTTCTTGACTTCTTTCATCGCTATCTCCTGTCATAATAAAATGCGGCGGAAGCATGTCCTTCTTCAGGACCTGCCACCGGCAGCTCCTTACGCATGCTTCGCAGCCGCAGAGCCAAACTCTCTCATTCGGCGTTTCCATGTTAAGAAGAATAGCATTTTACGCCGGAAGAATCAATGAAGATTCCATAAACTTTTCTAAAAAACTTATGATCTGACATTTCCTTACAGGCTTTCCTGCCGGATACTGTCGATGATATTGGCTTTCCGGAGCTTGCTTTTCGCATACAGCATGGTGGAAAATACCACCAGAAATACGCTGGCTATCACAACCACGATACTTGCCGCCGGTACATAGAATTCCGTATCCATACCGGATCCCACCACCCGGTAGATGACCCAGGTCACCAGAATGGACACCGGCAGGCCGTAAAGCAGCGCTTTCAGTCCGTAAAGGACACATTCGTAGCTGAGCATCCGGTTCATTTCCTTTGGCGTCATGCCTACGGAGGACAGCACCGCGAACTCCCTCCGGCGCAGCAGAAAGCCCGTGGAAATGGTGTTGAACACATTGGCCGCCGCAATCAGGGAGATGAGAGCGATGAAGCCATAGGCAAAGATATCGACAGTCATCAGCATGCTCTTCATGCCGCGAAGCTCCTGGGCCGCGTCATTTACATAGAGATACTCTTCCGTATCTACCGTTTCTATCAGTTTATTCAGCTCCTCCGCCACCTTCTGATGGTTCGCAGCCTTCAGATACACACAGCCCCGGGGTAGACAGCTTTCCAGTTTTTCTCCGAGTAGCGATGCAAGCTGGCTTTTTGACACTACCATGCCCAGTCCCATATCACCGGCAAAGAGATTCATGGGGCCGCTTTCTACCAGTTTTGCCGCATAGCCTGTGACAGAAATCTGATAAGGCTCCTGATCCACCTGACCTCCGTCCGCTTCTTCCTGGGCCTCCTGCCATGCGGTATAATCGGTAAGCATAATCGTTATAGGCTCCCCGGCAGATTTCAGGGTTTTCACAGTCTGGTATCGGCCTGTGGCAGAATGGTAGGCCCGGACCTCATTTCCTATCATAAGCGGGATCTGTCCGTCTTTTTCCTCCGGCTCCGGAATCCCCGAGGAAAGCAGCCATTTTTCATATTCTTCATCGGAAAGCACAAGCAGTTTTCCATCCAGGTGAAGATAGCCGTTCTCATCTTTCTCCATCTCCCAGAGCTCTTTCCTGGCGCTTTCATCCATCTGATCCGGCTTCAAGAGAATATCCGGATAACATTCCTGCACATACAGAGCCTGCTCCACGCCGTCCACAGACGCGATTTCCTGCCGAAGCTTTGGATCATGCACGCCGTAGACCGATACGTCATATTCCGGCACCGCCTTCGCATCGAACAGACTCTTTTTCAGATAGGTGGAATAGGAACTGGCCGACACAAAGAGCACGATGCTGATAAACAGGGACAGCACCGTCGCCCGGTACTGCTTCTTCGCCCTGGAAAAATACCGGTTCGCCAGCCCTGCGGGCAGCCCGAACAGCTTCTGACTGAGGCGGCCTGTTTTGCGGGTTCTTTTTTGTTCCCGTCCGGAAATCCGGATATCCCGGGAAAGCCGGATGGCTTCCATGGGCGGAATCTTCGCTGCCCGTCTGGCCGGAATCCAGGCGGAAATCAATACGGTCATAAGGGCCGTCAACGCCGCAGTCAGAAGGGCCGGCCAGGACGCGTAAACCCGCATGGGAATCTCTCCCTCATAAATATATCGAAAGGATCCGGAGGTAAGGGAAAGGGCCACGCCAATTCCCGCAATGCCGGACAGGATGCCGAAAGGAATTCCGATGCTGCTTAAAATCAGCGCTTCCCGGTATACCATGCTCCGCAGCTGCCGGGGCGTCGCGCCGATGGACGCCAGCAGACCAAACTGCTTCGTCCGGTCGCTGACCGAGATGGCGAAGGAATTATACACCAGGGATACGCCTCCCGTCATAATCAGAAGAATCAGGATCACGGACATGCCGTAAAGCAGACGCATAAACGCGCGATTCGCAGAGATTCCCTGTGTCCGAAGAAGCTCGCTGTTATAGGTAACGCTGTAATCGTTCAGATACGTAGCGGTAAACTCATAGATGTCCCCACCCTTTTTCAGCTTAAAAAAGCTGGTATAGAGGCAATCTGATGCCGGAGACGTATCTTTCCTGGTAAAGCACAGGAAACCGGCGCTGTGCCATCCGTAATACGGCTCCTCCATGTAGCCCACTACGGTGTACTCCCTGGGTTCCCGGATCTGAAGCTCTTCTTTTCTCGCGTCCACATCCGGATTTTCCTCATCCCTGTATATAACCGGGTTCTCAGCTCCCAACCGTTCGCCGTTTAACAGACGCTCTCCCAGATCCAGAGACAGGGTATCGCCTACCGCCACCGGTGTTCCATTCTGTTCCAGCGCCCATCTTGCCTGGTCTGACAGAATCAGCTCCCGGTCATTTTCCGGCAGTCGTCCTTCCGTCACCCGGATAGGCATCTGTTTTTCAAAATCCGCGTCGATTCCGACCACATAGTAATAGGGCAACGCCGAACTATTATGATATGACGGCTTTACCCCGTCCAGAGCGTAGCCCAGTTCCTGCCAGGTGACCTGCATGGTGACTTCTTTCATTCCGGCCAGCTCTTCCACCTTTTTCTCCGGAATCTGCATGGCTTCCCCGTGCCAGTCTCCGTTTTCCGCAATCACATTTTCCAGCATATAGTGCTGCAGGCTGGAAATAAAGGTAGTGACAGCCGTCAACATGGCGGTAGCCAGCAGGATTCCGATGATCGTAACCATGGTCCGGGTCCGGTTAGCCTTCAGGGTTTTCGCCGTCAATCTGGTAAATACGTTCTTCATCGACGGATCACCTCGTCTCTGGCAATACGGCCATCCTCGATGGCGATGATGCGATCTGCCTGGAGGGCCAGATTTTCGTCGTGGGTGATCATAACCAGGGTCTGGCTGTATTTTTTGTTGGAGAGCTTTAAGAGCTCCATGATTTCCTGACTGTTCCTGGAATCCAGGTTGCCGGTGGGCTCGTCGGCCAGCACGATGGCCGGGGCGTTCATCAGGGCTCTTCCGATGGACACCCGCTGTTGCTGGCCGCCGGAGAGCTGGTTGGGCAGATGATTCTTCCGATCTTCCAGGCTTAAAAGTTTCAGGAGTTCCTGCAGGCGCTCCTCTCCCACCTTTCGGCCATCCATCTGCACAGGCAGGGTCATATTTTCCACCACGTTCAGGACCGGAATCAGGTTATAGAACTGGTAAATCAGGCCTACCTCCCGCCGCCGGAAAATGGCCAGCTGCTCCTCGTTCTGACCGTAGACGTCAATGCCGTCCAGGTAGACTCTGCCCGAGGTGGGCCGGTCCACGCCGCCCAGGATGTGGAGCAGGGTGGATTTGCCGGATCCGGAAGGGCCGATGATGGCCACGAATTCGCCACGCTGGATATAGAAGGATACGTCGTCCAGAGCCCGCACTTCGTTTTCGCCGGAGCCGTATACTTTGGTGAGATGTTCTGCTTTTAAGACTTCCATGTCTGCCTCCTCTTGAGAAATGGGCGCGGCGGGGTTTTCCGTGGTTCGTGAAGCACTCCCGGACGGCCGGTTTCCCGTTTTATGGGTTCAGTATACAGGGCGCGGATGACGGGAGCGTGACTTTCCGGTGACAGATTTGTCACTTTATACAATACCTTTATAGAAGCGAATCGTAAACCGGGCTCCGCCCTCCGCCCGGTTCTCGCCCCTGATGGAGCCGTTCTGCTGTTTGATGATCATGCGCGACAGGGCCAGTCCGATGCCGATGCCGGAGCCGAAGGAACACTTTCCTTTATAAAACCGCTCAAAGAGATGCGGCAAATCCTCCGGATCGATGCCCGGACCGTTATCCTCAATGACCAGTTCGGTGTAGAGGCTATTTTCCTGAGCGCGCAGCGTCAGGACGCCGCCCTCACCCGCATGCTCCATACAGTTTTTTACAATATTGCTGACCGCCTCACAGCTCCAGGAGAAGTCCCCGGTAAATGCGGTCTCTGCCGGAATGTCCAGCTTCACCTGCTGCTCCCGCAGCTCCATGGGGATGGCGAAGGGCTCCAGCACGCTATCTATGAGTTTCTGTACTTCTACCTGTTCCTGTACAAAGACCGCGGTACCCGCGTCAATCCGGGAGATTTTAAGCAAAGCCTCCACCAGCCAGCTGATGCGGCCCTGGAGCTGTCCGGCCTCGTAGAGGAGCTTGCGACACTCCTGCGGTTCTGTCTCCTGGCCCAGCCGGGCCAGCACCAGGTTCAGGGAGGTCAGGGGCGTCCTCAGCTGATGGGAGATATCGGCCAGGGAATCGCTTAAGTATCCCTTTTCCGCCTGTAAATGATCGGCCTGCTCGCTAAGACGATTCAGAAGCTTCGACAGCTCATTGGCCAGAATCTCAAGCTCTCCCTCCCGATACTGGGTAAAATTCAGATCCCGCTCTCCGTGAAGCATCCGATCCGTGTCTGCCGCCAGCTTTTCCAGACGGCGGTAACGGCGAAGGGTGAAGGCCAGCCACAGGGCAATGACCAGTACACAGCCAAGAACCGCCAGCAGGAATCCGGCCATAGCCGCCTGCTGTCGTATAAGGAAAAAGCCTGCCGCTGCCGTGATGGCAGCGACGCAGGCCGATATAAGTACGCTCATTCTAAATTCTTTGTCTCGTAGATATCGCATGGATTCCTCCCACACTTTCTGCTTTCAATCTCTTTTGCTCTAAGCTCAACAGCCAAATTCGTTTTTTATTCCAGCTTGTACCCGAGGCCCCGCACCGTCCGGATAATCGTCGGATTCTGCGGATCCGTCTCTATCTTTTCCCGCAATCTTTTGATATATACGGTCAGCGTATTGTCATTCACAAACTCCCCGGCGGCGTCCCAGATTTCCTCCAGAAGCTGTCCCCTGGTCAATACCATGCCCTTGTGGTTCAGGAAGAATAACAGCAACCGGTACTCCAGCGCCGACAGGCAGCAGTCCGCGCCGCCCTTCGTCACAGACGCCCGCACCGTATCCACCCGCAGTTCCCCGATTTCCACAATCGACTGGGTTTTCCCGCAGCGGCGCAGCACGCTCCGAATCCGGGAAATCAGCTCTCTTGGCCGGAAGGGCTTCCTGATATAATCCTCCGCTCCCAGGTCAAGCCCGGTCACCACACTGAACTCGTCTCCTGAAGCCGTCAGAAAGATCACCGGCGTATCCAACTCCGCCTTCACCGCCGAGCACACTGCGAATCCATTGCCATTCTGCAGGGACACGTCCAGCAGCAGCAAATCAAAGCTTTCCTTCTGAAGCGCTTCCAGCGCCTCTTTCTGCCCCGCCTCCGCCCGCACCCAAAAGCCCTCCGCTTTCAGCACCGCACTCAAATTCTCGATAATCGCTGAGTCGTCCTCGACCAGAAGTATTTTTGTCAAATCTTGCCTCCCTGATAGATGTCTGTTTCTGTAAATCATGTTTATTCTAACATAGTTTTCTTCTGTATTCTTTTTTATTTCCAGCAGGGTGGCAGCTTCTGCTCCTTCATGCGGACCGGCTCCGGGTAGATCTGACCGTGGAGGTCCAGTTCTACACGGTCGATGATTTCGGGTTCTACGGGCTCGTTGACTTCCACGCCGGGGATGGGAAAGTCTACGGGGACGGTTTTTACCTTTTCCAGGCGGTAGATTTCGTCCATGCCTTCCAGGACGCGGCCAAAGACCGGATAGACGCCCTTATGGTCGGGGCAGTCCCGCAGGGGGAAGAAGAACTCACAGGAGGCCAGGCCGTCCGCGCCGTAACCGCCCATACAGACTACGCCCGGATGGGAATCCAGGGGTGTGATCTCCGGGTGAAGCTCAAATTCATTGGGAATCAGATACTGGGCTTCCTTTTTGCCGAAGGCGGTATAGCTTACGTCGATCCAGCTGCCCGGGACGATGCGCTGGATGGCGTGGTGATCCATGAGACCGCGGGAGGCCACGTAAATAAAGCTGTTCACTGTGTTGGGCGCTGCCTCGGGCAGCAGCTCAATCACAATTTTTTTCCCGTTTTTCATATATAAAGTAGCAATCGGATTCATTTTAATTTCTCCTTAACCGATGATCTCCAGTTCCTTCGGATAATGGTTCAGCACCTCGCAGCCGTCCTCGGTCACCAGCACCAGATCCTCTACCCGGACGCCGGTGTCACCGGTCAGGTAGATCCCCGGCTCGATGGAGAAAATCATGCCCGGAACGGCCTTGTCCGTATTCACGGACGATACATCGCCGAACTCATGCTCACCAAGGCCGATGAAATGACCCAGACGATGGGTGAAATAGGGTCCGTAGCCCGCTTCGGTGATCAGATCCCGGGCTGTTTTGTCCAGCTCGCAGAGCGGAATACCCGGCTTGATTTTCGCGATAGCGGCCTCATTGGCCCGGCGCACCGTATTGTATACAAGCTGATGCTGCTCGCTGGCCTCCTTGTAATAGAAGGTACGGGTCATGTCAGAGCAATAGCCATCCTTGATGCAGCCTACGTCGAAGAGCACGCAGTCTCCCGGCTTCACCACAGTGTCGTCCGGTGCGTGATGGGGATCCGCCGCATTTGCTCCAAAAGCCACCAGGGGCTCAAAGGAAAAGCCGTCGGCTCCCAGATCCTGATAGATTTTCAGGGTCTGCTCAGCCACCTCTTTCTCGGTGACGCCCTCATGAATCAGGGTCTTAAACTTCGCAATGGCTTTATCATTGATATCAGAAGAGACGCGCATCAGCTCCTGCTCCTCGGCATCCTTGACGCCGCGGGTCTTGTCCACCGCCAGAGACGCATTGACAAAACCTGTGGCCGCTTTCCTTTCCATCAAAGGAAGCAGAAAACGAGCGGTCAGATCCTTATCCACGCCCAGTGTCTGTTCGTGATCCAGATACTTCGCCACAATCTCGGCTGCCGGATCCGTATCGTCATACCAGACCTTCTCCACACCCACCTCTTCCGGTACGGTGAACAGCTTGTTCAGGAAATACACATGCTTTCCGTCTGCCCTCAGGTACAGGGCGTAGAAACGCTCGAAGGGCGCGATGTATACGCCGGTCAGATAGTAGATGGACATGGGATCCACGATCAGCATCTGACTTAAGCCCATTTCCTTTAACGCATCCAGCACACGTTTTACTCTGTTCTCTTTTAACATAACTTCCGTCTCCTCTCTTGCCATTTAAAACTGCTTTCTCAGCTTCGGATCCAGCAGATCCCGCAGACCGTCGCCGATGAAGTTCGCGCCCACGGCCATGGTAAAGATCGCCAGTCCCGGGAAGCCTGCCACCCAGAATTTATTGAAGTAGCCCACACCGTCGGACACCATCATGCCCCACTCGGGCGTAGGCGGCGCGGATCCAAGGCCTAAGAAGCTTAAGGTCGAGAACATCAGGATCTGATTTCCGATATCGGTGGTCGCCATAATCAATACGGAGCTGATACTGTTCGGGATAACTTCTTTCAACAGAATCCGGAGCCGGGACGCGCCCAGCGCCTCGGAAGCGGTCACATATTCATTTTCCTTGACGCTTAAGACAACGCTCCGCATGAGTCTGGCGTAGGTGGGCCAGGCCACGATGACCAGAGCGAACATGGTGTTGAACAGGTTGGAACCCATCACAGCGTTGATGATCATGGCCAGAATCAGGGACGGGAAAGACAGAATCATCTCCGAGAGACGCATCATTACATTGTCCACCCAGCCGCCCACGTAGCCTGCGATGGCTCCGTAAAAGGTACCGATGACGCCCGCGATCACCACCGTCAGGCAGCCTGCCAGCAGGGAATACCGGCCGCCGTAAATCACGCGGCTGAAGATATCCCGGCCAAAGTTGTCCGTACCGAAGAGATGCTCCGCCGACGGCGCCTGCAGACGCAGGGTCAGATCCTGGGCAATGGGGTCATGGGGCGCAATAACCGGCGCCAGAATTGCCAGCAGGATCCAGGCCAGACAGATGATAACGCCCAGAGTAAATAAATAGTTGGATTTGAACATTTTTTTGATTGAACGAATCATCCGTTGCACCTCACTCTCGGGTCAATGACGCCATAGAGAATATCCACGACCGTATTGATCACCATGTAATTCAAAGCTATCAGAAGTGCCACTCCGATGATGGACGGATAATCCACGGAAAGCACCGACTCATAGGCAAACTGTCCCACGCCGGGCCAGTTAAAGATGGTCTCCACCAGTACCATGCCGCCTAAGAGATTTCCCAGACCCAGGCCGATGACGGTCAGCACCGGAATCAGCGCATTGCCCAGGGCATGGCGTACAATCAGTCCCACACGGCTTAAGCCCTTGGCTCTGGCCGTACGGATATAATCAGTGGACATGACATCCAGCAGGTTCGACCGGGTCGTTCTGGTAATCAGGCCCATGGTAAAGGCCGCCAGCACCAGTCCCGGCAGAATCAGATGCTGCAGGGCGTCCAGCGCCTTGGCCGGATTGCCCTCGATGAGGCTGTCGATGACATACATACCCGTCACTGTGGCCGGAGCAGAAAAGCTGTTGCTTAAACGGCCCGGTCCCGGGAAAATATGTAATTTATAATAGAAGAAATACAGCACTAACAGGGCGAACCAGAAGCTGGGGATGCTGACGCCGGTCACGGACAGGGCGCGCACCACCTGGTCAAGGATGCTGTTTCTCTTAATAGCGGAAATGACGCCGAACAGGATACCTAAGACCGCCGCCAGAATAATCGCAAATAAAGCCAGCTCAATGGTCGCCGGATAGCATCTGGCCAGTTCATCTAATACCGGCTTATTGGTACGGATGGACGTACCCAGATCCAGATGCAGCAGATTTTTGATGTACAGGATATACTGTACAAAGACCGACTGATCCAGTCCGTATTTGGCCCGATAGGCTGCTACAACCTCGGGATCATTTAAGGCTCTCTGGCTTAAGTTCGCCACGGTCGGGTCGCCCGGTATCATTTTCGTCAGAATAAATACCAGGGTGGCCACACCGAAGAGCATAACGACCAGATAAATCAGTCTCTTTCCTATAAATTTCAGACGTTCCATATTCCACCTCGTTTTTCTTATTTCCGCCGTGCTCCGCTCACGGCCCCGTTTCCATTTCCCACGGAGAACAGGTACTTTCGTCAGCGCTGCCGTTCCACTCTGTCCAGAGTGCGTCAGCCGTTCACGACAATATCTGCTTTCGGGAGCTCCATTTCTAAGAAAGAATCCCCCGGAGGGTCTTTTTGTTCTATAGGAATCATAGCTTTCACACTTTCATGTAACACGGTATTTCCTATAGAGCAAAAGAACGGCTTTCGGACGGAAGAGAAATCCCCTCCGTCCGCAAGAGCTGTCCTGTATTTCTGAAGCTTACTGAATGTTAATCAGTGTCAGATCAAGCGCGTAAGGATCGGAGATACCTACGCCGCTCAGTCTGGTGTTGTAAGCGATATGTGCCGGTGCCTGTGCGATCATAACGAACGGACCGTCCTCGTACATGGCGTCCTGAATCTTCTCCAGAACCGCGATACGTGCGTCGTTGTCGGTGGCCGCCATGGTCTCCTGATACATGTCTGCCAGCTCCTGATTCATATCAGCCGTCCATCCTGCACGAAGTCCTACCACTCCGCCCGGCAGGAACTCCAGCTGTACGTTCGGGTCGTTGTAATCGGTTCCCCAATACATTACAGTAAAGCCCAGGGTTCCGTCACGGTAAGCGTCGCCGTAGCCTGCTGCCCAGGGCTGCGCTACGATATTTACATTGATACCGATCTGTGCCAGATCGTCCTTTACCTTCTGGGCCAGGTCAGACAGGAGTACGCCCTCCATATCCAGATCGCATACGGTCAGGTCTACATCGAAGCCGTCTGCGTAACCAGCCTCAGCCAGCAGAGCCTTTGCCTCTTCCACGTTGGTGTAATCAGCCGCTCTCTCACCCTTGCTTCCCATGAAGCCCACCTGAATGATGTCATAGGGCGTCAGCGTACCCTCGCCGCAGATGGTCTGGATTCCGGTGTAGTCCAGAGCCTTGCGGACTGCCTGCTGTACCTTCGGATTTGCCATGGGACCGCTATAGGTCTCATTCATGTTCATCATCACAAAGCCTGCGGTCTTGGTAGCGCCATTGATGATCTCGATACCGTCAGCGCCCTGCAGCTCTTCCATGGTATCGTCAGTCATGTTCATGGCCACATCGATATCACCGCTGGACAGAGTCATCATCTGGGTGTTGGAATCCGGTTGGATCTTGATGATGTATTTATCTACGTTGGTTGCCTTGCCCCAGTAGTTTGGGTTCTTCTCCAGAACCACTTCCTCGTCCGGAGTATAGCTGGTCATCACATACATACCGGAGCCTGCGCTGGTGGTATCCAGGTAGGACTGTGCGGTATCGGTAGTAGCCGCGTCCTCAGCGTCAGTTCCGCCATTCTCCTTTACAACGGCACTGTCCAGTACAGCCAGAGAGCTGTAGGTCAGCTTGGAAAGGATGGCGCTGTCCTGCTGATTCAGATGGAAAACGATGGTCTTCTCATCGGGAGTCTCGATGCTGTCGATGGTATCCGCGATGAAGGCCGGGTTGCCCTGCAGGTTCTTGCAGCGGTTGATGCTGAAGGCCACATCCGCAGAGGTCATGGGGTTGCCGCTTGCGAAGGTAATGCCGTCCTTCAGGGTCACAGTCAGGGTCAGGCCGTCCTCAGAGAACTCGTAGGTGTCAGCCAGACAGGGCTCGGGAGCGCCGTCGTTGCTGTAGAATTTGAACAGGGTCTCGTAGCATGCGTTTACGATCATGGGCGGATATTTCTCATAGACATAGCCCGGATCCAGGGTAGAAAAACCGGAACCCATGGCTACCACTACGGTACTGGAGCCGGAATCTCCTGACGCCGCGCTGCTTCCGTCAGAAGACGCGTTGTCGCTTCCACCGCCGCAGGCTGCCAGGCCGAGAACCATGGTCAGGCTCAGTGCCAAAGCTAAAAACTTCTTCTTCATAATATTGCCTCCTTTTAAACTCTATTGAGACGCCCGGATGGGCGTTGTCTCCATTATTTTTTCTCCAGACCATCATACAGGTGACAGGCTACATAGTGTCCTGCCTCCACCTCCCGAAGCTCGGGAACCTCTGTCTTACACCGGTCACACGCCTTAGGACACCGGGTATGGAACCGGCAGCCTGTCGGCGGATTGGAAGGACTTGGGACCTCTCCCTCCAGATGGATGCGCTTAACGCTCCCCTCCCCCACCTGGGGAATGGCCGACAGCAGAGCCTCCGTGTAGGGATGATAACGCTTCTCATATAACTGATCGTAATTCGCGATCTCCACCATTTTCCCCAGATACATGACGCCTACCCGGTCGCTGACCTGATAGACCACATTCAGGTTATGGGAAATGAAGAAGTAAGTCAGTCCTAACTTTTCTTTTAATTCCTGTAGCAGATTCAACACCTGAGCCTGTACGGACACATCCAGAGCGGACACCGCCTCGTCGCAGATAATAATATCCGGCTCCAGAGCCAGGGCTCTCGCAATTCCGATTCGCTGTTTCTGGCCTCCGGAAAGCTCATGGGGGTAACGGCTCAGATGATAGGTATCCAGGCCTACCAGATGCATCAGTTCCTCGATGCGGGCATCCACATCCATCTGTCCCTTCAGGCCGTGAATTTCAAAAGGCTCCATGAGTATCTGCTTTACGGTTCTTCGGGGATTCAGGCAGGCCGACGGATCCTGGAAAATGATCTGGGCCTTTTTCCGCATATTTTTAAGCTCTTTTCCCTTTAAGCCCGCGATATCCGTGCCATCCAGGTAAATGTGACCGTCCGTGGGCTTCAAAAGCCGCACCAGGGAACGTCCCAGAGTACTCTTGCCGCAGCCACTCTCGCCTACCACGCCGAAGGTCTCGCCCCGCATGATCTGAAAGCTCACATCGTCCACAGCCTTGACCGTACCTGATTTTTTGTCTTTTCCTTTAAAATATACCTTCACATGGTCGGCTTCCATCAATACGTTATTCTGATTTTCCATCCTGATTTAGGCCTCCTCGTTCTCTTTCGCGTACTGCCAGCAGCGCACCAGGCGTCCATCGGATAGCTCCGCCATGGGCGGCTCCTCTTTCCGGCACTGGTCGGTGGCATAGGGACATCTGGGAGAAAAGCTGCATCCCTCAATACGCTCGGTGGGGTTCGGCACCATGCCCTCGATGGTCTCCAGGGGATTCCGTTCTCTGGTAATCTTCGGGATGGCGTTCAGAAGTCCCTTGGTATACGGATGCTTCGGACTTTCAAAGAGCTCCTTCACCGGCGCCTGCTCTACGATGTGGCCGGTATACATGACAATCACCGTATCGCACAGCTCGCTGACTACGCCCAGGTCATGGGTAATGAAGACGACGGAGGTTCCCATGCTCTCGTTCAGCTCCCGGATCAGGTCGAGAATCTGGGCCTGAATGGTCACATCCAGTGCTGTCGTGGGCTCATCCGCAATCAAAATCTGAGGCTGACAGGCCAGAGCCATGGCAATCATGACACGCTGACGCATACCGCCGGACATCTGATGGGGATATTCATGGACCCGGACCTCTGGGTTCGCAATGCCCACCGCCCGCATCATCCGCACTGCCTCTTCCATGGCCTCTTTTTTCTTCATGCCACGGTGAAGCCGCAGGGATTCCGCGATCTGCTTTCCGCATTTGATAATCGGATTTAAGGAAGTCATAGGTTCCTGGAAAATCATGGAAATCTCATTTCCACGGATCTTCTGCATTTCTTTCTCCGATGCTTTCACCAGATCCTTTCCATGATAAAGAATCTCTCCTCCGGTAATCCGTCCGGGCGGGTTCGGGATCAGCTGCATCATACCGAGAGAGGATACGCTCTTGCCGCTTCCGCTCTCCCCTACGATGCCAAGTTTTTCGCCTTTATGTAAGGTATAATTCAGATGGTCGACCGCATGTACGACACCCTCAACAGTCTGGAATTCCACGCATAAATCTTTGATTTCTAATATCGTCTCTGCCTGACTCATGTTTTCCTCGCTTTTTCGCTTTACACTCTTAAAGTATTGACGCGTCAATACTTACGTATGATAACATATGTTTAATAAGATACCACATTTTCCAAAAATTTTCAAGCTGTGATTTCACAAAGACGGCAACACTGTGGCCTGATGGGAACAACCTGGAATAGGGAAGACCGGCCTACGTGCCAGAGGCACGAAAGCCGGTCTTCCTGAATAAGGTGGAAAAACTTAACTTGTTACTTTAGATTGTTGCTTTTTATTTCATTCTTTTTCTGCGAATCAGCGCCAGTACAGCTGCTGCGGCTGCAATCAGTACCACGTACAGCAGCGGCTGTGCAGTATCACCGGTCTGTGCAGAAGTGGTGCTCGTGGTGTTGGACTTGGAGCTGCCGGAGCTTCCGGAGGAGTTCTGTTTCTTATTGTCCTCATCCTTCTTCTCGGCCACAGTCTTCAGATCTGCTACTGCAGTCTTCAGAGCGTTCAGCGCATCGCTGATTTCCTGAGAAGTAGCGTTCGGGTTCTTCAGAATCTTCTCAGCATTGCTCAGAGCAGTAGAGAATGCCTTCCAGCTGTCTGCTGTGTAGTCCTTCTTCTCTCTGTCCTTATTGCCGTTATATACAGCCTGCAGTTCATCCTTTGCTGCCGGGGACTGACCTGTGGTCAGTGCTGCGGCTGCCTCTTCCAGACCCTTCAGTGCTGCGCTTACCTGATCTGCGGTTGCGTTCTGGTCGTTCAGTACAGCCTGTGCATGTGCAAGAGCTGCGGAGAACTTCGCCCAGCTGTCTGCTGTGTAGTCGCCCTGCTTCTTGTCTGCATTCTTGTCAACTGCTGCCTTCAGTGCATCCTTCACAACCGGCTGATCCGGATTCGGTAATTCTTTCTTCACCAGACCCTTGTATGCGTCGTTCAGTGTCTTTACAGCTGCGTCTACAGTCTCCTGTGTCGCGTTCTCGTCTGCCAGTACATTCTGTGCTGTCTTCAAAGCCTCTGCAAATGCAGCCCAGGTCTCGTCGGTGTAGTTCTCCTGCTTCAGATCCTTGTACTTGTCTACAGCCTCGGTCAGTACTGCCTTGTCAGCCGGCTCTGCTACCTTCTTACCATAGAAGTTGATCTCGGACAGACGTGCATAAGCTACATCCCCGCCGCCGGTCTTTGCTCCGTGGATGATAACCTTTACGTGCGTGATGTTTGCCTGCTCCATACGGATGCCGGATCTCATCTCATTCTCATCAATGGTCTTTCTTCCTACGGATGTGAAGTTCTCGCCATCGGTGCTTACCAGTACCTCATAATCGGTTACCTTACCGTTGCCGGTATTTTTCACGATTTCTACCTTCTCCAGGTCGTATGCGTCGCCCAGAGCCAGGGTAATCTCCTTCGGCAGTCCTGCGTTGCTTCCGTAGTACGGGGACTCCCAGTAGTTGGTCTCATCGCCGTCTACCAGTGCGCTCGGTACGTTCTCCTCGCTGTACGGCGCGTCTGCGGTCATACCGCTCTTGTCGGTGATAGCCTCTGCGGTCAGCTCAGATTCTTCCAGCGCGTCAGCCGCCTTCTTCATGGCCGCGATAGCCTTCTTCACATCGTCCTTGGTGGCCTCTGCGTTATCCTTTACAGCGTTTGCCGCGTTGATGGCGTCAGTCAGTGCCTTGAAGCTCTCCTCGGTGTAGAACTTCGGGTTGGTCTTGCTGTACTCGGTAATCAGCTCAACCAGTTCGGTCTTGTCTGCGCCTGCCAGTACGGTGATTTCGTAGGATGCGGTGATCGGTGCTGCCGGATCCTCGCCCTCTGCCTGTGTAGCGGTATCCTGCATGGACTCACGTGCAGTCAGAGTAATCTTGGCCTTGCCCTCGCCTACTGCGTATGCCTTGTAAATCGGCAGACCGTTCTCGTCAGCCAGGGTGATGATTCTTACCACATTCTCATTGGAGGAGGCTGCTACGAAGTACGGGTTGGTTGCGTTCTCCGGCTCGATGGTTGCGTTGATGTCTGCCATGCTTCCTGCATACAGCTCTTTTACGTTGTCCTCAGCCGGGGTAATCTTGGTTACCGGAACCATATCAACCTTTGCCTTTACCTCAAGCTCGCTTAAGGTCAGCATGTTGGTTCCGCTTGCCTGGTTTGCAGTTACAGATACCTTGGTTACCTTTGCGTCTTTATTCGGATTTGCAAACTCAAACTTAGCTCCCTGATCCTTCAGGTTCACATCGGCGGTTGTGCCATCTTCATAAGTGAAGGTTGCGGTAGCGTCTGTCATGTATCCGTTACCGTAAGACGGTGCGTTGTATACAGAAACTGTGCTTACGGTATCTGCCTTCTTCATATTCATATGAAGAGTTACAGGCATTTCTACATATTTTACTTCTTTGTCTACATAGTTGCTTGGGATATCCCACAGGAACTCGAAGTTACGTCCCTGACCGCCGAACAGACCGGAGAAGCTGCCCTGCTGGATCATCTTCTTCACATTGTCTCCGTCGTCAGATGTGAGAACAGCGTTAGTCATGGTCATATCGAAGTCGCTGCCATAGCTTAACTTGCCATCTGCTGTAGCTACAGTCAGAGTAGACAGGGTCAGCATGTTCTCTACAGACGCGCCCTTTGCGTTTGCTACGGAATTTACAGTTACATCTACCTTGGTTACAGTCTTGTCTGCTTCTGCGTTAAATGTAAACTCAGAGTAATCTGCTGCGGTCGCCCAGTCCAGAGACTTGCTGTCGCTGCTTGTGCTGCCATCGCTGTAAGTAAACTCAGCGGATGCGCTGGTTACATAACCGTTTGCCTTATTGGCATTCTGCAGGGTTACGGAGGTCACCTTCCTGGTGTTGTCAGCCTGAACAGCTACCTCTTCCTCTGCTGTCTGTACTTCTACATCTTCTGCTTCGTCTGCCACATCCTCTGTTGTATCTTCTACAACCTCGTCTGCTGCATCCTGCTTCACATCAATATGGAAGGTAACCGGAACCTTTACGTGCTCCGGCAGACCCTTTACAGTGGTGGTCCAGTCGTTCGGATACCATTTCAGCTCGAACTCACGACCCTGAGAACCGTTGAACAGTCCGTCATAGCTGTTGCTCTCGATGAACTTCTCTACGTTCTTTCCATCATCCTCTTTCAGGATGTTGTTGGTCATGGTCATATCGAAGTCCTCACCGTAGGTGTAGGTCTTCTCGCCGCCTGTTACGATGTCCGGAAGCTCCGGTGTGGAGGAGCTCTCGCAGTTAATCAGATCGAACTCCGGTCCAATCAGCATTACCTGACTCAGATCCATTGCCTTTGCGTCCAGCGTAAAGTCATTCTTCGCCTTCATGGTGATGGTGGCAATGACGCCGGTTCCGCTGTAGGTTGCCTGGTTTCCTCTGTTGGCGAATGCCAGGTTCACATAAGCTGTTCCGTCCTCATATACCTTGTTTACTGTCAGGTTCTCCATCTGGGAGATGTCGAAGTCTGCAGTGGTGTCCACATACTGGAGTACAGCCGGATTGTAATCCAGAACCTCTCCAAATGCGTTCAGGTTCTTTACATTATCTGCGTATACATCTACGGTAAAGGTCTCGCCTGCCTTCACGTCTGTTGCGCTGGGCAGCAGAACGATGTTGCCGGATACCTTACCAGTCTTCTGAGTACCGCCATCCAGGTTGAACATGGTGAATGCGTAATCCCATACATCGTAGTAGCCATTGCCGTTAATATCGCCGAATCTCTCCTCAATCTGCTTCACGAAGGTCTCTCCGTCCTTCTTGGAGAAGCCGAGGTAGTTCTTCATGTTGGTGTAGTCGCCGTCTGCGACGGTTCCCAGGTTATTGGTACTTCCTACCGCAAAGCCGTTGGTGCCGTCCTTCTTATAGATGGCCAGCTCGTCGCCGGAGAAGAAGTTGCCCTTGGACTTTGTGATAACAATCTTTACATAACGAGCCGCGCCTGTCAGCGGGATCTCTTTCATGTTATCTGCAATGCTTGCCTTTGCATCATAGGTCCAATCCGAGTGTTCAGAACCGATCCACTGGGTGGTCCAGTTCACACCATCCAAGCTGGTCTCTACGTTCATCTGCTGTACTGCGCCGTTGCCGTAGTTGTCATGTCTTGCATAATACTCCAGCTTATCCAGCGCGTAGGCCTGACCGTAATCGAAGATCATCGGGATGGCGTCTGTTACAACGTCGCCGGTGGAGTGGAACATGCCTGCTGCATCGCTGATATCATGGTCGGTCAGGTTAGCCAGCTTGCCCCAGGAATCTCCGCCTGTCCAGGTGATTTTTTCCGGCGTCGGTACGTTTCTCCAGGGATCCAGAGAAGTGGTTGCGGTTACTTCCTCAGACCATTCAGAGTAGCCGTCCTTATTTCTGGAACGTACCTGATAAGTATGTGTAGAGTTGTACTTCAGATCGGTGTGCGCGAACTCGGTTGCGTCGCCTGCAGTGTTGATGATGCCGTCTACCAGAAGCTCATAGCTGGTTGCGCCATCTACAGCATCCCAGGTCAGGGTGTTGCTGGTCGGGGTCTTTCTGGTCACGTCATCGGTCAGCTTAGCCGGAGCAGCCAGAGCCGGGTTCAGCTGATTCTTGCTCATGTCGCCGTTGTTCTCAAAGCCTTCCAGAACCAGGGTCTGTGCATTTGCCTGAGAATCGGTGTTGGCGAACTTCACATACAGCTTCGGAGAAGACGTCTGAGCCTCCATCATTGCCGCGAACTCATCCTCTGCCTCTACGCCGTAGTACTCGATAGCCGGGGACTCGTCATAGTAATAAGCGAAGGTGCCTGCTGCCACATCCGCGTTCAGAACCTCATCCTTGCTCTTCATCGCTACCTTAGTCAGCTCTGTGGAACCGTTCTGTGCTGTGATAGCAGTCGGCTCTTTGGAAACATTGACTACGAAGGTAGTGTTCTTATTTTTATCATACCCTGCATAGCTTCCGCTTGCCTTCTCAGCAGTCAGGGTTGCCACGTTGCCTTCTACCTTGGAAGTAAACTTCTGAGATACATGTTCGCCATAGGATACGTCAGCTACAGTTCCGTAACCATCCACCTCGGTGGTCTCGTTCTCTGCGGTGATTCCGTCATCCTCATACATGGTGTACTCGGTGGATCCTGCCGGCCAGAACTCTACGCTGCGGTTTGCCTTGTTGATCTTGGACGGGCTGTTGTTCTCCTCCCACATGGGGATGATGGAACCATTCTTTACAAAGATCGGAAGCTTCCAGATGGGAGCGTCGAAGTTGTTCAGGGTCTGTCCGCCGTAGTACTGCTCGCCGGTGAAGTAGTCGATCCAGATCTGATCTGCGTCCGGAAGGTAGATGCCGTTTCTCACATCATTTCCCTGTGTGTCGCTGGATGTGTTCTGGTAAATCGGAGCTACCAACACGTTGGAACCGAACATGTACTGATACTGCATATCCTTGGTGCTTGCGTAAGCGTCACCCGGATACTCCAGGAACATAGCACGGATCATCGGAAGTCCGGTGTCGCCGTTGCCTGTATCCAGGTTTGCCGCAGCTGCCGCGCTGGTGTAGATGTACGGCATCAGCTGAGCTTTCAGCTTCAGGTACATTCTGTTGATACCGGTGTACGGATCGCCGAAGGTCTGCGGAGTCTTCGCGTAGCTTCCCCAGCCGTCCATGTTCAGCATCAGCGGCGTGAATACCTTCCACTGGGTATCACGGGTGGATACAATCTTGTCTCCGCCGAAGATACCGTCCATATCACTACCGATATTCGGGTTACCGCTTAAGGACTGTCCGATGTAGGTCGGTACGTGGAAGCGGATGTACTCCCAGTTTCCGCCGTACTGGTCGCCGGTCCAGATAGCGCCGAAACGCTGTGTGGAAGCCCAGCCGTCCAGGGTGATAATGTTCGGACGCTTGCTTACGCCTGTGGTTACGATATCGTAAGCAGTCTTGGTACCGTTCAGAGCGAAGTTGTAGCCGTAGCCTACCCATGCAACATCAGTCTTCAGGGTAGTGATTCCGCCAACTTTTACCTCTTTCTCGAAATCACGAAGCAGGTGCCAGGAGGTGTTACTGTTGGAATCCGGGCTCAGATTGCTCTGTGTCCAAAGACCTGTCTGCAGACCCTTGCTCTGTGCATACTTGGTGAACTCTTTCAGATTGTTTACATTGGCGTCTACTGCTGCAGTACGCTCTGCACTGCTGCTGCCGTCCGCGTTCACGCCGCCGGTCTGATAGTAGCCGTTCTGACCATAGCCGCAGCCATATCCGTCGTTGGGAAGGAAGTAGCCGATGGGCATGTCATATTTGTCGTACTGATCGATGACAGCTCTTGCGGAATACTTGGAATCGGTATTCACGGACGGATACTTGTCCAGCGCAGTAGTCGGCTTGGTTCCGTTCAGCGTCTCGGAGCTCATACCGTCCTTCAGCACATAGCCTGTGCTCATACCGGACTCATAATAGGAAGATGCAATCGGCACCTCGTCTGCAGTGGTTGCGGACGCGCTTCCCTTGATCTCCCATTTCTTGCTTCCGCTATTGTCGGACCAGGAGTCACGGTTGTAGCAGTTTAAATGTCCCTCATAGAACGCGTACTCCGGAAGGAGAACCGGAGCACCGGTTACATGGTAGTACTCGCCCAGAAGATCCTGTACTCTCTCAGCTGCGTTTGCGCCGTCGGACAGGAAGATGTATGCGTCGTACTCATTCTCGTTGTGAGCGGTTGCTACGGTATCTGCAGAGTTATTTCCGAAGTCGTAGGAACCAGCCAGAAAGGTATTACGCAGTACGCCGTAACCGTTACTGGAGTAGTAGAACGGGTTCGGAGAAGCGACGCCGCCGTCTACCCAGTTACTCTCATTTGCGATATGGATGGTCTCGCCTGTATGTACGAAACGGCCGTTCTGTGTACCGCCGCCGTAGAAGTTCTCGCCGCTGTTCTTAACCAGGCTCTGTGTGGTCTTGGTTCCGAGAGAAAGCGGTGCGCTCTCCTGCATTACAACATTGTCGTTGTAAGCTACGGTCATTTTTGCGGTATCTTTATCAAATGTAATCTTTGTCTTACCAGCTGCGATTACAATATTTCCATTCTCATCGGATACTTTCGCCTTCGGGTGGCTGTACTTATCGGAAGAATCCGGATACTGTGGAATCTTCGCTGTGTCTGCTGCGTTGTTTACGGTCGCATATTCTGAGAACTTTCCGCTCGGATCTACATTGTAACGGAAGATCCCGTCCTCGAGAAACGTGATTTTTCCCTTTACATCACCATTGTTGAAGCTTACTTCTACCACATTGTCGTTTGCTCTCGCTGACTTTACAGAAGACAACGGGCCGTTAAAGGCTGCTTCTACAGTCGATGCGGGAAACTGGGGCGCGATGCCTGCCACCATTGCTGCTGCAAGTACGATAGATAAGAACTTGCTGCTCATTTTTTTCTTCTTAATCATAATTTCCCTCATAAATTTTTTGTTTACTTTGCTTCGATTTCATTTTCCTGAACCCAATCGTCAAAAGCCGTCTCGCCGACGCCCAGATGATAGGTGTCCAGGTAGCTTCCGTCCTCGCCGTCTACCACATAGAAGACTCCGGGAACCGTATTGAATTCCGGGAACAGCTCCGCAATCCGCGCTCTGTTCTCTTCCTCAGACGTTTCCTCGTAGTCCAGGATAACCTGATACATGGTTACCGCATGGGTTTCGACGTAGTCCACAAGCATGCTGTGGAATTCCTGACAGTATGGGCACTCGATTGTCACAAAGGATACCAGAAAGGTCTCCCCTGCGTTCAGCTTCTCTTCCATTTCTGCCATAGAAATGCTGATAATCTGTCCTGATTGCGTGCTTTCCTCTGTCCCGATCTCTTCCCTTTCGGTACCGTTCTCACTATCCTCCCCTGTTTCCGTCTCAGAAACTGCTGTTTCGGCAGCCGTTTCTTCGCCGGTCTCCTGCTTTGCAGAACCGCAGGATGTCACGCCGCACATGGTCAGTATGACGCTTCCCAGTATCAGCACTTTTTTCATTCCACTCACTCTTTTTTCGCCCTCCCTTCTCGGTTTTATCGTTGTTACCAATGCCGGAAAATCCTTTATCAATAACAATATATACATTCTATAAAAGAAAAAAAAAAAAAACAATTCCTCCGTCGAATTGTACAAAAGATTGAGCGTATAAGCCAACTCGAATCGTCGATTCAAAACATAAAAAGGGGAACGGCCAGCAAAATTTGCAAACCGCTCCCTTTTTGTTACATTTATGTGCCCAAATTAACACTTTTTAGTGAATCTTTGTCACTTTTCGTTTATTTCTTTTGTTAAAAATCACATTCTGCCGGATTCTTTTGTTACATTTTATACGGGCTTCTCCGGCAGGACGCCCTCGCAATCGAAAGCTGGAATGAAGCTTTCCTTCGCAGTTTCCCCCTCCTGGATGAAGGCATTTCCCACGCCCAGGGACAGGGTGTAATCGAGCAGCCGCCCGTATTCCCGCTTCGTCACGCGGCGGTTGATTTCCGGCCATCGCTCCAGACCGGGCAAGGGAGTATACTGGTTCATCAGGCTTAAGTACACTGTATCCCCATAGGCCTCGTAGACATATTGTACTACCCCTTTCGCGTTTTTCAAATGATTCGGCAAAAGAAGGTGACGAACGATGACTCCCTTTTTCATCATGCCAGCTTCGTCGAATACCGGTTCTCCGATCTGGCGCACCATTTCCTGAAGAGCCGCCTTCGCCACCTCCGGGTAATCGGGCGCATGGGAATAGATTGCCGCTGCTTCCCTGTCCATGTATTTGAAGTCGGTCAGATAAATATCCACAATACCGTCCAGCATTTTCAGCGTACTGACTTTTTCGTAACCGCTGCAATTATATACAATTGGAAGCTTCAGGCCATTTTCCCGCGCCCGCTGCACGGAGCGGATGATCTGCGGCGTGTAATGGGTGGGCGTCACCAGATTGATATTGGCCGCGCCCTTGCCCGCAAGCTCCAGGAAAATCTCGGCCAGCCGCTCTTCGGTGATGTCGATTCCCCGCTCAGCCCCGGCAATATCCCGGTTCTGGCAGTAGATGCAGCGCAAAGGGCAGCCGCTGAAGAAGACCGCGCCGGATCCGGTGTCGCCGGAGATACAGGGCTCCTCCCACATATGCAGCGCCGCCCGGGCGCATTTGATGGTTTTTCCGGTCACGCCGCAAAAACCGCGCCGACCGTTTTCACGATCGGCGCGGCAGTCGCGGGGACATATTGTGCAGTTAGACATATTTACTCACTTTGTTCGCAGCGTGGCTGTGAACATTTTCCTTCCCCGTACTTATTTTATTTCTCCTCGGAAGTCTCTTCGTCTTCCACTACTGTCTGTTTCACCCGTATCTCATCCACATGATGGTTTCCGACCTTCGTCACTTCGATTTCCAGGCCCTTATAGGTGAGCTGGTCACCCTGCTCCGGTACCCGGCCAAACTGCTCCATAACCCAGCCGCTGACAGATACCATCTCAGACTCGTCATTCAGCTTAAAATACTCCGCGAATTCCTCAAAATCCATGGAAGCGTCGACCAGATAGGTATCCGGCGCAATCCGGCGCAGCAGCACCTCCGCCTCCTCATGCTCGTCCCAGATCTCGCCTACCAGCTCCTCCAGGATATCCTCCATGGTGACAATGCCACAGGTTCCGCCGTATTCGTCCACGACCACCGCCACATGGGTCTTGGCCTTCTGCTGCTTCTTCAGAATCATCCGGATAGGCTCGCTCTCCAGAACATAGATAGCCGGGGAAATGATATCCTTCACTTCCTTTTCCGTAATTCCACGCCCCACATAGAAATCCTTCCGGTGGATGGTTCCCAGAATATCGTCGATGGTATCCCGGTAAATCAGCAGACGGGAGAACTTGGTCTCGGTGAACATCTCCGCAATTTCGTCCTTGGTGGCTGTGATCGGCAGAGCCGCCAGATCCGTCCGATGAATCAGAATATCCCGGGCTTCCTGATCGGAGAACTCGATGGCGTTCCGAAGAAGACCGCCCTCGTCCTCGTCAATGGTACCGTCCTCCTGAACCTCATTTACCAGGGTCAGAAGCTCCTCCTGGGACATCTTGGAGCTGGACTCCAGATGAAAGATCTTGGTCAGCAGCTTCTGCCAGCCCACAAACAGAATGTTCAGCGGCAGGAAAATCCAGATCAGGAACTGCACGACAGGTGCCGATAACATGGCCAGCTGCTCCGGACAGTTATTGGCGATACTCTTCGGGGATATCTCGCCGAAAATCAGTACTACAATGGTCACCACAATGGTAGAAAGCGTCGCGCCCATATCGCCGAACTTCAGGGTGAACAGCACGGTTCCCACAGAGGCCATGGCAATATTTACGATGTTATTGCCTATCAGGATTGTGGAAATCAATCTGCTATACTGCTCGTCCAGCTTGCAAACCAGCGCCGCGTTTTTATTGCCCTTCTCTGCCAGCGTCTTCAGCTTCGTGGTGTTCATGGCCGAGAAGGCCGTCTCCGTAGCGGAAAAAAAGCTCGACAGTATCAGACAGACTACCATAATGGTAAGGTATGTACCCATAATAAAATATAATTCTCCTTTTTTGTATACACTTCTAAAATACGCACGAGTGCTTAATGATAATATTATATGAAACCCTTTTGTTCTTGTCAACCGGAACCAGCGGAAATGGAGGATTCTTTACAGATTCTTTATAATTGTATCTACTTTCTCTTCCTTCAGGCTGTGTTGTCTTCCGTCCATGACTTGACGAAACTCTGGAAATCCCGTATTCTAAAATCATCAAAATGTACTTTTCAGGAGGCTCTTATGCAATTATCCACACCTGTTATCCTTTACCTGATCCTTGTCAACCTCATCGCCTTCGCCCTGATGGGCGTCGACAAATCACGGGCCCGCCGTCACAAATGGCGCATCCCCGAGAAAACCCTGTTCCTCTCCGCCCTCCTTGGCGGAAGCATCGGCTCCATCGTCGGCATGCAGATGTTCCGGCATAAGACGAAGCACTGGTATTTTGTGGTGGGGATGCCGTGCATCCTGATCGCGGAGGGGCTGCTTGGGTACTTTATTCTGAATCGCTAAGGTGCCTTTTGACATTGATATCAATATGGCGTTTCCTTTTGATATCAATGTCAAAAACTTTCTGTTTTTACATAATATCTGTCACTAATTTTTGCAAAGTATCGCAGGTATCCTCAAAAGAATTTTCTTTTGCATATTCGTATTGCCATCGATATCTTTCCCACTGATTTAAAAGTTGCGGACTTTTTCTTATCTCCTCTAAAATTTCTTTGTACTGTATCAAAATCATCTGACTTCCACGTTTATATGCCGTCCGTTCCAACGCCTGCCGTAAAATATCTTTTTTACATTCTGCTCCCCGTAAAGTATATAAAATATGTATATCGTAATAATCTCGTGGACGAGTATTGGCTACATTTCTTGACAAGACGGTTTCCAGCTTTTCCGCGAGTACTGTCTCCAGATTATAAGCCAGAATACTTAACGTTCGCTGCGCAAATCTCCTCGAATACCGAATAAATTTTTTCATGTGTCAGTGTAAAGCCTTTTATCGTTGTATCCAAGTCCATCGTCGCACGCGTATCAAGCCCTACAATTGCGGAAATCAGAAAACCTCCTTTTAAAATGAAATTATGCTTATAGGATGACAATGATATCCGTTCCAGTAAACGTTCCATCATATAATTTTGCATAACAAGCTGCGCGGAAATATTTTTCTCTGCTGCCTTCTTTTTTATAAATGCCTTCAACTGCATCGGATTCGTCGTTATCATAACAGCACCTCCAGATATCGTAATACCCTGGGTTTTACCCGGAGCTGTTCCGCATATTGTAAAAGGCGATGAATATCTTTGGTTTTTGACGCTGCATAGCGTTTCATTGCCTCGCCTGCTGTCTGAATGTCTATGCCACTTCCGCGCATAATATCGCACAGTGTGCGTTCCAGATTATACACCCGGATCGGATTGCCCGATGGGGATTCGATTTCTGTCACTCCGAAGCCATAATTATCCACCACCACACGCTTTACTGTCAGATTTTCTTCCTTTAAAGATGGTGCGTTATAACCTTTTGGAAATGTCATCGTGTATCTTGCAGGTGTTCGATCTGAATACCCTAACAGGTAAAGTGCCGTCCCATGAGAATAAATTCCACGTCCATACTTTCGCTGAAGCATATAAAAATCATCTTCCCATGCATCGTTTCGCATATACAAGCCCTTACCAAAACGATAGATCTCTCCACTCTCTACCAACGCCTGCAGTACGCTTCGATGCATTCCTGCCTCTGTTACTTGTGCCGCAGTAATAATGCCATTTGTAGACTTTTTCAACAGCTTCTCCATTTTTTCCCTGTCACTCATGTTTCACCTCATTTCCGACAATCACACATTATATTTTATCTATATAATGTGTGATTGTCAATCATTGGCGTGACGTTAACACGTTATATTAATAATAAATAATGTGTTTTTGTCACTCTGTACTACAGTTACACTTCTTCGGAATCTCATCTCGATCTGAGATGCATCTGAACTTTCTCTTTCGTAAGAATATAAAATAGACCTGCACTGCTCAAAAAGCAATGCTGACAGGCACTGTCTCTCTTCGACACCTGTCAGCATTATTTTACCAATTTATGGTTGATGCGTCAACCACTCCTGCCGATTTTCAGGCAGATATTCCGCCCGTCTTTTTTTAATACGCCCTCTTTCTCCAGGCTTTTCAGTTCCCGGGTCATGGCGCTCCGATCCACGCTCAGGTATCCGGCCAGATCCGTGTAGGACAGAGGGAGCCGGACGCTTGGGCTCTGCTGCTCCTCAGCGAGACTTTCCAGATAGGCCAGAAGCTTCTTCCGGGTAGTGGTTCTGGAGAGGACGTAGATCCGCTGCACCTGCTGCCGGGACTGCAGGGCAATCATCTGGAGCAGGTTGCTGACCAGCTGGCTGTGGTGCCAGCAGGCGTTCTCGCAGCGCTTGATCACATGGGCGTAGTCGATGAACATGACCCGCGTCTCTTCCTCAGCCTGCACGTAATAATTCCGGGAATCTGCAGGAAGCAGAAAGGGCTCGCCGAACACCGCGTCCTTTTTCAGTTCGTCAATCATATACTGATTTCCCTCTTCATCGCAGTAATACAGGACGGCTCGGCCGGAAAGAATCAGGCCAATTTTATTCATGGTATTGGAATATGCAAATATGATTTCATGGTTATGGAAGCTTATCTCCCTGGCCTGGAAACAGACGCGCATTCTTTCCTGCTCTTCGGGTAAAATATCTGTAAATAATGTAACTTGTGACATACTGTCCTCTCCTTCTATCTATGCCCTTTGGATACACTTGTTTCACTTTGTATGACATCTGGGAGTGTCTCGTAGCCTTCAGGATTGCCTTGGTCGTTCATCACTCCTACAGATATATTTCTTTCCACACATTATATCATATTTTTTCTTAACAAATTCACTTTATGTGACTTTTGCAACAGATTTATTTTCCAGGCTCTGTTATTATTTTAACAAGCAAAGAACAGAAACACATCTACCGGAAACAGGAGGAACGAACTATGAAAGTGACCGATACCATCAAATATGTAGGCGTAAACGACCACCAGGTGGATCTTTTCGAAGGCCAGTACAAGGTGCCAAACGGCATGTCCTATAATTCTTACGTAATCCTGGACGAGAAAATCGCGGTGATGGACACCGTGGACGCTAATTTCACCCATCAGTGGCTCGACAATATCCAGCAGGTACTGGAGAACCGGAAGCCGGATTATCTGATCGTCCAGCACATGGAGCCGGACCACGCAGCCAATATTGCCAACTTTCTGAAGGTCTATCCCGACACCACCGTGGTGGCTACCGCGAAAGCATTTAACATGATCGACAACTTCTTCGAGCTGAAGTTAGAGGGACAGAAAATCGAGATGGGCAATGGCGGCACCCTTTCCCTGGGCTATCATCAGCTGACCTTCGTGTTCGCGCCCATGGTACACTGGCCGGAGGTTATGGTGACCTATGACAGCACCGAAAAAGTACTCTTCTCCGCTGACGGCTTCGGCAAATTCGGCGCTCTGGACGTGGATGAGCCCTGGGACGATGAGGCCAGAAGATACTTCATCGGCATCGTCGGCAAATACGGCGTACAGGTGCAGAACCTTCTGAAGGTGGCAGCCACCCTGGATATCCAGACCATCTGTCCCTTACATGGCCCGGTTCTGAATGAAAATCTGGGACATTACATCGGCCTCTACGACACCTGGTCCTCCTACACCCCGGAGGAAGACGGCATCGTCATCGCCTACACTTCCGTGTACGGCCATACGAAAGCAGCCGTTTCTCTGCTCGCTGATGAGCTTCGCAGCAAGGGCTGCCCGAAGGTCGTGGTCTACGATCTGGCCAGAGACGACATGTCCCAGGCCCTCAGCGACGCTTTCCGCTACTCCAAGCTGATCCTGGCCACCACCACCTATAACGCCAGCATCTATCCGTTCATGCACGATTATATTACACGCCTGGTGGAGCACAATTTCCAGAACCGTACCGTAGGTCTCATCGAAAATGGTACCTGGGCTCCGCTGGCTGCCAAAATCATGAAGGAAATGCTGGGCAAATGCAAGAAAATCAACTGGCTGAAGAACTCCGTCCATATCTGGTCCGCAGTCAAGGCGGAAAACCGCAGGCAGATTGAGGCCATGACCGACGAGCTCTGCAGGGAATACATTGCCAAGGATAATTCCCTCGCCAATAAGAACGATATGTCCGCCCTCTTCCGCATCGGCTACGGCCTCTATGTGGTCACCTCCAACGACGGCAAGAAGGATAACGGCCTCATCGTCAATACGGTCACCCAGCTGACGGACAATCCCTTCCGCGTGGCTGTCAATATCAACAAAGCCAACTATTCACACCATGTGATTCAGCAGACCGGCGTTCTGAACGTCAACTGCCTGTCCGTGGACGCGCCCTTCTCCGTCTTCCAGCAATTCGGCTTCCAGTCCGGAAGAACCGCAGACAAATTCGCAGGCACCAAGGTCAACCGTTCCGGCAACGGCCTGGTGTTCCTGGATAACTATATCAACGCGTTCATGTCTCTAAAGGTGGAGCAGTATGTGGATCTGGGTACCCACGGCATGTTCATCTGCAGAGTGACCGAAGCTCGCGTCATCAATGACCGGGAGACCATGTCCTACACCTACTACCAGCAGAATGTCAAACCGAAGCCCGAGACCGAGGGCAAAAAAGGCTTCGTCTGCAAGATTTGCGGCTACATCTACGAGGGCGACGAGCTCCCCGAGGATATCATCTGCCCGCTGTGCAAGCATGGTGCTGTAGACTTTGAGCCGATACAGTAAGCAAAAATCAGCAACCCTCTACCGCTGCGCCGAGTGCGCATCTTTGCAAACTCTGCTTGCTTTTATGGAATAGGGAATTCTATCGGAATTTCCTATTCCATAAGAAAACAGGGCTGCCGCTCCATCATCCGGATATCCGGATTGGGCGGCAGCCCTGTTCCAGCTTAAATGCAGGCCATCTGTTTAACGCCTTCTTTTTCTTCTCCGGATCACCTCACATCCGGAAAGTGCCAGCAGGATTCCCCCGATAGCCGGTAATGCTGTCATTCTATCGGAAGTGTCCGCTCCCGTAAGTCCCGTCAGGACTCCGCCCGGGATTCCCGAACCGGAAGAAGCCTGCTGCTCCGGCAGCTTTCGATCCTGAATCTGCAACGCTATTTTGACCGTCTCCACGCTATCGCCCGCATAGGCAAACGCAAAGCTCTGCCGCTCCTCATTTCGCTCATATCCCTCCGGCGCCTGCTCCTCCCGCACGTAATACATTCCAAGGGGTAAATCTGCCTCAAAAACCGCCTGTCCGTTTTCTCCGGTCGTCTCAGTCTCAAGAAGTGTATCGGCCGGTAGCAGCACCTTGCCGCCTTCCTCCCGGATCGCCTCCGCGGTATACAATCCTATCACTGCGCCTGCCAGCGGCTTTCCGGTATCCCGATCCGTCTTCTGCACGGAGATTTCCGCTCTCTGTCGTCTGTTTCTCATCTGCAGTGCCTCCTCACCGGAGACCGGGAGCACCGTTCCATCCCGGTATACCAGACGGAATGCCGTCGGTTCCCCGCTTCGCACATAGCCCTGTGCCGTCTTCGTCTCCACCAGCTCATAGCTGCCGGGATACATGTCCGCAAAAGCCACACTGCCGTCCTCATCAGTCACAGCTGCTGCCGGTTCCGGTATGCCGCGCACATCGGTACAAACCTGTTCCCCTTTCCGAAATACCACGCCGGTCACTCCATCCGGATGCAGAATATCCTCGGCTGCCCGCACTTCAAAGGCCACACCGGCCAGTCCTTTCTCCTGATAATGGAAGCATGTTTTCAGCAATCCCTTCACTTTCTCCACCAGAGTCCGGTTTCCCAGAATTTCGCCGGTCTTATGGATCCGAACCTGACCCACTGCAAAGGGATTTTCCAACAGAATCTCCGTCTCCGCCGGGATCGTATCTCGGTTAAGCAAACCCTCCGCGCCATTCTCCCCGGGTACATCCCGCAGACGGAAGCGCACCTGGGATCCTTCGGTTTTTTCCATGGAGGCATTTTCGGATTTCATGGAAGCCCCCGTAAATTCGCTCCGATAGCCGTCTCTCGGCAGCACTTCCGTGATCTGATAATCCACCTCCGGCTGAAGCCCTTTTATCAGGTATCCTCCCTCCGTCTCCGTGATCCAGGCCTCCACCGGCTGACCCACGGAATCGGTAATCTGTAAGGCTGCCCCGGCCAGCTCCTGTTTCGTCTGATCATCCACCAGCTTCACCCGGACCGACGTAATGGCATTTTCCACATAGTCCTCCAGGGACAGGTCCCGGATGCTGTCATCGTCCTTCTGCGCAGTAAGATCCACATGAATCTCTTTCTTACTGCTGTAGTGTCCGGCAGGCGCCTTGGTCTCCCGCACCACATACGCGCCCAGAGGGAAATCCGTCTGGAACCGCGCCACGCCGTCCGGCCCGGAGAGCGCCGTCTCGATTGCCGTCCCTTCTGTATACACCGTCTGTCCCAGAATATTTTCCACGGTCTCCGCCGCGTAAATCGTAAAAGCCGCTCCGGATACCGGTCTTCGTTCGTCTCCGTCTACACTGTACTTGATGATGCGGACTCCGCCGTTCTCTCCTTTGGTTCCCTGTCTTTCGTTCTCGAAGGTCACGGTCGCGGCCGTATCCTCGATCGCAAAGGATTTCCGACAGGCTGCCGTATCCCGGTAATAACCTGTGGGCGCTTTCACCTCCACCGCCTCGTATGCTCCTGCCGGTAGCCCGGTTACCCGAATCCGCCCCGTCTCATCGGTTCGGAGCACATAGCTTACCGCCGTCCCTTCCCGGACTTCCGCCAGCTCTCCGGCCTCCACTTTCAGGCTGTAATACTTCCATCCGCCGTCCTTCTCATTCTCATATCGTTCCAGTACCTTCTCCCCGGCCTCCGCCAGATTACCTGTGAATCCGTCCGGATAAGGAATGGTCTTTTGGGCAAGCAGTACATATTCTGCGCCGGGAAGCCCGCGCACCTCATAGACCGGGCTCAGGAGCGGGTTGCCATTTTCATCGGTTCCTTTTTTCGTCCCCACCGGCACCTCACCGGTCTTCTCCAGAACCAGCTCCCCATTCAGCGGCCTGTCGAATACACTGACCACCTGAAGCCGTTCCTCTTTCTGTACCGTAAAGCGGACAGTCTCTCCGTCCGGACTGGTCTTCGGAAGCTCCACTGCTCCCTTCTTCTCCGTCACATAATCTTCTTTCAGCGTCAACGCTTTTTCATAGCCCTCCGGTCCCGACAGCTTCTCCACCAGGTAGGTTCTGCCCGGCTCCAATCCCCGGATCACCGGATTCTGATCGTGGATCGTCTCCACTTCCGCCACCCTCTGTCCGGTCTCGTCCGTAATCCGCAGCACTGCTCCCGTAAGCTCCTGTTCCGTATGGTAATCCATCAGATTAATCTGTACCAGGACCGGCTGATTGCGGATGGTTCTGGCTCATTGCACGACCTCCCGCTGATCTGCCCGCCAGGCAGCGTCCACAGAGAGTCTGATTTCGCTTTTCAGATACCCCTTCGGCGCCTGCAGCTCTTCCACATAGTAACTTCCCAACGGTAAATCCATCCCGAACACTGCCTTTTGCACCTGGCCCTCCGAATTCTCTGTCGTTTCAGCCGTTCCAAGCAGGGTGCCCGCCTTCAGAAGTTCCCGGCCTCTCCAGTCGGTGATGGTTTCCGCCGTATACAGTCCGAACACCGCCCCTGCAAGCGCCGTCTCCTTTTCCGCATCCAGCTTCTCCACTTCCACCTGCACCTTCTGCCGCGGTACCTGGTACACGCTGTCCCGGTATACCACCGGCACCTCCTGACCCGCATAGGTAAGTTCAACAGCTCTCGGCTTCTGATTTTCCGCGCTCAGGGCAAATCCGGCTCCGGCTGCCGTCTGCACGATCTCATAGCGCCCCAGGGGCAAACCCTTCGCTACTTCCGTTCCTTCCCAGTCTTCCTGTCCGGTCCAGGCCTGGCCCTTCTCATCCGTCACCAAGGTGGCCGCCACTTCCCCGGAATGAAAAATCAGAGTCCGGTTCTCCCCACCCTCCGGGCTGTAAATATCCTCTGTCGCGCGAATCTCAAACTGCGCGCCCTCCACAGGCTTTTCCTCATATACAAAGCGGTAGTCTTCTGTTCCGACCTGCTTTTTCGCTCCGGTCAGCTTCTCTCCCTCCGCGTAAACCGCGATTTTGCCCACTGCAGGCTCGTTCTGCTGCCGGACCTCCGTCACAAACGCGCCGATTTCCCGGTCGTACCGCGCTTCGTCCGAGGACACCTGAAAACGGGTGCGCCCCTGGGGCGTGTCAGTCCATTTTCCTGTCTCCTCCGTCTCGTAAAAGGTTCCGTTCCCGGAAGCTCCGTCCTTTTTGGCAATCACGCCCTCGTGTCCCTGAAGCACATAGCCCTCCGGCGCTGCCAGCTCCTCCAGCTCATACAAGCCCGCCGGAAGGACGCCGGGCGTCTCGACATAGACCTGATCCGCCGTTCCCATCTGTCTGGTCACATAGGGCTTCTCCTTCGTCCCGGTATACACGCCCTGGCTGTACTGAACCACCAGATCCCCATACTGCTTCCGATAGGCCTTCTTCTGGGCCGTCGTCATTTCTGCCGTATAGTAATCAAACCAGGCCCCCTCCACATCATGAATCACATAGGAGGCCCCTTCCTTCAGAACCGGATTTTTACTCTTCTGATCCATCTTGCGAATCCGAATCAGTGACTGGATCTGCCGATCCATCAGAATCACCAGATCGGACAGGCTTTCTCCCTTCCCGTCCCCGTCCGTCGTTCCGTCCTGCTCATCCCCGGAGACCCGGAATACAAAGGGTCTGGCCGCCGTCTTATCCGCCGGGACTCCGGTCTCCACCACCACATAGCGGCCCCAGGGAAGCTTCGGCGTCGTAACCACGCCCCGGCTGTCGCTGGTCAGCTCCGCCACCGCCGGGATCTCCTTCATCGCCCCGTAATCCAGAGCTGTCGGATCCCGGTAATCATCAATGACCGCCTGCACCACCTGAGCGTCCTCCAGCTCCGCATAGCGGCCCTTTGCCAGTTCCGACACCAGATAAACGGAAAACGTTGCCCCGGTCAGTGGATCCAGTCGATCGTTCCGATCGGTTCCCGTCACCTTATAAAAGGAAAGGGACTGCTTTTTCACCCGCTCCGGCAGCCCCGTTTTGCCTGCTGCCGCGTCTTTGAACTCCACATGGAAAACCGTTTCTGCCCCGGCCCCCTGCTCTGCAGCGCAGGCCTTCACCTCATAGCGCGCCGGATTCAGAAGATAACCCTCGGAAGCGCTGATTTCCTGTACATACCACAAATCGCCCGCCACATAGGGGCCTCCGAAATCAAACTGCCCCTGCTCATCTGTAGTGGCTGTGGCCACCAGCTTGCCGCCATCGTACAGGCCGTAGACCGCTCCGGCCAGCGTCGCGTCGCCCTGGCTGACGCCATCCTTCAAAAGCTCCTGATCTGTTTTCTTCCGTTTTCCGGAAAACTTCCATTTCTTCAGCCTGTTCTGAAACTCTGCCCGGACCGTATTGCCTTTCTGTCCCGCTGTGTCATATGTCACCTTTACGGTCTGCGCCCCGGGAATCACATACTGGAATAGCTCCTGGGTGGCATTCTTTTTGCAGGCTTCCGCCGCCGGGACCTCCGAGGCTTTCACTTCCTGCACCCGGTAGGTTCCCACCGGCACATCTGAAAACACCAGCCTCCCCGCTGTGTCCGTGGCACCGTACCGCAGAACCTTCACGCCCGAATCCGCAGTTCCGCTGAGTCTGTAAGCAAAACCGGAAAGAGCTGTGTTATAATGCCGCTTTTCTTCTGCCTCCGCATTGTAGGCTGCATCCGGCGCTGTCTCGATCTTTTTCTGAATCTCCACATTTCCGGTCTTGTAGATATTGCTTACTGTGCAGCTGGTGGTCTGTCCCGGCTCGATATTGACGGTCTGTCCCGCCGGTACCGCCCACCAGGAAGCCGCCCCCTGTTCTGTCACCGTATAGGTTCCCATGGGGATTCCGGAAAAGGACGCCTGTCCCGAAGCGTCCGTGACCACTGTCTTATCCACCGCGTCGCCGTAGGCCGAGGTTCCCCGCAGGCGAATGGAAAAGCCTGCCGGGGATGTGGCATAACTGCCCCCATTTACCAGACGCTTCGTCACCTGCAGATTGCCGTAATTCTTCGGAAGCTGACCGTCCACGCCCACACTGGACAACTCTATGGTGTAATACTCGCAGCCGTGATAGCTCACATGGAACGGAGCCGACGGATCCGAATGGAAGGCCACGCCCACGCTCATGGAATAGTCCAAGCGGTCGTCATCCACAGTTCCGGTCACATACTGTCCCTTCCACTTCATGGTGGTGTTCTCCGAAGTATAGTAGCCTCTTGCTCCGGTTTTTCCGCAGATTCCCTCGCCCATATCCAAATCATGGGCAAAGAGATAGCCGTTCACCGCCAGCTCCTCGTCCGTCCCGGCCCGGAAGAAATGATATTCCATCTCAATGGTAAAATCCTGGGGCTTGTAGCCGCACCAGGCCGGAGAACCGATGGACACCTGATCCTCGCCGAAGCGGTCCGCCACAAAGGCCTCTCCCTCCGTCAGCCAGTAGTAGACTACCACGTCCACCTGAGTATGTCTTCCGTCCACATAGCAGCTGCCGGATTCCGGATAGCGGATATAGATATCCGGATCCTTCGCGTAATTCTGCGCATACCTGCCATCCAGCCAGCCGGGGCCGTAGATGGCCGTACTTCGTTTTCCCCGATAAATCAGACCCGCGCCGTATTCCGAGGGAATGCTGCCGATATCGCCGGTATTGACCAGGGACACTGGATCCGTCCAGGCCGCGAAAAACTGTCCGGCAGCCTCCAGTTTTCCCATATCCACCTGTTTTTGCTGTTCCTCGCTCAGCTCTTCGTAAAAGTCACATAGGTCCATAAATATCTCATAAGTTTCTGCCAGTTCTGCCGCATCCTGCCACCAGAGCGCAGATTCCTCCGGGAATTCTTCGATCCGTTTTTCCAGCTCTTCCGCTAACAGCTTCTCTGCTTCTCCGCCTGCCACTTCTGTTTTTTCCATATCTTCTGATTTTGCCTCTTCCGCTGTCTTTTCCTTTGCTTCTGTCTTTTCCTTTGCTTCTGTCTTTTCCTTTGCTTCTCCCTTTTCCTCTTCCGTCTTATCCACATCTGTTTCCGGTATCTCCTCCAGCTGCTGCGGCTCCGCTTCCATTTCCATGGCATACGCCTTCTGGCTGATTCCAATATTTTCCATCAAAATAGAAGCCGTCAGCAAACACAGCAGGAGCTTCTTTCCGGGACTCCATCGCCCATTCTTTTTCACAAACTTTCCTCCCTGTTTCTCTATTCACTTTTCTCTCGCTTATCGATGGTAATTTATCAGAATCTGTCAGATCGTATGAAAATCAGAATTTTGGATCCGTTCTTCAGAATTTATCTTTTGTTCCCGGGAAGATTCCATGCCGGCCCAAATGAACCGCGCATGGAACTTTCCCGGATAAACCTGCCCGCAGGCCGGCTTCTCTGCTGGCTTTCTACTCCTCGTCCTCCCACACATAGGGCGTGTTTTGATAGACGTAGTAATTGATCCAGTTCGTATACAGTGTATTGGCGTGGGCTCTCCACATGAGCAGCGGCCTGTTGTCGCTGTTGTCATCCGGGAAATAATTCTTCGGAATCTGGATGTCCAGCCCCTTATTCTTGTCCCTCAGATATTCTTTCTCCAGGGTCACACGGTCGTACTCAGGATGACCGAACACGAAGATCTTGCGGCCTTCTTCTGCCATGGCGATGAATACTCCCGCCTCGTCGGACTCGGCCAATATGGTCAGATCCTTGCAGGCGCGGATTTCCTCCGCGTCCACCGTAGTATGTCTGGAATGGGGCGCGTAAAACTCATCGTCAAAGCCTCTCACCAGCGGCTCCTTGCGGTTCTCCACCTTATGCGGGTAGAGTCCGAAGAGCTTCTGGGGAAGCAGGCGCTTCTTCAGGCCATAAAAATGATACATGGCCGCCTGGGCCCCCCAGCAGATAAAGAAAGTGGATGTAACATGGGCATCGGCCCAGTCCATGATTTCTACCAGCTCGTCCCAGTAATCGACCTCCTCGAAAGCCATCTGTTCCACCGGCGCGCCTGTAATAATCAGGCCGTCAAACCGGCGCTTTTTCACCTCGCAGAAGGGCTCATAGAACTTATTGATATGGCTCTGCGCCGTATTCTTGGACTCATGGCTGCTGACTGTAATAAAGGTAATATCCAGCTGCAGCGGCGTATTGGACAGGGAGCGTAAGATCTGCAGCTCCGTATCTTCCTTCAGCGGCATCAGGTTCAGTATTCCTATCTTCAGCGGGCGGATATTCTGACTCAAGGCCCGGTTTTCATCCATGACAAAAATATTTTCCTGTTCGAGAATTGCCCGAACCGGCAAATCACTCTGTACTTTAATCGGCATCTTTCTTCTCTCCTTTGCATGCGGCCATTGCTATTCGCATAACAGCACTGTCTGTTATTGTAGCATAGTTTCCTCTTCTTTAAAAGTGAGAATCTGCTTCCTGCCCCGAAAAAATTTCCGTAAAAGCAGTCCTGCTGCCAGAAGTCCCGCCAGAGACAGCGACACCGCAGTCATCATAAGCCTCCGGTTCCGGAAAATCTGCATCCAGATGCTGGGCGTCACCAGAAAACGGATGGGCTCTGTCCCGGCCCGGTTGCCGGCCTGATCGACGGCCTCCACCGTGAGCTCCTGCCAGTCCCCCGCGCTCTCCGCATAAAAGGATGCTCTTCCATCCGTCTCCAGAAGCTCCTGACCACTGTAGCTTAAAGTCTGATCCCCCAGATGAACCTGTACCTCCCGAAGACCCAGGTTGTCCTGCACATCCAGCAGAATCTGACGTCGTTTTTCCCGGTAGCTGCCCTGCTCCTCCACGCCGGACAGTACGATACTGGGAGCCGTCTTATCTACGGCGAAATTCAGGCTCTTTCCCCGGCTGTTATTATCAGAGGCATTTTCCGCCCGATCCTCCGAATAAATGGTGACTGCGTAGATCCCTTCCCTCTGAAAATTTTTCCTGCCGATGCGATAGGTATACTGCTTCCAGCCGTCTGGCCGGGTCTGTTCCGTTACCTGAAAATCCTGATTTTCCGTAAGGATCCTGGTGATCCCGTTCTGTTTGCAGGTAATGGAGTGGAAGCTTAAGGTGTCCACATTGGTCTCTGTCACCACCAGCTCCGGTTCCCGGTCCGTAAAATACAGACCGTTCTTTCCCGCCAGTTTCTCCGTGTCCGCATCCATGGTATAGACCGACCCGAAGCGGTTCACCGAAAATGTTATGGACGCCCGGCTCAGATTTCCCGCCAGATCAGCGACCTCCGTCTCCAGCCGGTACAGGTCATCCAGCTCCTGCTCTTCCGGAATATTGTCCATCTGCCACTCCAGGCCCTGCTGCGTCCACAACGTCTGCCCTGTCAGCTCCACCGTTCCATTGTGGCAGCCCTTTAAGGTGATTCTTTCACTTTCCCTGTCCGGATGTGCGTCACTGTATCGGACTCCCGGGCGAACCTCCCCGCGGTTGGCCGACTGATCCCCGACGCCGAACAGCTCCAGCTCCGGCGGCGTCCCATCAATCACGAACTCCGCCTCTTCGTAGGGTTCCATCTCATTTCCGGCCAGATCTGCGCCCGACACGGCTAATGCATACCGTCCGTCCTTTCCGAAGCTTACGAAGGCAGTATGGAGCTCGCCGTTACTCTGCCATACGGAAGGGATCGGCGTCTCGCCCTCCGCTGCCGCAGCTTCAATTCGGACACGTCCCGGATCGAAGTTCAGCTCCCGCACCTGAATCCGCGCCCTGCGCTCCGCCGGGTAGTAGCTGCCGTTCCTGGCCTCCGGCCCCTCCCAGGATACCTGAAGCTCCGGCCGCGTCCGATCGATGGTAAAGGTGTCCGTTCCTTCGGACACCGCCTGATTGCCCGCCAGATCCATAACCGCCATCCGGAAGGTATAGGTTCCGTCCTCCTGAAAAGCCACCTTACAGCTGTGCAGGCTTTCCTCCCCGCTTCCGCTGTGGCTCCAGCCACTGATCTCCGGCAGGCTGCCTTCCGTGTTGGTGATGAAAAATTCCACGTCCCCCGGATCAAAATTCCGCTCCTTTACGGTCACCGTGGCCGTCCGGGGTTCCCGGTACAGGCCGTCCCCCTCCGGCTGATTCCGATCATAGGTCACCCGGATCTCCGGCTTCGTCATATCGATGGAGAGTGTCCTCCGGGCTTCCCCCGTATGCCCCGCGTTATCCGTATAGGACGCTGTCACCTGTATATCGTTACGATTATATTGGGTCGCCTCCAGCCGGAGCGTCTCCGAGGCTTCCCGCACCGGCCCACTTTGTCCGTCTGCCTCCTCCCGGTAATTCCGGGCTTTTTTCCGCTCTCCGTCCGCGGTGATCGCATAGCTTCCAAGCCCCGTATAGCTGTCCTGGAAGTCTGCCCGAATCTCCACATCCCCGTTGTACCAGGGATGGCCGCCCACGACTCTGCCCGGCTCTGTAAGGATGGTGAGCGCCGCCGTTCCCGCTTCCTGGTGCTTCTCCCCGCTCTCGATTCCATAATGCTTCTGTACCTTTGCGTTCCGGCCACTACTGTCAAATACTTCCAGTTCCACCCGGCCTTTAAAATTCGTCTGTTCCATGGGGAGCAGGATACGAAAAGTCCCTGTCACAGCCGGTTCCAGCTCCTGCTCCCGCAGGGTTTCCTTTCCCTCTTCATCCAGAATCCGGAAACGCAGCTTTCGGATTCCGGCTGTCTGATCCCTGGAACTGCCGGTCAGCACAAGGGTCTGCTTCGCAAAGATCCAGCCGAAGGGACCGTAGCCTCCCCGGAGGCCTCCACTCTCCGTCAATGTCGGCGCCTCCGGATCTGTCTTGTCCACGGTCATCTCAAGGCAGCCGTCGGAATTGCTTTCCGACTCCTCCTGCCAGACAGCCGGATTGCCCGCCAGATCTGTAAATATGACGGGAATCCGGTAATTGGCCTCGGTGCTCAGAGGCAGCTCCACCTTTCCGCTTCCCCGCAGGATCCGGTTCCCATTCAGGCCCTCGATGGCCGCTGCCAGCGTAGTCTCCTCCACCGCCTTTCCTTCGCTGTCCACCGCCGTCATACGCCGGAGACTTTCCTTCAGCTCACCCAACCTGAAATTCTCATCCTGAACCGTAAGCCGCAGCACCGTATTTTCTGTAAAATAACGTCTTTCCTGATACACTGCGTCCGGCTCCCGGTCCGTGTCCACACTCAGGAGCGGCGGCGTCCGATCCAATACCAGAAGCGGACTTTCACAGATCCCATCCTCCGTCTGTCCCTCGCACTCCACCAAATTTCCCGCCGCGTCCTCATAGGCGAGCCGCAGCCGATAATCCCCTTCCCGGGTAAATGTGAAGCGCGCTGTATATTGATCCTCGCTGTCCTTCTCCCACCCGGGTTTCTCCTCTGTGCCATTTACCAGGAAGTGAAAATCCAAAAGTCCTGTCAGCTCACCCTCCTGCTCCAATGGCACGGCATTTTGCTCCTTTATCTCCACTTCCACCTGTATCTCTGTCCGGTAATAGGATGTGTACTCCCGCCGGGGTCCTGCGTTCTCCGGCAGATCCGTTCCCTCTGCCGTCACCATGCGAACGGCTTTTGCATAGCGGATCTCCGCCACCGGCGCACAGTGATCCAGGATAAAGCCGTCACTCTCGTATGTTCCGGTTCCATTCAGGGGATTGCCCGCCTGATCCGGACAGGCAAGCTCCACCCGATAGCAGCCCTCCTGCCCCGGCTCGCCGTCAAATTCCAGCTGTCCCGTATGCAGATCGCCCGCATCCTCCCAGCGCAGCTTCGGGTTGTCTCCCTGCAGGCGTTCCACTTCCCGCTCCGTCGCCGCCTCCAGAACCCGTATCACAAGCTGTTCTCTGCGCCAGTATTTTTCCGCGTCCTCCACTGTAAAAATCAGTGTGGTATCCGCGCCCTCCCGATTCCGGTAGACCGGCAGCTTCTCCCCCTGCCGTTCCACCTGATAATCCGTCTCACCCTCCACGGCAAACCGGGTAAGCCGCGGCGGTCTGGCATCCAGAACCAGGGTGTCACTGACAAACCGGCCTTCCGCTGTCACATGGCCCCCGCTTCCGTTCTCTGCCGCTTCCAGGACATGGCCGGAGCCGTCCTGATACGTGGCCTCTATCCGGTACTCCGTCTCCTGATCTTCCTCATAAGGCAGGGAAAGCGTCGCCTCCAGCTGTCCCTGCTGAAAAGCTCCCCATGCGATCTCCACATCTTCCAGGCTTTCTCCATTTTTCCGGACTGTAATCTCCGGCCTCACCGGTTTTCCCTGTTCGTCCGTCTGCCACGCGTACTGTGCTTCCCGGAAGGTCAGAGTCACCTGCTCCTTCTCTCCCGCCGCTCCGGCATAATAGCGGATTCCCGCCTCCCGGGCCTGCTCCCCGGGCAGCTTGATTGCCACGGTCGGCGCGGTGCGGTCAAGAATCAGAATCCTGCTTCCTTCCACTGGCTGCACTGCTTCTATCCCCTCCGCCGCATTCCCGGCCCGGTCGAGGATCTGCTCAATCTTCAGGCTCTCCGCCGCCTCTTTCGTAAGAAGCAGTGGAAGCACCTCGTAAGTCTCGCCCTCGATCACCGCATACCTGCCCGTTTCCGGTTCCACCCTGTACTCTGCTCCGCCAAAACTCACCGTGGCTTCCCTGATTCCGGAGCCCTCGTCCCGCAGATACAACATCGCTTCGATCTGATCGCCCGCAAAGAGCTTTTTCAGTCCAGCCGCCAGCCTGTCCAGAAACCGTTCCGGTTTCTCCGGCTTACCTCCGTCCACCCGATACTGCACCCAGATGGGCTCTGCGTCTGGCGGGAGCTTATCGAGCTCTATATTCAGAAGCGCCGGATACTCCGCCCGGTTCCCGGCGGCATCCTCGGCCATGAGCCGGTACGCAGCCTTCTTCCAGGAATCCGTGTCCACTTCACAGCTGTAGACCGCTTCCTCCCCCGTCTCTTCCAGCCTGCAGCGCTCCTCCGGTTCCTCCACATTTTCCATCCAGACCTCCGCCACCGTTCCCCCGTCTGTCACCCGGGCCAGCACCTGTACCGGTTCCGCCGAAGGACCGTCAGCCGACAGCCGGACTTCCCCGAACTCCGGCGCTTCCTCATCATCTTCTTTCGCTCCTGTCACCTCCTGCTTTGTTTCCCCCTCCTGCTCGGCCTGTACCGTCCGCTCCACGCAGAACCAGCCACAGACTGTCACAAGGCCTATCAGCAGCCATGTCATCCCTTTCTGTCTCACACTTCTCCTCCATTGATCCTCTCTCCCGTATGCACCCGGATGATTTCCCGCCCGATCCGGAACCTGCTTTTCAGCAGCTCCGTCTTTTCCTCCCGGCTCTCCTTTTTAAGCTCCCGCCTCTTTCGGAAGCCGGTCAGAAAGCCTATGGTAAATCCCAGTCTTTCCCGGAAAAAGAAGCCCACTGTCACGGCCAGAAGCGCCGCACCGCCCGCGCCCAGATAACGGGACAGGCTGTGATAGAACGCAGTCCGCATTCCCAGCTGTTCCATCTCATTCCTCCTGTCTGCGGACAGTTTCCAAAGTCCGCTCTGCCTGATCTATTACATTTCCAAGTTCTTCCATTTCATTTTGTAAAAGAAGCCGCCTGGACTCCGGAAGCTCCGCGAAATCCCTCTTCAGATGCTGCCGCAGCTCTGTCAGGCAGGCCCGCAGCTCCTGTTCGGTGACTCCCGCTCTCTGAAATTCTGTTCCCCGGGCCAGAATCTGCCCCGCCAGCTCCTCGTAGAGCACCAGGGCCGTACGGGCATTGTCTTCCTCCACCAGATTGCCCTCTGTCAGCTCCCGCAGATCGCTCCAGTAGTCCCCGTAGTCCACATAGTCGTCCCCCGCCTCATCCGCCACGCCGATCTTGCCGTAATACTCTGCGATAGCCAGAAGCCGCTTTGCCCTCCGCCTCTGCTGCTCCGAAAGGCCGCCCGATTCCGCCGCTGCCTTCAGATAGGCCTTCGCGCTCTTCTTATTCTCTGTCTCCTCGAACTTGTAGAAATAGGCAATTCCGGCTTCATAGGCAAAGAGCCCGTAGCCCTTTTTATTTTCCCGAAATAAGAGCTCCCGGGTACGCCCATCCCTGTCCGTCCCCAGCAGGAAGCTCCGCAGTTCCCTGCTCTCGGCCCCGGTCAGCAGACCGTCGTCCAGATAGCCCTCCTCCAGAAGTCCCAGCCAGGCCTCCGGACGCGCCGGACTTATGGAGACTGCCTTCTGGTAAGACGCGATTTCCTCGGCTTTGGTGCCCGCGTTCCGGGCGTTCCGAAGCCAGGCTTCGTATGTATCGTTCCGTTCCCGTGTTTCCAGCCCGGCGCAGACGCCCGCCAGAACGAAACATAACAGTGTCAGCGCCGCCAATGCCCCGAAGCGTCTCAGCTTTCTTCGCTGTTCCCGTCGAAACTGCTCGTCCTGCTCCCGGTAATGCTCCAATGCGTAGCCAAGCTCTCTGCAGTTCTGATAGCGCTCTTCCTTCCGGACTCCGGTACAGCGGTTTATCACCGCTTCCAATCCGGTCGGTATCTCCGGGCGCAGCTTCCGGACCGGCTGCAGAAGATGGGGGCCTTCCCCGGTCAGCAGTCGGAACATCAATACCCCCATGCTGTAGATATCGGTCCGCGCGTCGCTCTGTCCCCGCTCCTCGTACTGCTCCGGAGCCGCGTAGCCCCTGGTTCCCAGCGCCACCGTATCCGTCTGGTTCCCGGGCTTATACTCCCGGGCCGCGCCCAGATCAATCAGCACAATCGTGCCGTCCGGCTTCAGCATCACATTGGACGGCTTCAGATCCCGGTAAATCACCGGCGGCGACTGGCTGTGGAGGTAAGTCAGCACCTGACAGAGCTGAATGGCCCAGGCCAGCACGGACTCCACCGGCTGCGCGCCTGATTCCTGTAACAAAGCCTCCAGAGAGCGGCCCTCCACGTAATCCATGACAATCAACAGGCTGTCCCCCTGCTCGATGACATCCGCGATTCCCGGCAGATGGGGATTCCGAAGGCGCTTCATCATCTCAATCTCCCGCCGGTCCGCCTCCCGCTCCCAGGCTTCTTTTTTCAGCAGTTCCTTCACCGCCCAGGGCTTATTGGCCGCCTCGTTCAGCGCCAGATACACGACGCTCATGCCGCCCCGGCCGATGACGCTTAAGATCTTGTACTTTCCTCCGATGACCGAACCGATTTTCAGCATAGAGCCGCCCCGTTTCCTGTCCGCACCATCACCACGGAGCAGTTGTCTGTCTCTCCCCGCCTGCGGTTTTCACGGATGATGCTCCGGCAGGCCTCCCGCATCGCGCGCTCCCCGGTCAGCCGCTCCGGGCGGCACCGCTCATATAACTCCTGCTCCCCGGCCTCATGCCAGAAGCCGTCGCTGCACACAAGATACAGGGCTTCCCGCTCCAATTTTCCGCGCAGGTACACCGGACGGACGCTTTCCGCCACACCCACGCACTGGAGCAGCACGCTGCGTCTGGGATCCCGACGGGCCTGCTCTGCCGTCAGGATCCCTTTTTCAGCCGCCTCCGCCGCCCAGGACTGATCCCGGGTCAGCTGCCGGATTCCCGTCCCGGTAATCTCATAGATCCGGCAGTCGCCCACATGGAGGATGTAATAACAGCCATCCGCCAGGAGCATCGCCGACACCGTGGTCCCCAGCTGCAATCCATTTTGAATTCCATAATTTACCAGCTCCTGATTTTTTTCCACAAGAAGCCTGTCCCAGGACTTCAAAATCTCCGCCTCGCCGCCTGCCTGCTCCCTGAGGCGCGGCCATTCTGTCCGAAACCACCCGGCCAGCCCCCGGATGACCTCGGCGCTGGCCAGCTCTCCCTTCTGTAAGCCGCCCAGTCCGTCGCAGACTGCGGCCAGCACACATTCCCATCCCCCTTCAGAGGCCTGCTGCAAAAGGATCCCATCCTGATTGATGCGTCTGGTATGCCCCTTGTCCGTCCAGGCAGCCAAAGCGGTCCGCGTTTGCCTGTTCTTTCCTATCTTCTTGCCCTTCCCCGTCTTTTATCGTTCTTCCTTGGTGAAAACCGGCGATCTGCCGGAATGAATGCTCCGCTTGAATGCGGAGGAATCCGTGCCTTCATACTATAACAAAATCCGGCAGAATGCAAGCAAAAAGCTGCATTTCTGCCGGATAAAATTTCGACATTTTTCGACATTTTGTCACGGATTGTCGATGAAATTCCAGATTTCTCTTCCTGTTTAATTGCGCCGCAGGGCCTCGATGGGACTCAAACGCGCCGCCTTCTTCGCCGGATAGATTCCAAAGAAGATACCCACGGCGGAGGAAAATACGGTGGCCAGCACGATGGTCATGACACTGATGGCCGGCTTGAAACCCAGCACGGGCAGGGAGCAGACGCCGTAGGCTCCTAAGAGACCCAGCACGATGCCGATGAGGCCGCCCATGCAGGTGATAATCGCAGATTCAGCCAGAAATTGCATCATAATCGAGCCGGTGCGGGCTCCCAGAGCTTTGCGGATACCGATTTCCCGGGTGCGCTCAGTGACAGATACCAGCATGATATTCATGACGCCGATGCCGCCGACCAGGAGGGCGATGGCTGCCACCAGGGCGATGAACGCTGTAATCATATCCAGTATACTGGTGATCTGCGCAATCTCGCTGTCGCCGTCCTGGAGCATGAAGGCGTCTTCCCCCTGGGTCTGATGTCGACTTGCCAGCAGATTCAAAGCCTCCTGGCCTGCTTCCCTGGAATACTGGCTTCCCTCTGAAATGATATTCAGGCCGTAAAAGGAATCCAGTTCATAGCCAAAGGCATAATTGGCTGTGTAGGGCATATAAAAATTCACATAACTTTCCTGTCCCATCATCGCCCCCATCATGCCGCCCTCGTCCTCAGATTTCATAACGCCGCAGATCGTGATTTCCTGGGTCACATTGTAAATGGTCGCCTCCACGGTCATGCCGAGCACGTCATCGGTTCCGAACATTTTAATGGCGTCGTTCTGACTGACCACAGCCACCAGATTCATAGCCTCCACATCGGAATCCGTGAAATAATGACCTGCCACCATTTCCGGATTATGGGTATATTCCAGATCTGCCGTACCTGTGGTTGCGTATACATCAAAGGTGCCTTTCGGCGTCAGGATACTGCCATACATACTGTCTGAAGGCGTTACGCCCTTCACATGGGGAATTTTCTCTTTGATGGCTGCCATATCCTCTACCGTAATCTGTTGCTCATCCGATCCGCCGTCTGTATTGGAATAGATGTAAATCTGGCCTCCGGCAATGGCGTTCAGTGCGTCGCTCATCTCCGCCTTCGCGCCTCCGCCGATGGACATAATCATGATGACCGAAGAGATGCCGATGATGATGCCCAGCATAGTCAGGAAGGAACGCCCCTTGTTGGCCCGGATATTATCCAGGGCCATTTTCATATATTCATATAGCTGCGCCATTTTTACTCCTCCACTGCGGTGACATGGATACCTTCTTCGATACCGGTGGTCAGGCCGCCGGAAATGACCTTGTCGCCTGCTGCCAGGCCGGATTTCACTTCCACAGAATCGTCGGAGCTCAGGCCCTTTTCAATCATTTTCTTTTCTACGACGCCATCCGCATTTACCACATAGCAGAAATCGCCGTCCTGACCGGAATTCACACACTCAGCCGGTACCACCAGCACATCCTTCACGGAGCGGCCCTGTACGTTCACCTTCGCTTCCAGTCCCAGATAAATGTTCTCGTCCGGGTTGTCAATCTTCACCTGGGCAGAAACCACCGGGGTACCCTTTTCGTTCTTCTCGGCAATTCGGCTGAGCTTCTGCACGGTGCCCTCGTAGGTATGGCCTGCCAGAGTCACGGTGGCCTTCTGACCCTCTTCCATTTTCTCCAGATCGTACTTGGTGATGCTCATTTCCACCACCACATCCTCGCTGCTGGCCACAGTAAAAAGCTCGCCGCCCTTGGCTGCCGGGCCGCCTGCCACCGCCGCCACCTTCGTCACCACGCCGGAGAAATCAGCCTTTATACCATCCTTACCCTGCTGAATGTCATCCTTTGTCATCTGCGCTTCCAGCGTACTCAGATTATTTTGAGCTGCCAGCTGGCTTTTTGCCGAACCGGACAGCTTTGCCGCGTCGCTGGAATCCTTGATGCCCTCCTCCTTGGACTTGCTGGTCTCCAGCTTACTCTTATTTTCCTGGGCGTCCTTCAGACGTTCCTGATAACTGTCCAGCTTTTTCACGATGTCATTGTAATGCTCCTGCTCCTCCTGGATGCTTTTCTCGATATTCGGAAGGCTGGCCTGGGCGTCGGCTGCCGGCTTCGTGGCCTGGGTCACCGCGTTCCGGGCTACGGTCACCGCGTCCTGCAGCTTTTTGTAATCCTCGCCTGTTTTATCCAGGGTGGAATTGTCCAGGGCAAACTGGGCGTCCTTCAGCTCCCGGTTCGCCGCATCCAGGGCTGCGATGGCCGCTTTGGACGCATCCTGCTGACTTCTCAGATCGGCCAGCTTATTGGAAGAATCTCCCTGATAGCCGGTGTACTCATTGACCCGCTTGTTCAGGTGATCCACATTGTCGTCCTCCTCGTCCAGCTGGCGGTTGATAATATCCAGGGCCTCGGAAGAGCGCTTGTATTCGGACGCGTTTTTATTGTCCTTCTCAATGGAATCCCTGTAGCCATAATTAGCTGCGCTTCCGGTGAGCTCGGCCTGCCTGTAGAGGTCGTCAAGCTCGGCGCCGTCATAGGTAAGCAAAGTATCGCCTGCCTCCACGGTGTCCCCCACCTGCAGGTCAAAATCAGATACTGTCGCCGATACCGGGGAGAAATAGGTCTTGACCTCCTGGGATTCCACGGTGCCGCTGCCGTCCACGGCCTGGGTCACGCTGCCAAGTGTCACCTCCCGGACGCTGACCACCGGATAGCTGGGGCCTGAAAAAGCTCTCGGCAGAATCGTCACTGCCAATACCACAACTACCACGCCTCCGATGATGATGCGCTTCCGGCGCTTTTTCTTCTGCTCCGGGGTCAGCGGGGTTTTCTCTTTCTTCGCTTTCTTTTCCTTCGGGGCGCGCTTTTTGAACAGGCCCTTCTTTGCTTTCTGATCTTCCTGTTCTGCGGTCAGCTCGTCGTCTTCCCATTCTTCCATCAGGCTCTTTTTCTCTTCCATTTTCCGCTCCTCATTCTTTCTCTTTAAAATGTGACATCTTCATTGATGTAATCGTCTACGATGTGCCCGTCCATGATACGGATGACCCGCCTGGCCTGGGCTGCGATGCCGTTGTCATGGGTAATCAGGATGACTGTACGGCCGCCTCGGTACAGCTCCTTCAAAATCTGCAGGATCTCCCTGCTGGAACCGGAATCCAGATTTCCCGTGGGCTCGTCGGCCAATATCACCGGCGGCTTCGCCGCAATAGCCCGGGCGATGGCCACGCGCTGCTGCTGGCCTCCGGACATCTCGTTGGGCTTGTGATCCATACGGTGGGCCAGGCCGACGATTTTCAGGGATTCCTCTGAGAGACGTTCCCGCTCCTTCTTCGGCACACCCCGGTATATCAGGGGCAGCTCCACATTTTCCCGGGCGGTCAGGTTGCTGATCAGGTTGAAGCCCTGGAAAATGAAGCCGATTTCTTTGTTGCGGATATCCGACTGCTCGTCGTCGGTCAGGGTGGACACGTCCTTACCGTTCAGAAAATAAGTTCCCGAAGTGGGCGTGTCCAGGCAGCCCAGCATATTCATCAGGGTGGATTTACCCGAGCCGGACTGACCGATGATGGCCACGAATTCTCCTGTTTCTATGGAAAGACTTACATGATCCAGCGCCCGGACTTCATTTTCGCCTGGGTTGTAGATCTTGCAGATGTCTTTTACCTCCACCAGTGCGCTCATGTTGTTCTCCTTCTTTTGCACAGAAATGGTATTTTGTCCCACATCTGTATTAGTCTTGTAATACAATATCATATATTTTTTGAACTTCAAGGACATTCATAAATTCTTAAAGAAACCTTAAACGCCATCATCACTTATTGACCCTCGGTTGCTTCTTATTTCCCAGATTTTCCCTGTTTTCAGTCGAAACGAGACAGCAGAAATGGGACTTCTTTTCCTCCGCACTGACGCATATATTAGGAGGAATTCTTTTGATACAGGCAGGTTCTTAGGATGATACATAAAAAAATTCTGATTGCGGGGTTTCTGGAGCAGACCCGGAATTACTGCGCGGCTTTTTCGCTGTTGGGTGCGGATACCTCTGTGTTATGCGGAACCGGCCGGGAGCTGTCCCTGCTGCTGGCAGACGGGCGGCTTCCGGATCCGGCGGATTTTGACGGCCTTGTGCTGCCCGGCGGCGGAGATATCAGTCCCTTTTTCTATCACATGGAAAATGCGGGATCGCGGAATATCGACTCGCTTCTGGATTCCGTGCAGTTTTCTCTCTTTCAGGCCTTCATGGCCGCCGGGAAGCCGGTACTCGGCATCTGCAAAGGGCTTCAGCTTATCAATGTGGCCTTTGGCGGCACGCTGATTCAGGAGCTTGGCCCGGAATCCCTGGCTATCCATGCCTGGGAGGATGCGGACAAAATTCACATAACAAAAGCTGCGCACGGCACCTTTCCGGCGCAGCTTTATGGCAGCTTTCCGCGGGTCAACAGCGCCCATCACCAGGCGGTCGGAGTCTTCGGGGAGGGTCTTCAGGCAGCCCAGTACGGGCCGGATTTCGTGGTCGAGGCCCTGTATCACGAGAGGCTTCCGGTTCTCGGGGTGCAGTGGCATCCGGAGCGGATGTGCTTTTCTCATGCACGGGAGGATGTGGAAGACGGAAGTAAGCTTTTAAAATACTACCTGAGAATGCTTCGATAATAGCGCAGGAAATTGCCGCCTGCTATGCCTTTCGCCGCCTCTTCATCCATGCCCCGCTGCAACAAAGCGGCAGTCAGCTTCACCATCTCGCCGTGGTGGGCCAGCACGTCATAGTTCTCTGTCTCAAACTGAATGCGCGGGGTGGTCTCTTCCAGACCCTTACAGAGGTCGAAGCCATAGCCTATGTGAGCAGGGCCTGCGATGCGCGCCAGATGCTCAGCGTGCTCGCAGAGACGGAGCAGGGCTGCATCGGCCTCCTGTTCCGCCGGAGTCGTGGTCTCCGGCATAATGCCCGTGAGATACCCGCAGGCATTCAGTCCGATGACGCCGCCGCGCCCCGCGATTTCACGAATCTGGGCATCCGTCAGGTTCCGGTAATTTTCATGCACAGCCCAAGCGTCCGAGTGGCTGGCGATAAAGGGCTGTTCCGCTGCCTCGCAGACGTCCCGGAAGCCATCGTTGCTTAAGTGGCTCACGTCCAGCCACATGCCCAGCCCTTCCATTTTCCGGATGGCTTCTTTGCCAAGCTCTGTCAGGCCGCCCGGGATCTCCTGGAATTGACCCGCCGTGCAGCAGCCCGTGGCAAAGGCGTTACGGCGGCTCCAGGTGAGGCCCGCGCCTCGCACGCCCAGGTCATAGAAGGTGCGGAGCAGGGACAGGTCATTTCCCAGGGGATCGAGGCCCTCCAGGGACAGCAGGATCGAGATGCGGCCTGCGGCCAGGTTCTCTTCCAGTTCCGCGCGGCTTCCCGTCACGCGGATGCGGTTGTTCACCGACTCCACATCTTCCTTCAGTGCTGTGATCTGCCCCAGGGCCTTTCGAAGCCCCAGCTCCGGCAAATCCCGGTTGTTAATGAAAATGGATGATACGACAATGTTCAGCCCCGCCTCTTCAAAACGCGGCAGATACCGCTGTTCCACCACGCCCTGTTCTCCGGCCAGGCGGCGTTCACAGACCTCCGCCGCCAGATCAAAGTGTGCGTCCACTACAGGGCATTCCCGGTGAATTTTTCTGGCCTGTTCCAAATACTCTTCCTGTATAAACATATTGATCCCTCTGTCTTTTTGTTGCGGTTTCCTAATATACCGGAAACCGCACTCTTTCTTACTTATTCTTACGCTTCTTTCTTGTTATCCGTCACCGCGAAACTCACCGCCGCCGTAAACAGATCCGCGTCCGTCTCCACCCGGAAGCTGCCGCCGCAGGCCTCGGTGAAGCTTTTGGCGATAGACAGCCCCAGTCCGCTGCCGCCGTCCGTCCGGCTCTTATCGCCCCGGACGAATCGCTCAGTGAAATCGATGCCGTCGCCCAGTTCGGTAGCGGATGTATTTTTCATGACCGCCGTTGCATTTCCATCTTTTTCCACAAGCGTCAGGTACACGCGGGAACCGGGCAGGGAATACTTCAATGCGTTCTGCAACAGATTCTGGAATACCCGATACATACGCTGGCCGTCCGCCGTGATCATCACCGGTTCTTCCGGGATAGACACCCGCATGGAGAGACCACTCTGCTCGATGGGTTCTGCCATATCCGCCAGGGTCTGGCGCAAAAGCTTCGCGAAATCCAGCTCCTCCGGCTTCACCTGCAGCTCTCCGGAAGCCGCCTTGCTCACCTCAAAGACGTCCTGAACCATGGCACTCAGGCGCTCGGATTTCTCACCCAGGACACGGATGTAGTCCTTCACATCTTCGGGCAGATTTTCCTCCTGCTTCAGAATGTCCACGTAGCTGACAATGGAAGTCAAGGGTGTCTTGATGTCGTGGGACACATTGGCCACCAGCTCCACCTTCATGCGTTCGCTTTTCGTGCGCTCCCGGATGGCCGCCTCCATGCCCTCCTGGATGCTATTCAGGTCCTCCGCCGCCGCTTTCAGATCACTGTCCTCCGGCAAAGACAGCGCATTTCCCATATCGCCGCCCCGGACGGCTCCGATCTGCTCCGTCAGTGCGCCCAGATCTTCGGCCAGTCTGCGCACACGGTTCATATAAAAGAAGCCCACAAAAGGAATCAGGGAGCGCCGCTGCCATTTCACCAGCTTTTTCTGCACGGGCTGCTTCAGATCCCGGGTTCGAATACTGCGCCGCAGACGGCCGATCACACTCTTCTGCTGTCCTTTATTCCGGCGCAGATCGGTGACGCCCAGATACAGCGGCCAGAAGATTAGGAACCAGTAGGTGAACATCCCGTCCAGATTGGACGCCAGGTAATCCCGCGCTGATGCCGCATAATCCTGGATTCCATAAGAAACGACCCATCCCAGGCTGAAACCGCTCCAGGCTAAAAATTCATCTATGAAGCGCAAAATCAAATAAATCGGAAGGACGAAGAAGAACAGCAGCTTGATTTCCAACCAGATTTTCCCAGTCCATCCGATGATGATTTCCCTACCTGCCCTTCGCGGCTTCCGTAGCGCCCACGCCAGAAGTAACAAAAGGAGAGCCGCCGCCAGACCGGCTTCGCTGCGTACCAGCTGCCGTCTATCTACCGCCAGACTCTCCTTCAGACGGTAGAGGACGCCGCCATATCGGTTGGTTCCGTTTGTGCCGCTGACCACATAGAGCTTTGGCTCCTTCGCCGCTGCCAGATAGACTGCGATTGCTTTCGCCTCATCCCCGGCTGTGAAATTCTGATAACCCGGCACGGCCCAGCGGCTGTTTTCCCGGTAGATCCCGTCGCCGTAGACGTCCACCATCTGGCCGTCCTTTTCCATGGCTACCTTGCCGTCACCGTCTTTATTGTAGATCAGCTGAAAATTATACTCCTCCGCCGGGATCCAAGACGCGAAATCCATGCCGATGCTGGCATTTTCCGCGTCCAGTCCGTCGATGTTCGTATAGGTCAGTTTTCCGTCTTTAAACACCGCGTAACGCAGGTTCTGGTCGGCTTTCATTTCCTCCAGATAGGCATTAAAATCCGCCGTGCTGTATCCGCCTGCTTCTGTGGCTGCCTCTTCATAGCTCATGGATCCTGAGTAACCAGACGTCCACCATTCGGATATGACCGTACCGCTATCCTCTGTGACCGTATCTGCCGCATAAGAATCATACCGATAGCCGGAATCGCTGTAGCTGTACTGATAGCCCATCCAGTCCTTTCCCTTGAGTCCGATGCCGATCAGATCCTCCAGCCGATTCGACATGGTCGTGGCAAATTCCTGCGTTTTCTGATAATCGGACTGCCGCAGATCCGTGTTCGAAATCAGTGTCAGCATGGAAATGAAGTTGTAAATCAACAGCGTCATTCCCAGAAAGAAGGCAAGCATGCCTATCCAGATTTTAGATTTTTTCCATTTTGTATCCAATTCCCCACACCACCTTTAAATATTCCGGTTCTTTCGGATTGAGTTCGATCTTTTCGCGAATGCGGCGGATATGTACCATGACCGTATTCTCCGGCGCGTAGGCTTCCTCCTCCCAGACCCGACGGTAAATCTCCTCCGCCGGGAAGACGCGGCCCCGATTCATCATCAGAAGCTCCACAATCTTCGTCTCGGTGGCGGTCAGCCGCACCGGCTCTCCGTCCGCGTACAGGGTCCGTTCGGACTGGCGATAGGTGAGACGGCCATTTCGGATCTCGTCCCCGGACACGCCTGCGTGGATGTCACCCAGCATGGTATACCTGCGCAGCTGGCTTTTTACCCGGGCTGCCAGCTCCTGGGGATGAAAGGGCTTCGCCACGTAATCGTCGGCGCCCATGGACAGGCCTAAGATTTTGTCGTTCTCCTCGCTTTTGGCGCTGAGGACGATGATCGGGATATTTTTCCGCTCCCGGATTTTCATGACAGCGGACAATCCGTCCAGGCGCGGCATCATCACATCCATGAGGATGAGCTGCACCGGCTTTTCCACCGCCAGTTCCAGGGCCTGTAGGCCGTCGTAGGCCTTCAGCACCTGATAACCCTCTTTTTCCAGAAGCACTGCAATGGCTCTCACAATCTCCCGGTCGTCGTCTACTACCAGTACGCATTCGTTCATATTTGCTCTCTCCTTTTCCGGTGGTTTCAGGATACCCTTTCTTTCTTACGGGACACCGGAGGATTTTCTTACAGCTTTCTTACAATCTCAAATCTTTTTCATTGACCGGATTGTAGAAAATCTGTACCTGCTCGATATGGGGCGCGCCCACCACGGAAATCAATTCGCCACGCTTCAGACCCGCCAGGACTTTGTCCTTGGCCTCCATTAGATTCTGAAAATCACTCTCGTCCGTATTCTCCCAGTAGCAGTGAAGCTCCAAGGCCGGGGTGCGGGTCTGCCGCCAGGTGTCGGCGTCGTTGTCGTAATATTCGTCTTCCTGGACGGTCTCTTCGATCCGCGGCTCCACCATAGCCTGATTGTAGGTAATGCGGAACAGTACGGTATTTTCCGGAATGCTCTCGTCGGCTTCCACCTCGGGAGCTGTATCCCAGTAGCCGTCAATATTCCAGACGCCCTGCTCCGGGGCGATTTCCCTGCTGATCTCTTTGGTAGCCGTATCTATCTTGCCAACCACCTCCGTACCGCCGTAGGACAGGCTTGAAAATTCTCCGAAGGCCACGCCCGCGCCGATGCCGGACAGCAGGATGCCGCCGCAAAAGATGGCAATGGTTATTTTATGAAATCTGGTCATGTTCATCCTCCTCTGTTTCCATGTCCTCGTCTGTGAAATCGTCCTCGTCGGGTTCTTTTTCTTCGATATCTCCCGCTTCCGGCTCTCCGTACGTATCGTCCTCATTTTCCGGGACGGCGGTTTTTTCTTCGGTCTTTTTCCGGCGAATCAGACCCCAGGCCGCGCAGGTCAGCGCGCCGCCGCAGAGCAGGCCGCCAAGACTTATCCATGTCACGCCGATGAGCGGATATCCCTGGAAGCAAAGAATCAGGAGCGCGCCAAAACAGAAGATGGCTGCGATGGTTCCCAGGCCTAAGCAAACCGCCGCGCAGAACCAGAATACGTTCCAGCAGAGGCGTACACCCCAGCGGAGCAGGTCCCAGCAAATGTGCCGGAGCCAGATAATCAGTTTTCTTAAAACGCGGGCGGCGCTGCCGATGAGGCTGCCGCAGCCTTTCAGAATGTCGCGGCAGAAGCCGATGAATTTTCCAAGTATGCCCTGTTCGGATCTGGCATCTGCTTTTTGAGAAACTGCCGGACCATATCCGACTTTGCTTTTTTCCGAATCTCCACCGTCTGCGGCTGTCCACTGTCTGGCCGCGCTTCCGGCTCCCTCCGGCTGCTCCACAGGCTCTCCCGCAGGCTTCTTATGGATCGGCTTCCCAATCCAGGCGCAGGCCTCGCTTATCCACTGTCCCAGCTTCTTTCCCGCCCTTTTCAGGAAACTGCCTGCGCTTCGGATCCCCTGCTCCGCAGACTGGGCTGCGCTCTCAAAATCCATCTTTACCCGACGGCTGCTGTCGCCATATTCCGGATTCACATGGTAGGCCTCCAGAATCTCCGCCGCCAGCTCCTTCACCGGCCCGAAATCTCGGATGGCTTCCTCCTCGGACATACCGTTCTGTATCTTCATATCGATATGCTGGGCATATTCATCCAGAATGTCCTGCTGCTCCCGTTCCTCCAGCACCTTCAGATGTCCCGCAAGCTCTGTCAGAAATGCTTCCTTACTCATTGTTCTTCTCCCTCCTTCAGGTATCTGCCTACCTGCTGTTGAAATTCTATCCATTCCTTTGCCAGGGAATCCCGATAGAGGATCCCCGCCGCCGTCAAATGGTAATACTTCCGGGGCGGCCCCTCCGTGGACTCCCGAAGGTACGTCTCAAAATAATGTTCATTGGTCAGCCGCTTCAGCAATGGATAAATGGTTCCCTCATTCACATCGATGACCCGGGAAACCTCCTCCACCAGCTCATAGCCGTACCGATCCTTCCGGCGCACCGCCTCCAGCACAATCAGCTCCAGCACGCCCTTCTTAAACTGTGGATTCATCCTATCCCTCCCAACATTTCCTGTGTCTGTTATTAGGTTACACCTACTACTATGTAATGTCAAGTACTAAAGTTTTAAAAATAGCTTAAGATAAAAAAGGCGGTAAAATCCTGCAATATTTACACAGGACTTACCGCCTTTCTCTGAGCTTTGTTTAGATTTCTTTACTTCTTTTCCTTTTGCCAAAGCTCCAGCAATTCTTCTGACGTGTTGTCTGGATGCTCTGTCACAAGCTCATACAATGGCCGAAGAACTTCCTCGCTCTCTTCCAATTCTTCCGCTATCGTGGAAAGTGGCTTTGCTTTAGCGCGTTTTTTCTGAATCTGGGATATCAGTCTTAAACTGTCGCCTTCTGCTCGACCTTCTGCTCGGCCTTCTGCTCTCTGATATTCCCGTTCTTCCTGCTCATCATACTCTGTCAGTATCATCCTGCACACCTCCGTTCCGTATTTTGTCAGGATATCTGCCAGTATTCCTCTGTCAATGCATCGCCTGATACTAATCTCTGTTGCTTCCTCCAGTGACCAGCCTTCATCCATTTTCCAGCGAATTTGCCCGATGAAATACGCATAATCCGATAATCTCCGGCATTTCCGCATCATGTCATTGTTTCGGCCTGCATTGATGTTCAATACTGTTGCCTTGCATTCCAGACAGGGTTCTCCTTCCTCCCGATCCGGTTTTAAAAAACAATCCGAAAGCTTCATCTCCACCCGATCCGGCATATCTCTTGTGCCATTATAAAATACCACATACTTGGGAAATGGAACCATCACACGCTTCTTTTCATCTGTCAGCTTTATGTTCTTCCCGTTCAGATACTGCTGATACAGTTCTGAGAAATTTGCATACTTCGCCCTTGGGCGTACTTTGGGTGTGTTGATTTCGAACTGAAATCCAGACCTTTATCTTTCGTGAACAGCTACGGAAGACACCGCGCTGCATATCGTGTAAAATGAATCCTGTTTCATAAGAAAACAGTGCCGACCGGATATGCGCCTTTTTCACACGACATACCCTTTATCGACACTGTTATTTTACCAATTTATACTAATTTTGACAAGAGCTTTTTCCGCAAACTAGTCTTCTTTTCCCTCTTTCTCATCCTTCACAATGGCAATATGCACATCCGCCAGCTGCTTCGGATCTACCGTCGCCGGAGCGCCCATCATAACATCCTGTGCCGTCTTGTTCATGGGGAACGGAATAATCTCGCGGATGCTCTCCTCGCCTGCCAGCAGCATCACCATACGGTCTACGCCGGGAGCGATGCCTGCGTGGGGCGGCGCTCCGTAGCAGAATGCGTTGTACATGGCCGGGAACTTGGCCTTCACATCGTCCTCGCCCAGTCCTACCAGCTCGAAGGCCTTGACCATGATCTCCGGGTCGTGGTTACGCACCGCGCCGGAGGACAGTTCTACGCCGTTGCAGACCAGGTCGTACTGGTATGCGTAGATGTCCAGGGGATCCTTTTCCTCCAGATCCTTCATGCCGCCCTGGGGCATGGAGAACGGGTTATGGCAGAATTCCAGTTCGCCGGACTCCTCGCCGATCTCGTACATGGGGAAATCCACGATCCAGCAGAACTCGTAGCACTCTTTGGTCATGTGACCCTCTACGGTATTGCCGAGGATCTTGCGCAGCGCGCCTGCGGTCTTCTGGGCTGCCAGCTTCTTTCCGGCAGTCAGGCCTACGAAATCGCCCGGCTTCAGGCCCAGTGCCTGAACCACCTGATCCTTGCGCTCGGTGACAAACTTGGAGATACCGCCTACCAGCTCGCCATTCTCGTCGAGACGGAACCAGTATGCCTTATTGCCGGTCTGTACCTCAGTGTCGGCACAGATCTTGTCGATAACCTTACGGGTAGCCTTGAAATCGCTGAATACGACTGCTTTTACGGTCTGGCCTTCGAAGGGGCCGAAGCCGCAGTCTGCCAGGCACTCGGTAGCATCCTGTACCACCAGATCGATCCGCAGATCCGGCTTGTCAGATCCGTATACCTCCATGGCGTCATGATAAGAGATCCGGCGGAACGGAGCCTTGGATGCGGTATTGTAGGTACCGTATTTCTCAAATACCGGCGGAAGTACATCCTCCAGCACTGCGAACACGTCCTCCTGGCTGGCAAACGCCATCTCCATATCCAGCTGATAGAATTCTCCCGGAGAGCGGTCTGCTCTGGCGTCCTCGTCGCGGAAGCAGGGAGCGATCTGGAAATACCGGTCGAAGCCGGAGGTCATCAAAAGCTGCTTAAACTGCTGGGGAGCCTGGGGCAGGGCGTAAAACTTACCCGGATGATTTCTGGACGGTACCAGATAGTCTCTTGCGCCCTCGGGGGAGGAGCAGGTCAGAATCGGCGTGGTAATCTCCAGAAAGCCGTGATCGGTCATGCTTCTCCGAAGCTCTGCTACCACATTGCTGCGGAGTACGATGCGCTCTTTGACAGCCGGGTTCCGGAGATCCAGGTAACGGTATTTCAGACGGGTATTCTCATCCGCTTCCTTGGAATGGTTGATCTCGAAAGGCAGCTCGTTGTAACGGCAGCGTCCCAGCACCTGAATGTCGGTGGGAACCACTTCGATTTCACCGGTGGGCAGCGCCGCGTTCTTGCTGGAACGCTCCCGTACCACGCCTGTGATGGACAGGGTGGACTCGGTGTTCACGCCTGCTAATCTTGCCATCATTTCTTCGGTCTCGATGACAGCCTGGGTGGTTCCATAGAAGTCTCTCAGGATCAGGAAGCCGAGATTTTTGCTGACTTTCCGCAGGTTCTCATACCAGCCTACCAAAGTCACGGTTTCACCTGCGTTTGCGAGACGCAGCTCGTTACAGGTGTGTGTTCTTGACTGAAACATAGTTTTTTCCTCTCTTATCTATCGCTATTCTTGTAACAGTGTCTCTCTTAAAACAGGCTCGGAAGCTCCGCAAGGGAAACCTCGGTCTGCTCGCCGGTAGCCATATCTTTTACATTGGCCGCGCCCTTTTCCAGTTCGTCCGCGCCGATGATCACGACCTTTTTCGCGCCGATTTTGTTTGCGTACTTCATCTGCGCCTTGACGCTCCGGTCCATGTAATCGGTCTCCACGATCAGGCCGTGGCTGCGGATCTCATTAACCAGCTTATAGGCCTTTGCCTTGGCTTCCGCGCCCAGGATTCCCACATAGAGATCGGGAGTCTCCATGGCCGGAAGCTCCACGCCCTCTTTCTCCAGGAAATACAGGATACGTTCAATTCCCATGCCAAAGCCTACAGACGGAATATCCTGCTTCTCGTCGATCTCGTGAATCAGGCCGTCGTAACGTCCGCCTCCGCAGAGCGTGAAGCCGTCGGAGTTCACGAACTCGAATACGGTCTTGGTATAGTAGTCCAGACCGCGGACGATGCCGGTATCTACCTCAAAGGGAATCTCCAGCTCTGTCAAAAGAGCCTTCAGCTCCTCAAAATGATTCCTGCACTCCTCGTCCAGATAATCGATGGTGCGGGGCGCGTCCTTTACAATCTCCTTGCACTCCGGAACCTTGCAGTCGATAACACGCATGGGATTCTTCTGCATACGCTCCCGGCAGGTGGGACACAGGGCGTCCTCATGCTTTCTCAGATACGCAAGCAGCGCGTCATTGTAATCCTTCTTACAGTTGGGACAGCCGATGCTGTTGATATGAAGCTTCACATCCTTCAGGCCCAGCTTCTTAATCAGGGTCGCAGCCAGAGAAATAACCTCCACCTCTGCCAGCGGGCTTTTAGATCCTACGAACTCCACGCCGAACTGATGATGCTGGCGGAGACGGCCGCTCTGGGGCTTCTCATAACGGAAGGCCTGGGTCACATAGTAGAGCTTGGTGGGCGCCGGATTCGCGTACATATTGCGCTCCAGGTAAGCGCGCATGGCTCCTGCGGTTCCCTCTGGCTTCAGGGTGATGCTTCTGCCGCCCTTATCCTCGAAGGTGTACATCTCCTTCTGAACCACGTCCGTGGTCTCGCCCACGCCGCGCTGGAACAGTACGGTATGTTCAAAAATCGGGGTAATAATCTCGGTCATATTGTAGGTGCGGGCAAGCTCTCTGGCCTGCTTTTCTACCCAGGCGCGCTTATGCATCCGCTCGCCGTACCAGTCTTCCACTCCTCTTGGTGCCTGTGTTATCATATGGTCTCCTCCTCTGTAATCCGAACCTTCAGCCCGGGCAATGCCCATTTTTCCTGCCATTCCTCTTCGTGAATGGCCCGCTGAAAGGCCAGAAATACTTTCATATCAAAATTTTTCACTTCGTCAATCATCAGCTCCACTGCCGTATCGGAATCGAAGGCGCTGCGGTAGGGCCGGTCGGAAGTCAGGGCCGCGTATACATCGCAGACCCGCAGGATTTTCGCGCCCAGCGGGATTTGATCCCCCGCCAGATTCTCCGGATAGCCGGAACCGTCGTAATTCTCATGGTGATAGAGAACGCTCTCCACCACAAAATCTGAAAAATCCAGCCGCATCAGCTCATCGTAGCCAAGCCGCGGGTGCAGCCGGACATACTTCATTTCCTCGATTTTCAGGGTGTCCTTATCCCGGCCATAGAGATAACCGGACACATAGAGCTTTCCGATGTCGTGCATCATACCGGCCAGAGCCAGCTCGCGGCAGCGCGCCTCGCCAAGGACCAGCTCCTTCGCCACGCAGTAAGCCAGATTGCTCACCCGGATGCCGTGATTGATCTCCTCGGTGACGTCCTCCTCGAAAAAGGAAAGGGGGGTCGTTTCACTCATGTTTCTACCTCTGTCTGCCTAAAGCAAACCATTTTTCTCCATAAAGCTTCTCTTCCGCTCAATCATCTCGTCGATGCGCTCGATGTACTGCTTCACGTCTTTCACGTTCTCCACACGTTCGATGTGGTCCGCCGCAAAAACAAATTTGGTGGAAGCGCCCGCGCCTGCCGCCAGAATGGTCTGTTTTTCTTCCATAATCAGTATATTGTAAATTCCGGCTTTGTCAACCTTTGCATAGCCCACATTTTCAAAATTTCCCGCCATATTCTTCTGACGGTACAGATAATAGGGATATATGCCCTGTTCCACACAATACCGATAGGTTAAATCCATAATCTCCTGACTGTTTCGAAGGCCCATCTCCTCATAGGTATCTCGGAACAGTTTGAGCCTGGCTGCCCGCTTGACCGCCAGGGAATGGACCGTGATGCTGTCCGGATCGAGCTTCCGAAGCTCTTCCATGGTATGGCGCACGTCCTCAATGTCCTCGCCGGGGAGTCCCACGATGAGATCCATATTAATATTGTCGTGGCCCGCCTCCCGGGCCATGTAAAAGGCCTGCTTCGTCTCCTCCACCGTATGCCTGCGGCCGATGAGATCCAGGGTCTTCTGGTTCATAGTCTGGGGATTGACGGAGATACGGGTAACCTTATGATCTTTCAGAACCTTCAGCTTCTCCGGCGTCACGCTGTCGGGACGTCCGGCTTCCACTGTCAATTCCTGTAAATAAGTAAAGTCGAAATTCTGCTCGATACAGGTCATGAGCCTGTCAAGCTGCTCTGCCGTCAGGGTCGTGGGTGTGCCGCCGCCCACATAAACCGTGTTCAGCTTCCGGCCTGCATAAGCCTTTCCGAGGAACGCAATCTCTTTAAATAAAGCTGTCAGATAGTCCTCCACTTTTTTCTCCCAGACCTTAATCGGGGACGAAGAAAAAGAGCAATACAGACAGATGCTCGGGCAGAACGGAATACCCACATAAAGGCTGTAGCCGTTCTCATAATCCAGATTTTTCAGAACCTCTTTTTCCCGGTTGGCAATGGAGATGGCCAAAGCCGCTTTCTCCTTGCTGCAATCATAGGTCTCCCACATATACTGGGCGATTTCCAGATTACTCCTGCCCTCCTCCAGCATGGCCATGGGAATCTTCGTGGGCCGAATGCCCGTCAACGTACCCCAGGGAAGTGTCTCGCCGGTGAAAGCGCAGAGCTTGTCATACATCAGCCGCTTCAGCTGATTCTTTACCGCTTTCCGGTCCGGATTTTCCACATAAACATGGCCTTTCTCCTGAAAGGCCCCAATCTGAATGATAGAAAAGCTGATGTCCTGGTCGGTGACTTGCACAGCCATCTGAACCGGAACCTCTTCCGTAAAGGCGTCCCCCACACGAACCTGCACCTCCTCGCCGCCATAAAAGGCCTGAATCAGCGAATGAATATCATATGCAAAGCTTTCATCATTTATCTTAACTTCAACCATTTATCTTATCCTTCAATTCATGTATACACGCAGCGGAGGCCGCTCAGCCGCCCAGATACGGGTTGTAACGCCGCTCCGCGCCGATGGTGCTTTCTTCCATATGGCCCGGGTACACTTTTGTCTCGTCCGGCAGCGGCGTAAGCTTCTCTTTGATGCCCCGTACCAGTGCGCTCATGCTTCCGCCCGGGAAATCAGTACGTCCCACGGATCCTGCGAACAGGGTATCGCCAGAGAACAGTACGCCCGCTTCCGCGCTGTAATAACAGCAGCCACCCGGCGTATGGCCCGGAGTTGCGAAGACGCGGAACTTCATACCCGCCACTTCGATCTTCTCTTCATCCTTTACCCACACATCCGCGGCGAAAGACACACTTTTCCGAAAAAGCGCCGGGGACAGGTTCTGTGCCGGATCTGCCAGAAGCGCTTTTTCCGCCTCGCAGGCATAGACCGGAATTCCAAGCTTCGCCTTCAGCTCCGGTACCCCCAGCATATGATCCGCATGTCCGTGGGTCAGGAAAATGGCTTTCAGCGTGAGTCCCTCATCCACAGCTTTTCGCAGCACTGAATCCGGCCGGTCCGCCGGATCGATGACGATGGTCTCCTTCGTGGCTTCATTTATGGCAAAATAGCAGTTGGTCTGAATCTGACCTAACACCATGCGTTCTACTTTCATCTTATCCTCCTGGGACTCATCAGCCGGTGGCGCGCTCCACATCCAAAATGCTCTCCACCTGATACAGCTTCTCCGCGATTTTCTGCAGCTCCTCTTTGCTGCTGATTTCAAAGGTAATGGAAATCGTCGCCGTTCCCTGCTTACTGGTCCGCACATTCATCTGGGTCATGTCGATATTCCGTTCGGTAAAGATTTTGGAAATATCTACCAGTAATCCAGTGCGGTTGTTGGCGTAAATCTTGATCTCCGTCGCGTATTTCTCGCCGGAGGAAGCGGAACCCATATCCTGCCACTCGGCGTCAATGAGACGGGCGCGCTCAGATTCCTGCAGGCACATGATATTGACACAGTCGGTCCGGTGAATGGACACGCCGCGGCCACGGGTCACGTAACCCACGATCTCGTCGCCCGGCACCGGGCTGCAGCACTTGGAGAAACGGACTGACACGTCGGTCAGACCCTTGACGATGATGCCGCTCTTGGACTTGGCCAGCTTCAGCTTCTTGTCACTGTTCTCGGTGACCGCCTCCATAACCTTCTCGTCGGTGATCTCCTTCTTGTGGATCTTCTCATATTCCTCCACCATCTTGTTGACCACCTGGCCCTCTTTCAGGCCGCCGTGGCCGATGGCCGCCAGTACGGAATCCCAGTCCTTGAAACCGTATTTCCGCATGACCAGATTCTGGAATTCCGGCTTCATAATATCGGTCATGTTGATGCTCTTGGCCTTGCAGTACTGGGTCAGCATCTCCTTGCCCTTCAAGATATTATCTTCTTTAAACTGGTTTTTAAACCACTGATTAATCTTATTTTTTGCCTGGGTGCTCTTGACCACATTGAGCCAGTCCCGGCTGGGTCCGCGGGAATTCTGCGAGGTAATGATCTCGATGCGGTCGCCGTTCTGAATCTTGTAGTCGATGGTCACCAGCTTGCCATTGACCCGGGCGCCAATCATCTTATTGCCCACGGCACTGTGGACGCTGTAGGCGAAGTCGATGGGTGTGGAACCGCTGGGCAGGGTCTTCACGTCTCCGCTGGGCGTAAAGCAATACACGCTCTCGGAGAACAGATCCAGATCACTCTTCAGAAGGTTCATAAATTCCCGGTTATCAGACATATCCCGCTGCCACTCCAGAATCTGGCGCAGCCAGGTCATCTTCTCAGCCTCCTGCTGATCCACCGGCTTCTTGCCGTCGCTGCTCTCCTTGTATTTCCAGTGGGCAGCGATACCGTATTCTGCAGTCTTGTGCATCTCGTAGGTACGGATCTGAATCTCGAAGGGCTGGCCGTTGGGGCCAATCAGTGTCGTATGGAGCGACTGGTACATATTGGCCTTGGGCATGGCAATATAGTCCTTGAAACGGCCCGGAATGGGCTTGTACATCTCATGAATGATACCCAGGGCCGCATAGCAGTCCTTGACCGTCTCCACAATGATCCGGACCGCAAATAAATCGTATATCTGATCCAGCGTCTTGTGCTGGTTCACCATTTTCTTATAGATACTGAAAAAATGCTTTACACGGCCATCCACATGGGCTTCTATCCCTGCGTTGTCCATATGATTCTTTACTTCCGCCACGATACGCTGGACGAAGGCTTCCCGGACGCTCCGCTTCTCAGCGATCTGCTCCTTCAGGTCATAATAAGCCTCCGGCTCCAGATATTTCAGCGATAAATCATCCAGCTCGTTCTTTACCTTAGAAATACCGAGACGCTGGGCGATGGGCGCATAGATGTCCATGGTCTCCCGGGCCTTTTCCTTCTGCTTCTCGGGCTTCATGTACTGAAGCGTACGCATATTGTGCAGACGGTCGGCCAGCTTAATCAGGATGACACGGATATCCTTGGCCATGGCCAGGAACATTTTCCGCAGGTTCTCAGCCTGAATCTCGATCTTGTCCGCGGAATAGGACAGCTGTCCCAGCTTGGTAACGCCGTCTACCAGCAGGGCCACATCGTCGCCGAATTCCGCCGCGATCTCCTCGGTGGTCATGACCGTATCCTCCACCGCGTCGTGCAGAAGGCCCGCCACGATAGTCTCTTTGTCCAGCTCCAGATCCGCCAGGATGATCGCCACGCATAAGGGGTGAATGATATACGGCTCTCCCGATTTTCTCATCTGGCCTTTGTGCGCCTCGTAAGCAATCTTGTAGGCCTTTTCAATCATGGAGATATCGGTGGACGGATGATACCTGTGGACGCTGTCGATAAGTTCCTTGTAAAGCACCTCAGGACTGGTAAAATCCTGCATGGCCTTCACATTCTCGTCATCGCGATTCACTTCCTGATCTCTGTTTTTTACACCGATTTTCGTCTCTGCCATAAATCAACACCTGCCTTTATTTATCCCCGGTAATTTTATTGTAACTCAGATGTGCAATGGGGACATCTGGTCGCCTGAATATCTATCTCAGACATGCAATACGGACACTTCTTGGTGGTCGGAGCGGGCGCTTCCTCCTCCTGCTTCTTCAGCATCTTGTCCTTAGCGGTATTCATGGCCTTGATGATGCAGAAGATCACCAGCGCGATCAGCAGGAAATTAATTACTGCGGAAAGGAACGCGCCATAGTTCAATGTCGCCGCATTGTCGCCCACGCCGAAGGACACGGACATGCCGGCGATATCAAAGCCGCCGGTAATCAGGGAGAGCAGCGGCATAAAAATATCATTTACAAGAGAATTCACAATCGCGGTGAACGCGCCGCCGATGATGACACCGACTGCCATGTCCATGACGTTGCCCCTGGAAATAAACTTCTTAAATTCCTCGAAAAACTTTTTCATCTCACTCGTCTCCCTGTACTTTATTTATTTTCCATCGTAACGGATGACAGACGCCACATCATAATCCTTCAGGCGTTCTCTGCCCTTTAAGCCTGCCAGCTCCATCAGGAAAATGATCTTTACAACCTTGCCGCCCAGCTCCTCTACCAGCTTCGCAGCCGCCTCGATGGTGCCGCCGGTGGCAATCAGGTCGTCCACCAGAACCACTCTCTGGCCCGGCTTGATAGAATCCTTATGCATCTCAATCTCCGCGGTACCGTACTCCAGAGCATAGGAGCGGGAAACGGTCTCGCAGGGAAGCTTGCCCTTCTTGCGAACCAGTACGAAGGGCTTATGAAGATTATAGGCGATTGGAGTACCGAACACGAAGCCTCTGGATTCTGCTCCTACAACCACGTCGAAATCCACGCCGTCCAGCAGGGCCTGCATGGAGTCAATGGCCAGATGAAGGCCGTCCGCATCCTGCAGTACGGATGTGATATCGCGGAAAATAATTCCCTCCTCCGGGAAATCCGGTATGCTTCTGACGTATTCTTCAATCTTCTTCATGTTTCTTCCTCTTCTTTCCTTTTTTTATTAAATTCTACGAACAAAAAACTACCGTCCATAAAGCACGGTATTTACATACCCGCCTATTATAGCATGATTCATGGGGTTTGACAAGACGGGAGGGGCGAGGATGGCGGGGTTTCCGGACATTAACTCCGGCTGTTGCAAAACGGCCCGGCTGCATGGTTCGCAGCCCGGGCCGTTCTTGTCTTTCTTTTTACAGTTTACAGATGGTTCCTGCCACCTTGTCTTTGCGCATGGCGTTCCGGATAGTCGGGATAGCTCCCACCAGCAGAAAGGCATATACCAGTACCAGATTCAGCACATAGTTGGTCATGTCGATGATCTCCTCGGAAAGCAGGAGCGGTACCAGGCGATAGCCGTAGAAGATGTCGGTCTCCAGTTCTCTGGCAATCATGATGGCCCAGTCCACACGGTCGCCCACGTAGGTCATGACGATCATCAACACGGCGCTGATGATGACGCCCTTTTTCGTCAGCTTGCCGCCCAGCAGCTCATAGCCCTTCAGGGCGCAGACTGCCATGATGACGCCGGAAATAGCCGCCACATAGCCCAGCTGGCTCAGCAATACAATGCTGGCTACGCCGAGCAGGGAGCCTATGAGAGCGCCTACGACACCGCCCACCAGGTTTTCCTTCTTATTCTTCTCGTTGGCAGTGTAAGCCGCCGCGTTCTGGGTTACCTTGTCGTAACACTCGCCACAGAGACAGATCGCATTGCCTGCCACGTAAGCTACGCCGGTCTCCTTCATTTCGCCGCAGAGCTCGCATCCATTGGTGAAGCCTTCCATTCTCAGCATATCCAGAAATGCCGGAAGGGACTCCTGCAGGATGCCTTTGATCTTCTCTACCCTGGCACACTGCTTCAGGGTCATCCGGACCGTATGCTTCTCCTGCACCACGCCCATGATACCCTTATGTTCCTTGCGGAACTGCAGACTGTAGACAAAGCTCCTTCCTGTGAGGGAGCTTTTCTTGTGTCATGACTGCAAAAATTATGTACTTACAAGCATATAAGAA